>CATOOV010000006.1 GCA_951801955.1 uncultured Lachnospiraceae bacterium
GCAAATAGCATAGGATAATAAAATACAAATAGGGATGGTGCAGCCCGAATTAACGCCTGTGGAGATAGTAGGTTGCGAGGTCATAGAAGCAGGAAGCCCATTGGCTTTAGACAATGGGTAGTTCACGGCGGCGTGCAACAAGTATCAGTGGGAGTGCAATCTCCCATTTGACATGGTGAAAGAAAAATTCAGGAAAGGAAAATGGCAGGCACATGGCTTTTGATCTCCTGTGCCTGTATCTCAAATCAACAAATGTTGGATTGAAATTTGGTGTAAAGTGATGAAAAAAATAGGAATTATTGGTGCTATGGAATTGGAAGTAGAAACCTTGAAAGAGAAGATGGAGATTCGAGGAAGAACAAAAAAAGCATCTATGGAGTTTTTGGAGGGAACTTTAAATCAGACAGAAGTGGTGGTTGTGCAAAGTGGAATCGGAAAGGTAAATGCCGCGCTCTGCGCTCAGATTCTTGCTGATTTGTTTCACGTAAGCCATATTATAAATACTGGTGTGGCTGGTTCTTTAAAAAAAGAAATTGATATTGGAGATATTGTAGTTTCTACCGATGCACTTTATCATGATGTGGATGTGCGGGTGTTTGGTTATCCTTTGGGAGAAGTTCCCCAAGTTGGCTGCCTTGCCTTTCCGGCTGATGAGCATTTAGCTCAGATTGCACTGTCTTGCTGTAAAGAGGTCAATCCAGAAATTAGTGTCTATCAGGGGAGAATTGTAAGCGGCGACCAGTTTATCAGCGACAAGCAGGTAAAGGACAATATTATAAATAATTTCCAGGGGCTTTGCGTAGAGATGGAGGGGGCTTCTATTGCGCATGCATCTTATCTGAATCAAATTCCATTTGTGATCATCCGCGCCATTTCAGATAAAGCGGATGACAGCGCCGAGATGGATTATCCCACCTTTGAAAAAGCTGCAGCGGCTCATTCCGCAGCCTTGGTCGAACATATGCTGCCTTTGGTGTAAGGGAAAATATTGCGAAATTCCAGCATGGTTTTTGATTGGCATTTAGTATTCTAATCGATATGGGGATTCCGTTCAGAAAGGGCTTGGATGGAAAGCGCGTATTCTGATGGCGTCATCCCAGTCAATTTTTTAAATTTCCGGGAAAAATAGTGGATAGAGGTATAGCCCAGATAGTCAGCTATCTGGGTAAAATTCATGGTTTCTTCCCGGATCAATTCTTTCGCACGTTCTATTTTCATCTTGGAAAAATAATCTATGATTCCACAGTTATATTTATTGCGGAACAACTTTTGAAGCTGGGACAATCCGATTAGATTGTCATGGCAAATCTGTTCCACAGTGAGATTTTGGGTCAGGTGCGCTTCCATATATATTACCAGATGTTCCAAAAGCGCATCGTCTTGTTTCAGTCTTACAGATTTGGTGAGCTTTGGTTGTGAAAGGGGGTGCGTATTCTTCCGGTACAAGGAGATGAGGAAATGTTCCAGGGAAAGTTGGATGATTTGTTCCGCGCCCTGCCATTGGCGGGGATTTCTTTCTATTTTGTGAGTATAGGGATTGTCCAGAGGAGTGAGGAATGCATTTCTTGCCTCAGCAATAATATCAGCAAGAAGGCTGCGCTCCAGTTCTCCAAGCAGCAAAATTTTATCTTCAAAGAAAGACATCGCAGGAGAAAGGCACACAAAAGAGACAACCACCAGGTTAGGGGCAATTACGCCGTTCGTTGCGACTGAATGAAATTGTCCTGGTTTATGGAAAATAATCATGCCTTTCTTTAGATTATGGATCTGCTTGCCAGCAGTGACAGTGACTTCTCCTTTATCTACACAGAGGAATTCCCAGAAATCGTGAGATTCCCCCTCAAATACAAAATCTTTTCCATATTCGAAATAGTGTATGGTGACGATCTGGGGGATATCAAAAATTCGAGTCAGGGGGTATTTATAAAAATGCATATGGAATCCTTTCTAGAATCTCGCGAAGCGAGATTCTTTGTTCTATATTAGGAAAGTTCTTTAAACTTTCCTAATATAGAACACCAAAATGCACACGCGCACAAAAGGTAACGATTGCCGCGCAAGCTTTGGATTTTATTTTAGCACAGAATTGTGCAAAAAAGCAAAAAAATTGTGCAAATACAGAACATTTTTTTTGTATTATCATGGTATAAAACAAAGACACCACATGGATGAATATAAGGAGGATAAAGATGAAAAAACCTACATTGGTAATTATGGCAGCAGGTATGGGAAGCCGTTATGGCGGTTTAAAACAAATTGACCCAATTGATAAACAGGGGCATATTATTATGGATTTTTCCATTTATGATGCGATGGAGGCTGGATTTGAAAAAGTAGTGTTTATTATAAAGAAGGCCAATGAGGCGGTTTTTAAAGAAAGTATTGGAAACCGTGTTTCCAATAAAGTCCAGGTAGAATATGTATATCAGGAACTGGAAAAGCTTCCGGCAGGTTATTCCATTCCACAAGGCAGAGAAAAGCCATTTGGCACAGGGCATGCCATCCTCTGTTGTAAGGAGGTTCTGGATGGACCGTTTGCAGTGATTAATGCAGATGACTACTATGGCAAACATGCATATCAGGCGATTTATGATTATCTGGTCAATCATGAGGATGATGAGAAATATCGCTATACGATGGTAGGGTATGCTTTAAAAAATACACTGACAGAAAACGGGCATGTGGCAAGAGGGATCTGTAAGACAGACAGAAATGGATTTCTGGCGGGAATTGATGAACGCACCCATATTGAAAAGAGAGGAAATCAAGCATTATTTACAGAAGATGATGGGAAGACTTGGACAGAGGTTTCCATGGACAGTACTGTTTCCATGAATATGTGGGGATTTTCAGAGAGTATCTTAAAGGAGTTGGAAATTGGATTTACAGATTTTTTGAAAAACGATTTGCCCCAAAATCCACAAAAGGCAGAGTATTTCCTGCCATTTGCAGTAGATGCATTGCTGCAGTCTGGAAAGGCAAGTGTACAGGTGCTTACTTCCATGGATAAATGGTATGGTGTTACATATAAAGAAGACAAGGAAATGGTAGTAAATGCTATTGCCAGGTTAAAGCAGCAGGGGTTGTATCCAGAAGAGTTTTAAAGGAAGATAGGGAGATGGCAGTAAATTCCATTGCTGGATAAAAGTGGACGAGAGTATTTTAAGAAGGATAGGAAAGGGAAAATACAGGGAGGAGGTACTTTATGGAGGAGAAGGATTTGACAGGACAGGCAAGAGAAATAATCAGCCATTTCAGATTGCAGGGGGTTCAGCAGTCTGTCCGTCCCTACGGCAGCGGGCATATCAATGATACTTTTTTGGTAACGGGAGAGCCAATGTATATTCTTCAGCGGATGAATAGGACCATTTTTCAAAAACCGTTTGAGGTAATGGAAAATATTCTGGGGGTGACATCCTTTTTAAAGGAAAAAATCAAAGCATTGGGCGGTGATGAGCTGAGGGAAACGCTTACCATTATTTCCACCAAGGATGGTCAGCCCTTGTACCAGGATGCATCTGGAAATTTCTGGAGGATGTACTATTTTATCAAGGATGCGGTAAGTTATGACAAGGTGGAGACAAAACAAGATTTTTATGAAAGCGCAGTGACATTTGGTAATTTTCAGCAGCTCTTGGCAGATTATCCGGCAGAGTGCCTCCATGAAACCATACCTGGATTTCATGATACAGGGGCAAGGTATGAAACTTTTTTACATGCCATAAAAAAAGATGTCTGTGGAAGAGTAAAATCGGTAGAAATGGAAATTAATTTTTTTAAGGAGAGAACTGACACAGTTTCTGTATTAGGAAAGTTATCATCAGATGGAAAGCTGCCCTTACGTGTAACCCACAATGATACCAAACTGAATAATATTATGATAGATAAAAAAACGAGAAAAGGGATTTGTGTAATTGACCTGGATACGGTTATGCCAGGGCTTGCTGTCCACGATTTTGGAGATGCCATCCGATTCGGTGCAAGCACAGGAGCAGAGGACGAACCAGATTTGTCTAAAATTTATTGTGATTTGGAGTTATTTGAATTGTATACCAAGGGATTTTTAAAGGGATGCCAGGGCAGCCTGACAGAACTTGAGCTTGCCATGCTGCCTATGGGGGCAAAGGTGATGACATATGAGTGCGGAATGCGTTTTCTGACAGATTATCTTCAGGGGGACACTTACTTTAAAATCCATCGGGAAGGACAGAATCTGGACCGGTGCCGTACACAGATGAAATTGGTGGCAGACATGGAGGCTAAATGGCAGCAGATGGAACAGATTGTGAAGAGGTGCAGTGATTCGTACAACAAAGAATAAGTCTCTGGCTATTTATGGTTCGTTATAGTAAAGAACAAGACAATGTCAGCAAAAGACGGGCCAAATTCTAATAAGGCGGGTATTTTTTAGTAAAATATTATAGTAAATAAAAATAGTATTTACTAAATTAACCAAGTGTGATATACTCATTTTTATAAAGGAAGTCGGAAAATTTTGCCAGCAATACTGGCAGGTGACCTGCGGAAAAAAGAATTAAGTATCCAGAAATTCTGTGGGGAAAAGCTGTAATCCGGCGGCATAGGAATCATAACAGGAGGTATTTTTATGGCTATTTTAGTTACAGGCGGAGCAGGCTATATTGGAAGCCACACATGTATTGAACTGATACATGCAGGATATGAAGTGGTTGTAGTGGATAATCTGGTAAATTCCAGTGAAGAAGCAGTAAAGAGAGTGGAAAAAATCACAAACGCAAAAGTGCCATTTTACCAGGCAGATATTTTGGATGCCCAGGCATTGGAAGAAGTATTTAAAAAAGAAAAGATTGACAGTGTGATTCATTTTGCAGGATTAAAAGCAGTAGGGGAGTCGGTACAAAAGCCTTTGGAATATTATCATAATAATATTAGCGGGACTTTGGTTTTATGTGACGTAATGCGTAAATTAGGAGTGAAAAATATTATTTTCTCATCCTCTGCTACTGTATATGGGGATCCTGCCATAATTCCAATTACAGAAGAATGCCCCAAAGGACAGATCACCAATCCTTATGGACAGACAAAAGGGATGTTGGAGCAGATTTTAACCGATTTGCATGTGGCAGATCCAGAGTGGAATGTGGTACTTCTTCGCTATTTTAACCCAATTGGTGCCCATGAGAGCGGAATCATCGGAGAAGATCCAAAAGGAATTCCCAACAATTTGGTGCCATACATTGCACAAGTTGCAGTTGGAAAGTTGAAATGCTTAGGAGTATTTGGGGATGATTATGATACTCCTGATGGCACAGGAGTCCGCGATTATATCCATGTAGTTGACCTGGCAAAAGGACATGTGAAAGCATTAAAGAAAATAGAAGACAAATCCGGCGTTACCATTTATAACTTGGGAACAGGAAAAGGCTATAGTGTCCTGGATGTGGTGAAAGCATACGAAAAAGCATGTGGAAAGCCCATTCCATACGAAATCAAACCCAGACGCGCAGGAGATATTGCAACTTGTTATTCAGATGCATCCAAGGCAAAAGAGGAGTTAGGATGGGAGGCAGAATTTGGCATTGACAGAATGTGCGAGGATTCTTGGAGATGGCAGAGTATGAACCCAGACGGATATCGCAGTACAGCAGAATAAATATATGTGAAGTAGAAAAATCACCCCACAAAGATATTTTTGTAGGGTGATTTTTTAACGAGATAACATCAAAGCCTTCCAGCGGCAACTAATTTTTTTCGTTTTTCAGAATAGCGTTTGGCAATTTCCTGGGTTTTAGGATCACTTTTATATTTCTTTAGTGTTTCACGGTCGGCTTTTAGTCGTATATCCATGGTTTTCATTATATCGGCGATATGAAGGGATTTCTGAAATTTTGCATCGGAAAAATCAACCCGTTGGTTGTTGGAAAAAAGAATCATCACAGGCTGGGCATAATTTTTCTGGTTTTCTTCAATTACGATACCAGTCTGGCCATTGGAAAATTCTACACAACGTCCGCTTGGCAAAATGTGGATGCACTGGGTCAGGGCGGTTACAAATGGCGCTGGATAATGGTCGGTATGTTCCCGCAGATATCGGACGGCGGCGAGTTCGGAGACAGGTTCCCGGTCCAGATTCATTGAGGTCATTTCGTCAAACATGCTTGCAGTGTGTAAGACATGGGTTCCGTTTTTCCAGCGGACATTTTGTGGCAGTTCCCCAGATGCCGGATATCCTAACCGCGCCATCTGTCCTACGATCTGTAAAGTTAAATTTGGAAATTTGTAATCATTATAATCTGGATGGAGCATCTGGTAACCTTTTTCTAAATAACCACGGATAAGCCGTCGCTCGTCTGTGGACAAAAGCCGCTCGCCTTTTTCTAAAATTTCATCTGGCACCAGCAAAAGACCAGCGTCATGCAGCAGTGCAGCACATACAATTGCAAGTTGTTCGGGATAGTCGTAATGAAGCCTGTTTACCATCATTGCAGCAAGGATTGCTGTGTTTAGGCTGTGTTTGTATACATAGTCGCCGCTGCTCCGAAGGGTTCCGGCAAAATTAATTTTATGATCCAGTCCACCGAATTTTTTTAGAATTTCCTGAGCCATTGGTTTTATATGCTGAGGTGTCATATTGTTCAAAAGTAATGTTAGGTCGTCTTTTAACCGGAAAGTGGAAACAGTAAGATAACGTTCCAGTTCTACATCCTCCTGGGAAAGAGGGGGCACTGGTTCTGCAGGTTCAAGAATATAGAGACCCCAAAGACCAAAATTTTTAATACTGGCAATACCCTGAGAAGTAAGGCGGGTATCCCGTTCATAAAGCATAACGCCATTTTTATTGTAAATTGGTCGAGCAAGGCGCATACCTGGCCGCACATGATTAATTTTTATATACTGCACAAAAAACACCTCCGTTATTTATTCTTATTTTTGGCTGATATATTATTTTAGCTTGGTTGAAATTGGGTGTAAAATAAATATTCGTTTCTATTGCACATAGGTGAGGGATAGTTTATATTATAGTTATCGGACATATATCTTGTTTATGTGATAGGAGTCAGATGTCAAAAGGTTAAAATTCCCTTACATGCTTTGAAGCCAAGATTTATACAGTTTGGGTGTGGAAATTATAACCTTAATTAATGGCATGGGCTGTAGGCAGGCGAAATGTCCGTTTATGTTGTAAACGCAGTTTATGCATTGTAAGTAATTACAAATGTGTATACTGAAATGGAAGATTAGGATTACGGAAGAAAAGGGGCAGGAATATGAAACGCAGATTATTGAAAGGGCTGGCAGTTTTTTTGACACTGTGCAGTTTGTTTCCGATGGAAATTAACGCTACCCAGAAGAAAATTGATGAGGTGCAGGAAGGAATAAAAAATTTAGAAAAAGAAAAACAAGAGGCTCAGGAGGAAGTAAACAGCCTTTCACAGAAAAAAGGCGGATTAGAAGGGGAACTTGCAGAATTTCATAATAAGCTTACACAAGTGACTGCTGAGCTAAACGAGACAGAACAACAGCTAAATAGTACCAGGTTAAATTTGGAAGATACCAGGAAAGAGCTGAAAAAGGCAAAGAAGAGGGAAAAAAGGCAATATAAGGCAATGAAAAATAGGATCCGTTTTCTGTACGAAATGGATACGGAGACAGTAATTGAAGTATTGCTGACCGCTGAAAATTTTGCAGATTTTATAAGTAAAACAGAATATATTTCCAGCATTCATGAATATGACAGAGAAATGCTTGAAATGTACCAGAAAACAAAAAAGGAGATTGCCAAAAAGGAGAAGAAGCTTGCCAGCCAGGAGGCATCCCTTGCAAAACTCCAAGAGCAGCAGGAAAAGAAAAAACAAGAAGTCGCAGATTTGGTGGCAGATACTTCCCAGCAGTTAAATGCAGCGAAAAAGCAACTTGCAGACGCACAGGCAGATGTGACAGAGTATAAATCAAAGATCGCCCATCAGAAGGCATATGAAGCTGAACTGGAAGCGCAAAAGGCAGAAGAAGATGCCAGGCGCTTAGAAGAGATCAAACGGCAGGAAGAAGAAATGAAACGGCAGCAGGAGGAGAACAGGAGAAGGGAAGAATTAAGGAAGCAGCAAGAAAAACAGAGACAGGAACAAACTAGGAATCAGCAAGAAAATGGGCAGGAAGAGAATGGCGGGAATCAAGTTTCCAACAGACAGGATGCCTCAGATCTCACGCTTCTTGCAGTTTTGATCCATTGTGAAGCGGAAGGAGAGAGTTATGAGGGCAAATTGGCTGTGGGCAGTGTGGTGCTGAATCGGGTGAGCAGTTCCCATTTTCCAAATACAATTGCCGGGGTAATTTATCAGTCTGGACAGTTTACGCCTGTAGCAAGCGGAAGGTTTGCATCTGTCCTTGCCAGCGGCGCCAACAGTGACTGCATCCAGGCAGCGCAGGAGGTGCTTGGAGGGAATATTACCCTTAGCTGCCTGTATTTCAGGCGGAATCGTGGAAACATTCCAGGAACAATCATTGGAAACCATGTTTTTTATTAATACATACGAAAAAATGGAAAAAGCTATTTTTGTGGAAAATACACAAAAAATGGCTTTTTTTTGAGGGAAAAGGAGAAATAGAATGATAAAAATATAACAAAGAAAGACAAAAAGTGATGGTCAGAAAAAGGAAAAAGAGAGAAGGGGAAACAACAAGATAATTCTTGCAATTAATAATAAAATGTGCTAGGATATTTTTAGCGAGGATTGAAAACATGGGAAAACAAGACCTCTTTCAAGTTATCCTGCAGGCATGATGGCAAGGAGAACGTTACCAGACCTGTTTTCCTTTTTTTTGGCAAAAGATTGTTAAAAAAATAACATACATTTTGGTGATTTTGTCAAAACCTGTTTTCAGGATTCTGTTCATGGTCGGCGGGCTGTTTTGCTGTGCCGATACATAATAAAATATAGAAGGAGACGAAGAGAATGGCAAAGAAAGTTGTTTTAGCAGGCGCATGCCGTACCGCAATCGGAACTATGGGAGGAGCATTAAGCACAACTCCAGCACCAGTTTTAGGTTCCATCGTTATCAAAGAAGCATTGAACAGAGCTGGTGTTCCGGCAGATAAAGTAGATCACGTATATATGGGCTGCGTTATCCAGGCTGGTTTGGGGCAAAACGTAGCGCGTCAGGCTTCCATCAAAGCAGGTTTGCCAATTGAGACCCCTGCAGTTACAGTAAACGTCGTATGCGGTTCTGGTTTGAACTGTGTAAACATGGCAGCACAGATGATCCAGGCAGGAGATGCTGACATCGTTGTTGCAGGCGGTATGGAAAATATGTCTATGGCTCCTTATGCAGCTATGCAGGGACGTTACGGATACAGAATGAACAATGCGACCCTGGTGGATACCATGGTAAACGATGCATTATGGGATGCATTTAACCAGTACCATATGGGTATCACTGCTGAGAATGTAGCAGAGCAGTGGGGACTGACCAGAGAACAGTTGGACGAGTTTGCAGCAAGCTCCCAGCAGAAATGTGAGAAGGCGATGGCAGACGGCAAATTCAAAGATGAGATCGTTCCAGTAGAAGTAAAACAGAAAAAGAAAACTGTGATTGTAGATACAGACGAAGGACCACGTCCTGGCACAACGGTAGAAGGAATTTCTAAACTGCGTCCTGCGTTCAAGCCAGACGGAATTGTTACAGCAGCAAACTCTTCAGGAATCAATGACGGTGCAGCAGCAATTGTTGTTATGAGCGAAGAGAAAGCAAAAGAATTGGGCGTAACACCTATGGCTACTTTCGTAGCCGGCGCACTTGGCGGTGTAGATCCTTCTGTTATGGGTGTTGGACCAGTAGCTTCTACGAAGAAAGTATTTGCGAAGACTGGTCTTACCATAGGCGATATGGATTTGGTAGAGGCAAACGAGGCATTTGCTGCACAGTCTTTGGCAGTAGCACATGACCTTGAGTTTGATATGAGCAAAGTAAATGTAAATGGTGGAGCCATTGCACTTGGACATCCAGTAGGGGCAAGCGGATGCCGTATCCTGGTTACCCTGCTTCATGAAATGCAGAGAAGAGATGCGAAGAAGGGTCTTGCAACCCTGTGTATCGGCGGCGGTATGGGCTGCTCTACCATTGTAGAAAGAGATTAATTCTAGAGATTATTAAGTATACCCAAGGGCACCCCATTATGCCATTCGGTGTGTCATAAGGGATAAGAGCTATAAGGAGGATCATCATGAAAGTAGGTATTATTGGAGCAGGAACCATGGGTTCTGGAATTGCACAGGCATTTGCCCAGACAGAGGGATATGAAGTTTGTTTATGTGACATCAATAACGAATTTGCAGAGAACGGCAAGAAAAAGATTGCCAAAGGATTTGAGAAGAGAATTGCAAAGGGTAAAATGGAGCAGGCAGCAGCAGACGCTATCCTTGCAAAGATTACCACAGGCACAAAAGAAATCTGCGGCGACTGTGATTTGATTGTTGAGGCAGCACTGGAAGTTATGGATGTTAAGAAACAGACTTTCAAAGAGTTACAGGATATCGTAAAGAAAGATTGTATGTTTGCAACTAACACATCTTCCCTTTCTATTACTGAGATCGGTGCAGGTCTGGACAGACCAGTAATTGGTATGCATTTCTTCAATCCTGCTCCTGTTATGAAGCTGATTGAGGTTATCAAAGGTGAGAACACACCAGACGATATGAAAGATAAGATTGTCGAGATTTCCAAAGAAATCGGCAAGACTCCGGTAGAAGTAAATGAAGCGGCTGGCTTTGTTGTAAACAGAATCCTGATTCCGATGATCAACGAAGCGGTTGGTATTTATGCAGACGGTGTTGCATCTGTAGAAGGTATCGACACAGCTATGAAGCTTGGTGCAAATCATCCGATGGGACCTCTTGCTTTGGGAGATTTAGTTGGGCTTGATATCTGCCTTGCAATTATGAACGTATTGTATGATGAGACAGGTGATCCAAAATATCGTCCACATCCATTGCTGAAGAAAATGGTTCGTGCAGGTAAGCTTGGAATGAAGACCGGAATCGGTTTCTATGATTATCGTAAATAATTTATAGTTTAACGCAGAATTCTTATGACTTTAGTCATGAGATGAATGCGCAAGATTTGCTCGCGAGCCTTGAAGATAATTGGAGAATTATTTCGGAATTATGTATGTGACAGTACTTTGCAAAGTTCACATTTCGGAAACATCTGGCAGTCATCTGTCCCTTTTTGGGGCAGATGATTGCTAAAAAAATATTTAGAAGAAAGTTTGGAGGAAAAATATCATGGATTTTTCTTTAGATAAAAAACATGAAATGGCAAGAACTCTTTTCAAAGAGTTTGCGGAAAATGAAGTAAAGCCTCTTGCACAGGAAGTAGATGAGACAGAGAAATTCCCAAGAGGAACTGTAGAAAAAATGCAGAAAATCGGATTTATGGGAATTCCTATTCCCAAAGAGTACGGCGGACAGGGCTGTGATCCTTTGACTTATATTATGTGTGTAGAGGAGTTGTCAAAGGTTTGCGGTACAACTGGCGTTATCGTTTCAGCACACACGTCTCTGTGCTGTGATCCCATTATGACTTATGGTACGGAAGAACAGAAACAGAAATACCTTACACCTCTTGCCAAAGGTGAGAAATTAGGGGCATTTGCATTGACAGAACCAGGTGCAGGTACTGACGCACAGGGATGCCAGACCAAGGCTGTTTTGGATGGTGAAGAGTGGGTATTGAACGGTTCTAAGTGCTTTATTACCAACGGTAAAGAGGCCGACATTTATATCGTAATTGCAGTTACTGATGTAAAGGTAGACGCAAGAGGAAGAAAGAAGAAATCTTTCTCCGCTTTTATTGTAGAAAAAGATACTCCTGGTTTCTCTTTTGGAACAAAGGAAAAGAAAATGGGTATCCGCGGATCAGCTACATATGAACTTATTTTTGAAGACTGCAGAATTCCGAAGGATAACTTATTGGGTGTGCAGGGCAAAGGATTCCCAATTGCTATGCATACACTGGATGGCGGACGTATCGGTATTGCAGCACAGGCGCTTGGTATTGCAGAAGGCGCGCTTGATTTGACGATTGCATATACCAAGGAAAGAAAGCAGTTTGGACGTTCCATTGCAGCTCAGCAGAATACACAGTTCCAGCTTGCTGATATGGCGGCAAAAGTGGAAGCAGCACAGATGCTGGTATATAAGGCGGCTATGGCAAAAGCAACACAGAAAGTTTATTCTGTAGAGGCAGCTAAGGCAAAATTATTTGCAGCAGAGGTTGCTATGGAAGTAACAACAAAATGTGTTCAGTTATTCGGTGGATACGGATATATCCGTGAATATGATGTAGAGCGTATGATGCGTGACGCTAAGATCACAGAAATCTATGAAGGAACTTCTGAGGTTCAGCGTATGGTTATTTCCGGCGCATTATTGAAATAATCGCGAAAGTGGATTGAGAATGGATGATATAAATATGGAACCATGTTTGCATGGATGTAATACTTATATCAGGTATTTGAGGGCGCAACGCGCGCGAAAGATGCGAAGCATCTTTTGTACAATTCGCAAATGTAAATAAAATTAAAACATAAGGAGTGAATTACCGTGAAAATCGTTGTATGTATAAAGCAGGTACCAGATACCAAGGGCGGAGTGAAATTCAATCCAGACGGTACTCTGGACAGAGGTGCAATGCTCACTATCATGAATCCGGATGATAAGGCTGGTCTGGAAGCAGCATTAAGATTAAAAGAACAGTATGGTGCAGAGGTTACTGTAATTACTATGGGACTTCCAAAAGCAGATGAAGTACTCCGTGAAGCTATGGCAATGGGTGCGGATAAGGGTGTCCTTGTCACTGACAGAGTGTTAGGCGGAGCTGATACATGGGCTACTTCTACTACCATTGCAGGTGCAATCCGTAATCTGGATTATGATTTGATTATTACCGGACGTCAGGCAATTGATGGCGATACGGCACAGGTTGGACCTCAGATTTCAGAACATTTGAATATTCCTGTTATCTCCTATGCACAGGATATTAAAATTGATGGTGATTATGTAATTGTACAGCGTCAGTATGAAGACAGATATCACGAAGTAAAGGCTAAGATGCCTTGTCTGATTACAGCTCTTTCTGAATTGAATGAGCCGCGTTATATGACACCAGGCGGAATTTTCGATGCTTATGACAAAGAAGTGACTGTATGGGGAAGACCAGACTTAAAGGATGTGGATGACTCTGATCTTGGTTTGAAAGGATCTCCTACTAAGATTGCAAAAGCATC
This sequence comes from uncultured Lachnospiraceae bacterium, assembly GCA_951801955.1. GTDB lineage: Bacteria > Bacillota > Clostridia > Lachnospirales > Lachnospiraceae > Petralouisia. Next base: position 13,265 of record CATOOV010000006.1, read on the forward strand.
TGACAAGGTGAAAAAAGGTGCTGGTGAGAAGGTTGTTCCTGATACAGCAGAAGATGCAGTTGCTTACATTGTAGGAAAACTGAAAGAGAAACACGTAATCTAACAGATTATTTTAATGCTCTTTGAAGGGCAGACAACAACATGGATTGCGAAGATCCGCAAAATTAAGGAAAGTGGTGAAAATAATGGGTTTAGAAGCATATAAAGGAGTATATGTCTTTGCACAGCAGGTAGACAATGTATTAAGCGGAATTGCTTTTGAATTACTTGGCAAGGCAAAAGATTTAGCAAAAGATTTAGATACAGATGTGACAGCCGTTCTGATTGGTTCTGGTGTGAAGGATCTTGCCGACCAGCTTGCAGAGTATGGCGCTGATAAAGTAATCGTGGTAGATGATCCTGAATTGAAAGAGTATAGAACAGAGCCTTATACACATGCACTGGCATCTGTCATCAATCAATACAAACCAGAAATCATGTTAGTAGGCGCTACCGCAATTGGTCGTGATTTAGGTCCCCGTGTTTCTGCAAGGGTAAAAACAGGATTGACTGCAGACTGTACCGTATTGGAGATTGGTGACTTCCCACTGAATCCAGTTCCAGGCAAAGAAGATGAGCAGAAACACAATCAATTATTGATGACTCGTCCTGCATTTGGTGGAAATACAATTGCAACGATTGCTTGTCCTGATAATCGTCCTCAGATGGCAACTGTTCGTCCTGGCGTTATGCAGAAAATTGAGCCGATCAAAGGTGCAAAAGCAAATGTAGAGGAGTACAATCCTGGATTTACACCTGATGACAAATATGTTGAAATTTTAAATATCGTAAAAGCTGTGAAAGAAACAGAAGATATTATGGAAGCAAAAATTTTGGTATCCGGCGGACGTGGTGTTGGAAACGCAGAAAACTTCCAGATGTTGAAAGATCTTGCGGCAGTACTTGGTGGAACTGTAAGCTGTTCTCGTGCAGTTGTAGAAAATGGATGGCTGCCAGTAGATTTACAGGTAGGACAGACTGGTAAGACAGTTCGCCCCAATGTATATTTTGCAATTGGTATCTCTGGCGCAATTCAGCATGTTGCTGGAATGGAAGAAGCAGATATTATTATTGCAATCAATAAGGATGAAGATGCTCCTATTTTTGATGTAGCCGACTATGGTATTGTAGGAGATCTGCATAAGGTTGTTCCGGCTTTGACAGAAGCTTTGAAAGCTGAACTTGCTGAATAAGAATTATTAATTTTACTTAAGTAAGACAAAATATGTATAGAAAAGTGCCTTTTCTCTCATAAATAGGGAAAAGGCACTTTTATTCTCATATAGGAAATTCTTCCGAATTTCCTATATGAAAAAATAAATATGCGCACTCGCACAAGAGGAACATATTGCTGCGCAAATGTGCGCGGCGCGGAACAAAAGATGCGTTAGTAAAAGAAGTTGTGCGGGGGAGTGTGTGAAACGCACTTTTGTTCATACTAAGAAAGTTCTCTGAATTATATGAAAGCTATTCAGAAGGATTGCCCTCAAGGAAAATTGGAAAGAGAGGAATGTCAGTGGAAAAGAAACAAAAAATAGACACTGCCTATATGGTAGAAATGGCACTTTTAATTGCTGTCATTTTTATTATGGCATTTACGCCGATTGGTTATATCCGTACATTGGGATTGGAGATTACTTTAATTGTGGTTCCGGTAGCAGTAGGGGCGATAACCTTGGGACCGACAGCAGGAATTGTTTTGGGAGTTGTGTTTGGAATTACCAGTTTTATTCAGTGTTTTGGAATGAGTCCTTTTGGAGCGGCGCTTTTGGGTATCAATCCAATTTATACCTTTATTGTATGCGTAATACCTAGGGCAATCGTGGGATGGCTGACAGGGGTGTTGTATCAGGGAGTTGTCAAATGTAATCCAATAAAAAAGATAGCAGCAGCACTTGCAAATCTTTGCTGCCCATTGATGAATACAATATTTTTTATGGGAACTTTGGTATTGTTTTTTTATCAGACGGAGTACATTCAGGGTATCGCTTCACAATTGGGGGCTGGAAATTTTTTGATTTTTATTCTGCTGTTTGTAGGTGTGAATGGTTTGGTGGAAGCTGCAGCCTGTTTTGTGATAGGCACGGCAATTTCTCAAACATTAAAAAAAGTGTTGTCAAATAGATGAAATACCAATATTGTGATTTTGCCTCTCTTGTAGAGTTGTATTTTTCAGGCTTGCATGATAAAATAAAAACGATAGTTAATGTAAGAAACAAGAAAGAAAAGAGGAGAATATTATGAGTAAGAAACCTACTGTATTAATGATCCTGGATGGATTTGGATTAAATGACAAGCATGAAGCAAATGCCGTATATGAAGCAAATACGCCCAATATTGACGGACTGATGAAGGAATATCCTTTTGTCAGAGGGTATGCCAGCGGACTTGCTGTAGGGCTTCCAGATGGACAAATGGGTAATTCAGAAGTAGGGCATTTGAACATGGGGGCTGGAAGAATTGTATATCAAGAGCTGACCAGAATTACGAAAGAAATCGAAGATGGTCAATTTTTTAAGAATGAAGCGTTGCTTGCAGGAATGAAAAATGTAAAAGAGAATCATTCCGCATTACATTTGTATGGATTGTTGTCAGACGGTGGTGTACACAGCCATAACACACACTTGTATGGATTGTTAGAAATGGCAAAACGCGAGGGAATAGAAAAGGTTTATGTACACTGTTTCTTGGACGGACGTGATACAGCGCCTACTTCCGGTAAGGGATTTATGGAAGAACTGGAAAGTAAAATGAAAGAGATCGGCATAGGTGAGATTGCCACTGTCAGCGGACGTTATTATGTTATGGACCGTGATAACCGTTGGGACCGCGTGGAGAGAGCTTACCGTGCGATTGCACAAGGGGATGGAAAGCGTGTGGCAAATGCAGTGGAAGCAGTTGCAGATTCCTATGCGGAAGATATAACAGATGAGTTTGTAGTTCCCACTGTAGTGGAAAAGGATGGAAAGCCAGTTGCAACTGTAAATGATAAAGATACGATTATATTCTTTAATTTCCGTCCAGACCGTGCCAGGGAGATTACCAGAACTTTCTGTATGGACGAATTTGATGGGTTTGACCGAGGCGCAAGAAAAGATGTAACATATGTATGTTTTACAGAATACGATGTAACAATTCCGAATAAATCTGTAGCTTTCCACAAAGTAGAACTGAAAAATACCTTTGGTCAATTTTTAGCAGACCATGGCAAGACCCAGGCAAGAATTGCGGAGACAGAAAAATATGCCCATGTCACATTCTTTTTCAATGGCGGTGTAGAAGAACCTAACAAAAATGAGGATCGTATCCTTGTAAATTCTCCCAAAGTTGCGACTTATGACCTGAAACCAGAAATGAGTGCATATGAAGTATGTGATAAGTTGGTGGAAGCCATTAAATCTGATAAATATGATGTGATCATTATCAATTTTGCTAATCCAGATATGGTGGGACATACTGGTGTAGAAACGGCAGCAATTGCCGCTGTAGAAGCTGTGGATTCCTGTGTAGGAAAGGCAGTTGCTGCGTTGAAAGAAGTGGATGGAACTATGTTCCTGTGTGCAGACCATGGAAATGCAGAGCAGTTAATTGATTATAATACTGGAGAGAGCTTTACAGCACATACGATTAATCCAGTGCCATTTATTTTGATCAATTATGATGCCAGTTATACTTTGAGAGAAGGAGGATGCTTGGCAGATATCGCACCTACTTTGATTGAGATTATGGGAATGGAACAGCCAGAGGAAATGACAGGGAAGTCTTTATTGGTAAAGCGCTAGATAAGAATAACCTTTGCAGGTGTGACATAACCGTAAACACTTATCTCAGATAGGCGATGGCTCCCGTCTCTGGAGCAGGCGAGCCATTGCCAAAATGCCGGTCGTGTTTTGAATAAAATGACACCCCCACAGCAGGATAACAAGAGTAAGCTTGCTTGTGGGGGTGTTATAGGAATTCTGAACCGAATCCAGCACCAAGGCTCGCTCGCGAGCCTTGAATCCAAATATATATTCAAAAATTCTTTGGCAGGGGATGTCCCAAAATGAGGAATTTCTATAACGTATAGTATAGATATTTGTTATATTGTAACAATATATTGTGGAACCCTTACATTTTGCAACATCCCTATAACACACATTGGATAAAAAGTAGAAGTTTCAATCTTCTGACATGCAGGAAGAGATTCTATTTTTCGTATATTGCCGGATACGTTCCCTAATATTATCATCCAGCGCAATAAACTCACACCCGTAAGAATAGCGGGCATGATCCACCACCAGACAGCGGATAATCCGCAATACAACCAGGCATTCCGTTCCTGTTTGAGAATGGAAACACATTTTAAAATGATATTGTAGTGGTAAGATGCATTCAGAAATAAATCCAATTCCATGTTCTGAAATATCTGTCAGCATAATAGGAGCTTTTAAATGATGGATATCAGTGGAATCTTGTTTATATAAATCACAGATATGAAGGTTCGCATTTAAAGGGATTCGTGGGCTTCTTCTTTTTTCCATTATAATACATTCCTCCTTTTATATATTTACGGTGACAACGGTTTAAGAACAGGACTTTCATGATTGTTTTATTCCCGTGAGGGTAAGTATCCTTTGGGTGCAAATCCCCACCTCTTGGAGCGAACTTGCGAAAAACAAGCTAAGACATACCCTGTCAGCTTGCTGCGGGTTATTTGATTGTTAGACTAAGTTTATCATGCCACAATTAGAATATCAAGTTTCATTATTTTAACATTTTGTGAAGTAGAATAGAAAGTCTTGTAAAAAAAAGAAAAAAGGAAAAAATGCTGGAATAATTGTAAAAAAGCTCGTTTTTCTGGGACAAATATTCTATATTAATTCGCCCTTAATCCACAAATTATACAAAATAATATTGGAAACTACAGGAAATTTCTACAATCAATTAATACCATGGGAATGGAATTCCATTGACGAATGAAAAGAGCCTGTATTATAATTAATCCGAATATTTGAAATGTAACAGCGTAAATTTACGCAGGTAAAGGATGAATGGAGGAAAGCAATGAGTATTCAGGAATTTAAACCCGTAAAAGAAGGAAAAGTACGTGAGGTCTACGACAACGGCGACAGCATGATTATTGTGGCAACAGACAGAATTTCCGCTTTTGATGTGATTTTAAAGAATAAAATTACAAAAAAAGGTGCAATTTTGACACAGATGTCTAAATTTTGGTTTGATTTTACCAAGGATATTGTGCCAAACCATATGCTTTCAACCGATGTTGCTGATATGCCGGAATTTTTTCGCAATGAAAATTTTGATGGGAATAGCATGAAATGCAAAAAATTAAATATGCTTCCAGTAGAGTGTATTGTGCGCGGTTACATTACAGGCAGCGGATGGGAAAGTTACAAAGCCAATGGGACTGTCTGTGGCATTCGATTACCAGAAGGACTGCAGGAATCTGACCAGCTTCCGGAACCCATCTATACCCCTACCACAAAAGCGGATTTAGGGCTTCACGATGAGCATATTACTTTTGAGGATACGGTAGAGATTTTGGAGAAAATTCATCCAGGCAAGGGAGCAGGGTATGCAGAAGCGATAAAAGAATGTACCATTAAATTATATAAAAAATGTGCGGAATATGCCAGAAACAAAGGGATTATTATCGCAGATACGAAATTTGAATTTGGTTTAGATGAAAATGGAAATGTAGTTTTGGGGGATGAGATGCTTACTCCGGACAGTTCCAGATTTTGGCCATTGTCTGGTTACACTCCAGGAAAATCACAGCCCTCTTTTGATAAACAATTTGTGAGGGATTGGCTGAAAGATAATCCAGACAGTGATTATCTTCTTCCGCAGGAAGTAGTAACGAAGACTGTGGATAAGTATAAAGAAGCATATGAACTCTTAACAGGGGAAAAGTTTGTATAGAAGCAATTGGAGAATTGTATGAATAACAATAATATGGATAATTTTATACCTTATGACACGCCGAATGGTATAACGGGGTGCCCTGGGGGTATACCTTATGACACGCCGAATGGAATCATGGGGTGCCCTGGGGGTATAGATTCTGATGAACTGCACGAAGAATGTGGTGTCTTTGGTATCTATGATTTTGATGGAAATGATGTGGCATCTACGATCTACTATGGTTTGTTTGCCCTTCAGCATCGTGGACAGGAGAGCTGTGGTATTGCAGTCAGCCAAACTGACAGTAATGAGAGAAAAGTAAATTCCTATAAGGGGATGGGACTGGTAAATGAAGTGTTCACCCAGGGAACCCTGGATGGAATGAAGGGAGATCTGGGGATCGGACATGTCCGTTATTCTACTGCAGGTGCGTCAACCCGGGAAAATGCACAGCCGTTAGTCCTTAATTATATAAAGGGGACATTGGCATTGGCACATAATGGAAACTTGATTAATGCCAAAGAACTGCGGGAGCAATTGGAATATACGGGCGCAATCTTTCAGACAACCATTGATTCAGAGGTAATTGCCTATCACATTGCAAGGGAGCGTTTAACTTCAAAAACAGCACAGGAAGCAGTAAAGCGTGCTGCAGCAAAGGTTAAGGGCGCTTTTTCTCTGGTAGTAATGAGTCCGCGTAAGTTGATAGGGGCAAGAGATCCTTTTGGGTTTAAACCTCTTTGTATCGGAAAACGGGACAATGCTTATATCCTTGCTTCCGAGACCTGTGCGCTTGAGACGATTGGCGCAGATTATGTACGGGACGTACTTCCGGGAGAAGTCGTAACGATTACGCCAGAAGGCATTCAATCTGACACAAGCCTTTGCCTGCCAAAAGAGAAAGAGGCGAGATGTATTTTTGAATATATATATTTTGCAAGATCAGACAGCCATATTGATGGGGTCAGTGTCTATGCATCCCGAATGAAGGCGGGGAAGTTTCTTGCCATGGATTCTCCAGTAGAGGCAGATTTGGTGGTAGGGGTGCCGGAATCCGGCAATGCAGCGGCATTGGGATATTCGATGGAGTCAGGTATCTCCTATGGCACAGCGTTTGTAAAAAACAGTTATGTTGGAAGAACTTTTATTAAGCCAAAACAGAGCAATCGGGAATCCAGTGTAAAAGTAAAACTAAATGTGCTGGAAGAAGCAGTTCGTGGAAAACGAGTTATTATGATTGACGATTCGATTGTGCGTGGGACAACTTCTGACCGCATCGTCCGTATGCTGCGGGATGCAGGAGCTACAGAGGTTCATGTAAGGATTGCTTCCCCACCGTTTCTTTGGCCTTGCTATTTTGGGACAGATATCCCTGAAAGGGAACAATTAATTGCATACAACCGTACAGTGGAAGAGATACAAAAAATTATCGGCGCTGATAGTTTGGGTTATCTAAGTGTAGAACGGCTCAGTGAGATTGCAGACCAGCTTCCTATCTGTAAAGGATGTTTTACCGGTCAATATCCGATGAAACCTCCCACAGAAAATATCCGAGGAGATTTTGAGCGATAAGCAGACTGCGAATATCCTTGCAGGAACATTTCATCTTTGTATGAAAATGTTCCTGCAAGGATATTTAAAGGTGCAACGGACACCGAGAAGGAGCGAAGCGGATTCGAGGTGTTTGTTGCATGCAGTCTGCGAAGTGGGAAAGTAGTGCAACGGACACCAGGGAAAAGCGAAGCGTTTCCCTGGTGAAAGTCGTTGCCAAAAGACAAGAAACTAGAAAAGAAACGGACACCGAGAAGGAGCGAAGCGGATTCGAGGTGCGTTACGGTGAAATACATTTTTCGATAAAGGAGAATCATTATGTCAACAGATCGATACAACAGCCCTCTGTCTGAGCGTTACGCAAGTAAGGAAATGCAGTATATTTTTTCCCCAGATATGAAATTTTGTACCTGGAGAAAGCTTTGGATTGCCCTTGCAGAGACAGAGATGGAACTTGGATTGAGCGAGAATGGAAAGCCAGTCATTACACAGGAACAAATTGATGAGTTGAAAAGCCATGTGGATGATATCAATTATGAAGTTGCAAAAGAGAGGGAAAAATTGGTGCGTCACGATGTGATGAGCCATGTATATGCATATGGGCAGCAGTGCCCAAAGGCGGCAGGAATCATCCATCTTGGAGCCACTTCCTGCTATGTAGGCGATAATACAGATATCATTGTTATGAATGAAGCTTTGAAACTGGTGCATAGAAAACTGATCAATGTGATTGCAGAATTGGCAAAATTTGCGGATACTTATAAAAATTTGCCAACGCTTGCATTTACCCATTTCCAGCCGGCGCAGCCTACAACGGTAGGAAAGCGCGCAACTTTGTGGCTGCAGGAATTTTTGATAGATTTAGAGGATCTGGAGTATGTGAAAGGTAGCCTGAAATTGTTGGGCTCAAAGGGAACTACTGGAACACAGGCAAGTTTCCAGGAGTTATTTGCAGGAGATCAGGAAACGATTGATAAGATCGATCCTATGATTGCAGAAAAAATGGGATTTCAAGATTGTTATGCTGTGTCTGGACAGACTTATTCCAGGAAGGTAGACACCAGGGTTTTAAATGTGCTTGCAGGGATTGCGGCGAGTGCACATAAGATGTCCAACGACATTCGTCTGTTGCAGCATTTGAAAGAAGTAGAAGAACCATTTGAGAAAAATCAGATTGGCTCTTCTGCTATGGCATATAAGAGGAATCCTATGAGAAGTGAGCGTATCGCGTCTCTGGCACGTTATGTAATGGCAGACGCCTTAAATCCGGCAATTACCTCTGCTGCCCAGTGGTTTGAACGGACTTTGGATGATTCTGCGAATAAACGGTTATCAATTCCTGAAGGATTTCTTGCTGTGGACGGGATTTTAGATCTGTGTCTGAATGTGGTAGACGGGCTGGTGGTTTACGACAAAGTAATCCGTAAGCACATGATGGCAGAGCTGCCATTTATGGCAACGGAGAATATTATGATGGATGCAGTGAAAAATGGAGGCAACCGTCAGGAAATGCATGAAAAAATTCGTCAGCTTTCCATGGAAGCAGGAAAAAATGTAAAAGAAGAGGGAAGGGACAACAATTTGTTGGAGTTGATTGCTGCGGATCCAGCGTTTAATCTGACCTTAGAAGAGTTGGAAAGTTCCATGGAACCGTCAAAATATGTGGGACGCGCACCGTTGCAGGTAGAAAAGTTTTTGACAAAGGTTGTAAACCCTATCTTGGAACAGAATAAAGGTCTCCTTGGCATGACAGCAGAGATTAATGTATAGAAAACAATGGAATAAAGTTATGTAAAAATAACTTTTATCAGACTGGAGATGATACTTCCGCTTATACAATCATGTTAGTTACTGTAACAGTGGAAGCCATCTCCCATCTGGTGTAAAAGAGAAATTTAAACGTTCTCTTCGATAATTTCATCAGGAAGCCTTAAAAATAGTTTGCTGATTCGGTTTTTATCCATATTTTCCACCCGAAGGAAAATATTTTCGGGTGTGGTAAAGGATTCTCCTGTCTGGGGAAGGTGGTCTAACAATTCAATCATATATCCTCCCACGGTATCATAATCTTCCGAAGACAGATTCAAATTCAGCTCGTTGCACAAGTCTTCTAAGTTCATAGAACCCTGTACCAGATATTCCCGGTTTCCCAGCTTTTGAATAGGATCTTCCTCATCCATATCATATTCATCTCGGATTTCTCCGACAATTTCCTCTAAAATATCTTCCAGTGTAATTAAGCCTGCGGTTACTCCATATTCATCCAGTACAATAGCAATATTAAAAGAAGATTTTTTCATTTCAATCAAAAGTTCCACAGTTTTTTTGTGTTCATAAGTGTAATAGGGTTTGCGCAAAATGTCACGTACAGAAAAACTGTCTTTGCTGGCTTCATAGAGGAGTAAATCTTTCATATTAATGGTTCCTACGACATTATCGATAGAATCTTCATAAATTGGAAGCCGTGTAAATTTGTCTGTTCGGAAAATACTAATCAGTTCATCGTATCTGCTGTTAATGTCAGCAAATGTCATATCAATGCGGGGAACCATAATTTCCTTTGCCTGTGAATCACCAAAATCAAATACATTGTTGATCATTTCATGTTCTTCTGGTTCGATCACGCCTGTCTGATGCCCCACATCCATAATTGTCCGAAGTTCAGCCTCTGTAAGAGGGTTTGGTCCATTGGAAACACTGACTCGCAGCAATCGCAAAAATCCCATAGATAATTTATTGATGATAAAAATTACAGGGGTTAAAAGCTTCATAAGCCCTAAAATCATACCACCATAGGCAAGGGCAATTTTGTCTGCGTGGATGGTTGCCAAAGTCTTAGGTGATATTTCACCGAAAATAAGGACTAAGACGGCAAGGATCCCTGTTGCAATTCCGGCGCCCGCATTTCCAAATAATTTAATGGCAAGTGCCGTGGCAATGGAAGATGCAGACAGGTTTACGATATTGTTGCCGATCAGGATGGCACTTAACATCTTACCGGAATCATTGGTAATTTCCAATACCCTCTGTGCCCGTTTATTCCCCTCATCGGCGAGACCTTTAAGACGGATCTTATTGGAGGTAGTAAGGGCTGTTTCTGCGGAGGAAAAAAATGCAGATAACATTAATAAAACTATTACAAATAATAATTGTATGACGTCACTTGAGTCCAAGTACATCTCTCCTTTCGATACTACATAATATAAAGGAATAGGGGAGATTTTGCAATACCTTTTGAGATTTGTTTTCTAATAATTGGATATAAAATCACTTTTTGATTTCCCATTTATCTTTAGGAATAGTTTTTGAGAAACCAGAATAAAATATGTTAGAATCCAATGGACATTCTATATCTCAGATGGCGCCAACAGCCTTTCGAAAATATAGAGCGGTCGTGCTGGTCGAAGCTTGTGATGTTCAGTCACCGATTATCAATCAAGAGAGAGGAAGAGAGAGATGGAAAAGAATCATACAAGAAAAAATCTTGTCCAGGCACAGGGAGAGAAAAAAGCTAGGATATCCGTACTGTCAATATTAAAGATTTTACTGGTAATGTATCTGTTGACAGGTGCATTGTTACTGATTTTGGCTGCAATGCTTTATAAAATGCAGCTCACTGAAAATGCCGTATCTGTAGGGATTGTGGTAATCTACGCGATTTCTGGCTTTCTGGGAGGTTTTTTGAGCGGAAAGGTAATGAAAACCAAAAGGTTTTTCTGGGGGATGATCATGGGAGGAGCCTATTTTTTGATTCTTGTTCTAGGCTCCATTTTGTTTCAAAAGGGAATCAATATGGAATTGTCCCGTTTTTTTACAACCCTGATCTTATGCACGGCATCTGGCATGATTGGAGGGATGGCAAGCTGATGCCTACCGCTGCACACGGCCCGATGCGTCACCGCCTGCTAATTTCAGTACTTCATCTGTAGAGACCAGATTAAAGTCCCCTTCAATGGAATGTTTCAAACAGGAAGCTGCAACAGCAAACTCGATTACTTTCTGTGGAGCATAGCCCATCAAAGTAGCAGCGATCAGTCCGCCTCCAAAGCTGTCACCGCCTCCTACCCTGTCAACAATGTGCATGTGGTATTTTCGGCTGAAATAGTACTCGGCTCCGTCGTAGAGCATAGCGGACCAATCGTTATCATTGGCGGAAATGGATTCTCGAAGTGTGATGGCAACTTTTGAAAATCCAAAACGATCTTTTAATTGTTTTGCTACATCCTTATATCCTTCATGGTTGACAGTTCCGGCTGTAACATCTGTGTTGGCAGCATGGATGCCAAATACATCGGAGGCGTCTTCTTCGTTAGCAATACATACATCTACATATTGGCAGAGTTTCTCCATAACCAGTCCGGCTTTTTCTTTACTCCACAGCTTATTGCGGTAGTTCAGGTCACAAGAGATGGTAAGCCCTGCGTCTTTTGCAGCGTGACATGCCATAAGACATAAGTCAGCAAGGGTATCGTTTAAAGCTGGAGTAATTCCTGTAAAATGAAACCAATCGGCGCCTGCAAAAATTTCTTTCCAACAGAAATCCTCTGAGGAAGCTGTGGCAAGGGAGGAGCCAGAACGGTCATAAATTACCTTGGAAGGTCTTTGGGAGGCTCCTTTTTCCAGATAATAAATACCGATACGACTGCCTCCCCTAGCAATAAAAGAAGTATCTACGCCGTATTTTCGCAATGCATTGATGCCTGCCTGCCCAATTTCGTGTGATGGCAGCCTGGTTACAAATACAGAGTGAAAGCCATAATTTGCCAAGGAAACACAGACGTTGGCTTCCCCACCTCCATAGGTTGCCCCAAAGGTATCAGCCTGTACAAAGCGATGATATCCTTCCGGGGCGAGCCGCAGCATTAATTCCCCGAAGGTAATTACTTTTTTCCCATTCATAATGTTCTCCTTTTCAGTTTAAGAATGTTTTAGGCAATTGCGAAACTCAATCATTTTAGAAATTTCATATACAATTCAAAAAATTTAAGGAGAAATATTTGTATATAATTGTATGAATTATATATAAAATTTTGATAATTTATCAGTTTCGCAATTACCTATTAAGAATGTTTCGAATCTTGAAAAACTCAATAAACCTTTCAAGATTCGATCGCGGGTCAGGCGCTGGATTCGGGTCAGTTGCGGACTGTACGCACTGCTTCCTCAGTAAGCCTTTGAATCTCATCAAACTTTCCGTCTTTGATCAGATCTTCCTTTACCATCCAGGTTCCGCCGCATGCCGTAACCCGATCATTTGCAAGGTAGGTATGCAGGTTACTCAGATTGATTCCTCCAGTGGGCATAAAGCGGACTTGGGGATAAGGGGCAGACAATGCCTTAATCATTTCCAACCCTCCAGATGCTTCCGCCGGGAAAAATTTTAACAGTGTAAGCCCAAACGTAAGGGCTGCCTCGATATCGCTGGGGTTGTTAATTCCTGGAAAAATAGGATATTTCTTTTTGATACAATGTTTGACCACAGCAGGGTTAAATCCTGGGCTTACAATAAATTTTGCTCCTGCTTTCATTGCAAGATCTGCATGGGCAGGGGTAAGGACTGTTCCTGCCCCGATCAGCATATCTGGAAATTCCTTGGACATGATACGGATGCAGTCGGCGGCAACCTCTGTACGGAATGTAATTTCAGCGCAGGGAAGCCCTCCATTGCACAAAGCCTGTGCCAAAGGTTTTGCTTCTGTTGTATCGTGCAGGACTACGACAGGTATAATACGGGTAAGTGATAATTGTTCTGTAATTTTATCCATGGGAAACCTCCTTATGCCCTGTCAAAATGGCTTTGTGTTGAATCAGAAGAAGTTGACAACAGGACAGGTGGTGTTACGGGAATATCCAAAACATCTCTCGTGAAAGGAGCATGGACACTGCTGCCAGATTGATTGCCAGTATCATCATGGATATCATTTTGTGCATGGGTGATGCCTGCATCTTGCGGCAGGTCAATTTCTGGAATATTACCATCATCGTAGATGTTTTTTGTATCTTTTTGACTCATAAATGAATCTCCTCTCTGAAAGTATATTATAAATCATTGCAGAGCTGTTGCATTCTCAAAATTTCAGATACAGTTAAATACAAAATTTTTTAATTGTATCTGAAATTTCTCAAATAATACCCCAATGGCACCCCATGACTGTCCCACCGTTTTATAAGGTATAGCCAATGACGCCCCATTATGACCATTCGGTCGTTTCATAAGGTATCGGATTTCGCAATTTATGAACTGCTTTAAGGTAGTATGTATCAAACATTGGAATTTATACTAGAAATTAAGATTTCAGAATCTTCTTATGAAATATTTAAGTTTTTTTAAGAAATTTATTGAGTTTTATTTTTGAAATCCATATTATAATGACAGAGTAAAAAAGGAATAGGAGCAAAAGAATATGCAACGACAGACAATTCTGGTGGTGGATGACAATAAAGAAATTGTGTTTTCCCTGGGAAAGCTTTTGGAGTATGAGGGTTATCAAGTGTTAAAGGCTTATGATGGCCTTGAGGCATTGGAGGTACTAAAAGACAATCCTGTAGATCTGATTCTTTTGGATGTAATGATGCCAAGGCTTAATGGCTTGTCAGCCTTGATGAAAATTCGAGAATATAATAGGATTCCAGTGATTATTCTTTCTGCAAAGACACAAGAGAGCGATAAGGTGTCAGGGCTTGTGATGGGGGCAGATGACTATATGGAAAAGCCCTATAATCCGGCAGAACTTACTGCAAGGGTAGCTGCGCAGCTTCGGCGTTACCATACTTGGGGAGGGAGCGCACCCCAGGCAGAAGAGGAGCAGTTGGTCAATGGAGGCGTTGTATTGGACAAGCAGACAAAGAAGGCCATTGTAGATGGTGCAGAAGTAAAACTGACCGCTACAGAGTATAAGATTTTAGAGCTTTTGATGGAACATCCAGGACAGGTGTTTTCTGCAGAAAAGATTTATGAACGGGTATGGAAAGAATTGGCGACAGGGGCAGTGGAAAATACAGTTATGGTACATATCCGGCATATCCGGGAAAAACTTGAAATTGATACCAAAAATCCAAAATATGTAAAGGTGGTGTGGGGAATTGGATACAAAATGGAAAAATACTGATGTGAAAAAAAAATCTGGCATTTGGATTCGCAAAATAATAAATAGAAAAGAATTCCGATTACTGCCTGGGGCAGGCGGGTGTATCTTAGGAATATTTCTTCTTATGGACTTGTATTATAGTCATTATCTCACTACGAAGTATGCACTCACAAGGGGATTTTTTTTAAACCTCAGCCTGGGAATCGGACTATGGGGGAGCATTGGTTTCCTTCTTTATTTTCAGAACCGGGCATGGCAGCCAGTCTATGAAGAATTTTACCAGGAATGGAAAGAAAAATTGAGAAAACAGCAGATTTATCTCTGTGTGCTTGCAGCAATGCTGTTAGGGGCTGCGGTAAAGTATTTTGATTATATGTGCCAATATTATTGGAGGTTTGCCAATTACAGTACAGGGTATGTCATGGTCGGGACTGTGATTGTCCAGTGGATCGTATGTGAGATCATGATATTATCTTTTATGAAGCAGAAGTTAGACAATTATATGGAAGCTATGGGTCAGATTAACCAAAAAAATTTAGAAGCGGCACTGCGCAGTGAGCAGATGAAAGTTGATTTGATCTCCAATGTGTCCCATGATTTAAAGACTCCCTTGACTTCCATGGTAGGATATCTGGAATTGATGAAAAAAGAAGAATTGACAGATGTCCTCAGTGATTATACAGAGGTGCTTTCTAGGAAAGCACAGAAATTAAAGGAAATGATTGACAGCCTTTTTGATTTGGCTAAGACCAGCAGTGGAAATGTAGAATTGAAAATGGAGCCGATGGAGATGAATCGCCTGATTGAACAGGTACAGGCAGATATGGAAGATCGAATCCGGGACAGCCATAGGGAATTAGTACTGATACTGTCAAAGGAGGATACGAGCTTTATCGCAGACAGCAGTTATATGTATCGAATCTGCCAGAATTTATTGGAAAATGCCCTGAAATATTCCATGGAAAATACGAGAGTTTTTTTGAAAACAGCAGTGCGGGCAGAGACGGATTTATCAAAAAAAGTGCGGTTTGAGATTACAAATACGGCTGGTTATCCCATGGAATTTACCAATGACCAAATTGTGGAACGGTTTGTTCGGGGAGATGAATCCAGGACTACGGATGGAAATGGGCTGGGACTTGCCATTGTCAATACATATACGGCAGCTTTAGGAGGAAATTTTGAGGTGAATATTGATTGTGACCAGTTCAAAGCCATAGTAGAATTTTTGAAATAATGCTTTGCATATGATGAAAAATATGTTATACTATGCCTGGTATTTCTGTTTTTGAAATACATATCAGATAACTAGAAAGGAAGTAACATATTATGAAACATGTAAAAACATTAAATACAAAGAAATTACAGAATACTGTGAAAAAAGGTGGCTGTGGAGAATGTCAGACTTCCTGCCAGTCTGCATGTAAAACAAGTTGCACAGTAGGAAACCAGAGTTGTGAGAACAAATAATTTCCAAAAAATGAGCATACCTGATAAAACGCATGAAGGCGGAAATGAGGTGTGGCAAAGGGCAGCCCTTAGGAAGCGCAGCATGGCACAGCGGGGCACCTTTTTGGGTATAGATTCGTTTACATGGACCGTTCGCCTCAGACGAGCGGTCATTTGTGCGTTGTTTTCAGAGAGGGAATATACGTAAACGCAGGAGCAAGCCTTGATATAAGGGATATTCAAAGTGCCGCCCATCATGCCATCCGGCGTGCCGCAAGGTAATCCTTGGGCACCGATTATGGGCATTCGGTCGTTTCAAAAGGTATGTCAAAAGAGAAGTGAAAGAGAGGAATTAGCAGTGGTTCACCAATATAAGAACAATGGTTATAACATTGTTTTAGATGTGAACAGCGGGGCGGTGCATGTGGTGGATGATGTAACCTATGATGTAATTCCCCTGTTTGAGTCAAGTACAAAAGAACAAATCATCCAAAAATTAAAAGATGTCTATCCAGAGGGGGAAATTGCAGAGAGTTATGATGAAGTGAAGGAACTTGTTTCAAATGGCAGCCTGTTTACAAAAGATGAATATGAGGGATATATTGACCAATTTAAGACAAGGCCTACCGTTGTAAAAGCATTGTGCCTGCATATTGCCCATGACTGCAACCTTGCATGCCGCTATTGTTTTGCGGAGGAAGGGGAGTACCATGGAAGAAAGGAATTGATGTCTTTTGAAGTGGGAAAGGCGGCGTTGGATTTTTTAATTGCCAACTCTTCAAACCGAAAAAATCTTGAAGTAGATTTCTTCGGGGGAGAGCCGCTTTTGAATTTTGACGTGGTAAAGCAGTTGGTGGCATATGGAAGGGAACAGGAAATATTACACAACAAGAAATTCCGCTTTACCCTTACCACCAATGGAGTGCTTCTAAATGATGAAATTATGGAATTTGCCAACCAAGAGATGGACAACGTGGTGTTAAGTATTGACGGCAGAAAAGAAGTACATGACAAAATGAGGCCCTTTTCTAAGGGAGCAGGCAGTTATGATTTGATTGTACCCAAATTTCAGAAATTTGCAGACAGCAGAAATCAAGAAAGATATTATGTGCGGGGAACATTTACCCGGAATAATTTGGATTTTTCAAAAGATGTATTACATCTTGCAGATCTCGGATTTCAGCAGATTTCTGTGGAACCTGTAGTAGCGCAGCCAGAAGAAGGTTATGCACTGCGGGAAGAAGATCTGCCTTTGCTGTTCGAAGAATATGACAAACTTGCCGCTGAGATGCTTCGCCGTAATAAAGAAGGGAAAGGATTTCAATTTTTTCATTTTATGATTGATTTGGAAGGCGGTCCTTGTGTGGCAAAGCGTTTGTCAGGATGTGGTTCTGGTACAGAATATTTGGCAGTAACACCCTGGGGAGATTTCTACCCCTGCCATCAGTTTGTGGGGGATGATGCATTTCTTATGGGAAACGTTACAGAAGGTGTCAATCATCTGGACTTACAGAAGAAGTTTCAGGGATGTAATGTCTATGCAAAAGAAAAATGCAGGAACTGTTTTGCAAAATTCTATTGCAGCGGCGGCTGCGCGGCAAATTCATATCATTTCCATGGCAATATTACCGATGTTTATGATATTGGCTGCCAACTGCAGAAAAAAAGGATTGAGTGTGCCATTATGATGAAAGCAGCAATGGCAGAAGAAGAGTAAGTGGAATGGGAATGGAAAGCGTGCACGCTTTCTGGGAACAAAAAAGTCCGGGCACAGCGAGGCTGTATGTTCTGGTAAAGAGAAAAATAAGAGAGGATAAAGAGTGGAAGAACTTGTTAATTCTTTCGCTAACTACCTGTTTGTGCTGAAAAATGCACAGAATGGAGGAAATCATGAAAAAAGGCAAAGCTTTGGGGATTTTGGTTCTTATTTTGGCTATTATGGCAGGGATGTCCTGGTATGCTGGAACCATCGTCTCAACGGTTGGCATAGGAGAGAACCGTAACATTAAGCTGGGACTCGACCTTGCGGGAGGTGTCAGCATCACCTACAAAGCGGTGGATGAAAATCCATCAGAAGAAGACATGAGCGATACTGTCTACAAGCTGCAGAAGCGTGTGGAAACTTACAGCACAGAGGCAAGCGTATACCAGGAAGGAAATGACAGGATTAACATTGAAATTCCAGGCGTCTCTGATGCGAACTCTATTTTAGAAGAACTGGGAAAACCTGGTTCTATGGAATTTCAAAATGAAGATGGTGAAACCCTTCTGACAGGTACTGACATCCAAAATGCCCAGGCAGCAACCTATAAAAATGAGATGGGCAATACGGAATATATTGTGGAATTGACCTTGACAGATGAGGGAGCGGTAAAATTTGAAGAGGCGACCTCGGCAAACGTAGGAAAGAGTATGCCTATCGTATACGATGGGGAGATTATCAGCAGCCCCCAGGTAAAATCAGCCATCAGCGGAGGAACAGCACAGATTGATGGCATGGAGAGTTTTGAAGCAGCAGAA
The DNA here is from genome assembly GCA_951801955.1 of uncultured Lachnospiraceae bacterium. GTDB lineage: Bacteria > Bacillota > Clostridia > Lachnospirales > Lachnospiraceae > Petralouisia. The sequence continues at coordinate 31,819 of CATOOV010000006.1, forward strand.
GAGCTTGCCTCCACCATTCGTATCGGTTCCCTGTCCCTGGAACTGGAAGAGTTACATTCCAAGGTAGTAGGCGCACAGCTTGGGGAAGAGGCGATTTCCACCAGTTTGAAGGCAGCGGCAATTGGTCTGGGACTGGTCATGCTCTTTATGATTGTCGTATACCTTTTGCCTGGGTTCACAGCAAGTTTGGCATTGATCTTATATTCTGCCCTGACAATTTATGCCCTGTGGATTTTTGATATTACACTGACGCTGCCTGGTATTGCAGGTATTATCTTATCAATCGGTATGGCGGTAGATGCCAATGTCATTATTTTTGCCCGTATCCGTGAGGAAATTGCAGCGGGAAAAACAGTAAACACTGCAATGAAACTTGGATATGAAAAAGCATTGTCTGCGATTGTGGATGGAAATATCACCACATTGATTGCAGCAGTTGTGCTTGGACTTCGGGGTTCTGGCTCTGTCAAGGGGTTTGCGTACACCTTGGGCATTGGTATTGTATTGTCCATGTTTACAGCGCTGGTTGTAACCCGGTGGCTGATGAAATGTTTTTATGCATTGGGCTTACAGGATGCAAAATTTTATGGTGCAGCAAAGAAACTCAATATCATCAATTTCCTGGGTAAGAAAGCGATCTTTTTTGCATTATCCCTGATTATGATTGTAGCAGGATTTGTGGGAATGGGAATTAACAGCGCCAAGGATGGCAATATCTTAAATTACAGTTTGGATTTCGTGGGAGGAACTTCCACTACAGTTACTTTTAATGAGGATTATACCATTGCACAGATTGATGAGAAGATTGTGCCTGTGGTAGAGAAAGTTACCAATGATCCCAATGTCCAGACCCAGAAAGTAGAGGGGACCAAACAAGTTGTAATTAAGACGCGCTCCTTGGAGTTGGACGAGCGTGAAGCATTGAACCAGGCTTTGATTGATGAATTTAAGGTCAAGGAAGATGGAATTACAGCGGAGAATATCAGTTCCACCGTAAGTTCTGAAATGAAATCAGATGCAATCTGGGCAGTGGTGATCGCAACCATCTGTATGTTGATTTATATTTGGTTCCGTTTTAAGGATATTCGTTTTGCAGGCAGTTCTGTCATTGCACTGCTCCATGATGTATTGGTAGTGCTTGCATTTTATGCGATTGTAAGGATTTCTGTAGGAAATACATTTATTGCTTGTATGCTGACCATTGTGGGATACTCGATCAATGCGACGATCGTAATTTTTGACCGTATCCGCGAAAATCTGGGAGGTTCCAAGAAAAAAGACCCAGAAGCCCTGATGGAGATTGCCAACAGAAGTATCACCCAGACGCTGACCAGAAGTATCAATACCTCGTTGACTACATTTATTATGGTATTTATGCTGTTTATTTTAGGCGTAAGTTCTATTCGGGAATTTGCGCTTCCATTGATGGCAGGTATTATCTGCGGTGCATATTCTTCTGTATGTATTACAGGCGCACTATGGTATGTATTTAAAGTAAAATTTGCAAAAAAATAAAGTGCAATATTTGATTGGAGAAAGTCTTGAATTAATTTTTAACACAAAAATCCCAGGGGTTCTGGAAATCAGAATCCCTGGGATTTTCTTGATTCTTATATAGATAATTCAGAAAAAATTCCTATAGAAGAACACCAAAATGCGCATGAGTACAAAAGGAAAATATTACTTGTAGTTGCGCTCCGCACGGAATAAAAGGTACGTTAGAAAAAATCATTGGTCATAGGAATACTTGAAACGAACCTTTATTCTATTTGTAAATTACAACGTGGTCGTTTGCTTGAATGATGGTACTTCCCTGTGGAATAATGTTTTCATCTCCTCGTTTAATTAAGGCAATCAAAAGATTTTCTGGGAGATTTAAATCTGCAATCGAACAGTCACACCAGTTATGCGCAGGGTCAATCAGGATTTCCTTTAGTTTGCCGTCATTTTTACTGTGATATGCTGGAACACTTAAGATCAGCGTGTCTTTTGCCTGAATCTTTGTGTTGCCTCTGGGGATCAACGTTTCCTGTCCCCGTTTGATCATCAGGGCAAGGGAGCCAGTAGGGAAGTTGACCTCTTCAACTTTGCGGTTTTCCCAATTATGTCCCTTGGGAATAAACATGCGCATTAAAGTTAAGTCAGAATCGTCCTGATAGTCGTTAAACGTTTTTCGGATGTCAGAACTGTCATCTACCATATGGAGCTTTCTGGCAGCCAATGGCAGCAGGGAACCCTGGATGGCAACAGACAGCAGTGAAATAAAAAATACCATATGGAACAAATCGTGTTCCAGATTGTTTCCTCCTGCAATGACCATTATGGCAAATACAATGGAGGCTGCTCCACGCAGCCCAGACCATGACACCAACAGGCATTGGTGCAGAGAGGAACGAAATGGCACAAGTATCAAAAATACAGCGGCAGGACGGGCAATTAAAGTTAAAAACAGCGCAGTCAATAATGCAGGTAAAAATACCTTTGGCAGAAGGTGAGGGAAAGATAAAAGACCCAGAAGAAAAAAGATCAAAATTTGCGCCAACCCTGTAATCCCGTCAAAAAAGTGAACCAATGTAATCTTGTTGTTGATGGCGCTGTTGCCTAAAATAATGCCAGTAAGGTAAACACTCAAATATCCGTTGCCGCCGATGAACGTAGGCAGTGCGTAAGAAAAGAGCACAAGGGCAATTACAAATACAGTGTCCATGCCCTCGGTAATCAAATCACTTTTTCGTAGCGCCCAAATTCCAAAGAAAGCGCTGGCAATCCCGATGGCAATTCCAAATCCAATCTGGGAGAGCATCATGACAGGTATGGATGTGTTGTTGGCTTCAGAAATCATGGCAAGGGCTATCATGGTAAGCATATATGCCATAGGGTCATTGCTTCCACTTTCAATTTCCAGAAGAGGAGCTGTGGAATGTTTTAAATTCAAGTTTTTTGAGCGCAAGATCGAAAATACGGAAGCTGCGTCTGTGGAACTTAAAACAGCGCCTACCAGAAAACTCTCCGAAAAGGGAAGGTGTAAAATTTGTTGGCAGAAAAAGCATGTGAGAAGGGCCGTGATTACTACGCCAACTGTGGACAACAGAACAGCTTTGACGGCAATGGGGCGTGCCGTCTCCCATTTAGTGCCAAAACCTCCATAAAACATAATAAAAATTAATGCAATGGTACAGAGCTGTTCTGTCATAAAATAGTTGTCAAAGGAAATTTTGAAAAGTCCGTCAGAACCGAATATCATACCAAGCGCCATAAAGCAGAGCAGTGCTGGCATTCCGAATTTACGGGAAAAACGGTTTGCTATGATACAGGAGAGGATGACGGCACAACATAAAAGTAAAATAACTGTCATTGTATTGTTGGCTTCAGAGCAGTTTTATGACAACTTAGGAACGTTATTCAGGCGTTTTAACAATTCCGTTCCATGATCAATTACTTTTTTATATCTTGTTTCATTTACACTTCTAAGCCAGGCAATTTTTCCTGAAATTTCATTTTTTGTGTGATTGGAAACATGACCGCCGGAATTTTGTAATTTTTCTGCATTGTGTATGGAGGCTTTTAATATTTTGACCCATTTCTTTGGAACACCAATCTGTTCGTTGTTAATCACAATTCCAGTAATATACTGCCGGTTGTTTTTTCTTAAGATATGCGTTTTTTCCTCCTTAATATGGAAACCCTCCTCTTCTATAATTTTACGGACGCTGTTTAAGAAACTGCCCACGGCAAAATTTCCAGTGTCTCCCCGATAGCTGAAGCTCATATCGTCTGCATATCTTGTGTAGGTAAGACCTAATTTTTGGCACAAACCGTTCATGCGCTTATCCATTTTCCGGCATATAATATTGGTAATCATCGGGCTTGCCGGGGAACCTTGCGGCAGGATCCGGTCTGATGTCTTTATATACTTTGTCTCGCCTTTTATTTCAAGCGGCATTCTTTCACAATAGGTGCAGAGCATGGCAAGCAGGGAGGCAATATAGCCAGAATACCCAAAAGATTGAAATAACCCTCTTACACGCTCAAAGGTAATGGTAGGGAAGAAATTTTCCAGATCCATATTGATCAGCAAATCAGGTCCAGCCTGGTGGGATTTTGCGCTGGTAAGCACGGATCTTGATTTGATAAATCCATGTGAGAGCTCAGAAACCTCCGCCTTTTGCAATATCTGGTCCAAAATCCCTCTCTGTGCAGTTTTCAATTGTGTTTTCGGCGCAGCAATATGGCGTGTTTTACCATTTTTCTTAGGGATTTCAAAACGATAATAATTGTCATAGGTAACAACGTCCCTATGGTATGCCAGATAGCGCAGTGTGTTGTAATCGATCTGCAGTAAATCTGCAAGTTCCCGATCTGACTCAACCACAGGCATCTTATGTTCTTTTAGCTTCTGTATATCTGTTTCTTTTTTTCCCAGAAGAGAAGAGTAGCCCTTACCGATAAATACAATATGTTCTGCTTTCCGTTTGTTCCAAGCTTCCGTTTTTAACTGTTTTTGCCGTTCTCGTTCCGCTTTTTTTTCGGCGCGCCTTGCTATGGATTCTTTCATAATATCCTGGGAAACTGCCGCGCGGATTTTCTCATAATCCCATGTATCCTCATATTCCTTTTTCAAGGAAGAAATCTTTTTTTCAATTTCCCGTTTTCCCTTGTAAGCTTCTGCTATTTTTTCAGAAAGCTGCTGCAATTCATCAAGCAGCTTTTTTCTATTCTCAAAATCTTGTTCTGTTTCATTTTGCTGGCGCTCATATGGTGTTGGCAGATGTGCCGGCCAAAATCCATATTCTTGCATTTTTTGAAAGGTAAATTCTTTTTTACCCATGTTATTTACTTGATCTCTATATTCAGCCCTCGTATCCATTATAGCAACATCTCCATAATATCGTTGATTTTATATTCCTTATCGTATTCCAGATTTTTCAGTTTCAATAGTTTATAGGAAGCCACATAAAGCGCAAGAATGTGCGCGCATGGGTCGGAAAGGTTCCGTTCGCCTCTTTTAAATTTCTGGCAGCTGCAGTCCAGCTTTGTAATCTGTCCGTCTTGGTCAATGACAAGTTCTGTATGGGTTGACAGCCCCTTCCCTTCTCGATATGCTGTCGAGAATACAAATTCTTTTTCACGGGTATATCTTACACTCATATTATCAAATGTAAGTTTGCTGTATGCGTTCACTTCCAATTCCATCTCTGTAACTTGATACAGTTCTTCTGGAATCGGCGTATTGCACAGATGGCGGAAACGCACTTTATTATTCAGCAAATCAAAGTAACCTTCGCCCCGCCGGAACAACATGCCAATACCGGATTTGATTTTATCGCTTTTTCTATTGGAAAGCAGATCGGAAATTTCTTGCATGGACAGGCAACGTTCTTTTTTCAGTAATTGATACACATCTTCATAACAGCCTTTGCCGGTAAATCCAGCCATAAGGTTAAACGCAGTTCCTTTCACCCAGTCATTGGAAGACCAGGAGGAAAATCCAACGGTCATCTGCATTACGCCCATATCTGCGCGGATAAACTGCGGCATGCCAAATCCCAGCAGACGCACGTAAAACGCTTTTGCCAAAGGAATTAATTTTTCGATCACAAGCCAGCGTCTTCTGCCCCAGATTTTTTCCTCTCTTTTTTGGCTGCCGTTGTAGACAGCGTTTAAAGTCAGCACGCTCCCGAAGGGTTCAAATACAATCTGTACCCTCTTTTGGGGTTCCAATATCCACTTCATATAACGCGGGCTTTTCTTTTCCTTATGCTTTCTCAAAAATGCGCATATATCAAACATATCAGAAGGGGAGAGTTCTAATTCCAAACCAGTTAATGCAGCCGCTGAGGATACCTGGTTAAAACCTTTGATCCAAGTTTCGGGCAGGTCAATTTTCTTTTCTACATATTCGGGCACAAGTTCATTGTCGATCGTAAACCCTTCTGGATTGATGGATAATGTGACATCGGTATAACTTCTGAATCTCTGCATTTCCTTTTCTAATTTTGCGGAAAAGTCGATATTTGTGGTTCCCAATTGCGGTTTTTGCAGTAAATCAAATTCCTCCATGCCAATGGACAGGCAGCCATAAACAGATTCATCAATCGAAAAAGCCTCAAAAGATACCTGGTCTTTATGTACCGTGATAACAGGATCTAGCACAAACCATAAACTATAATCCCTGTCCTTGATAAATTTCCAAAAATCCCTCTCGATTTTATAGTAATCTTTCCATGCGTCATATTGGTCAATCTGACGCTGCAGGTTCTTCTGGATGTCCAATAATTTTTTTATCTCTTCATTTTGCCGCAGCAAGTCAAGATCGCAAGCGTCCATTTCTTTTTTCAAAGATTCCCTTACGTGCGGCGCATATTGTTCATGCGCTTTCACGCGCCGCTCAATTTCCTGTTCCAGCCATGCGAAATATTCAGGTCTCTCTTTTGTTTTTATACTTTGGTCGGAAATGACAATTTCCCTCAGCATAAGCATCGCGTCACGAAATACTAACGGGTGCTTCAGACGGCCGCAAAACGAAACCTTTTCGTCACGGGATAAGTCAGGGCTAAGCCCTAAAGTTGTCTGACCCTGCACCTGTGTGCATCTGGAAGGACCTGCATACTTATAATTTACTTTCATAATGCGCCTACCTCCTTCTGAATACGGGCAAATGCCACTAACGCCCTTTCAGAATTTATTTTACTGTTTGTGCTTCCAATATCGAGCAATATCTTCTCAATTTCTTTTTGTTGGTCAGGATAATGCTTTAAAAATACAGGGATTGTATGATAAATGTCTTCTTTGTTTTGGGAAACTTTATTCGGCAGGTAAAGCAGTGCTTTTACATAATACAGATACAAATCTGGGTTTACATCTTTTAAATTGGAAAACGCAAGTTTCATTTTATCTGAGAGATAAGCTTTTACCTGCACACATGGGTGTTCCATCATTCTTAAGATAAATTGGGTTGGCGTTTTATTTCCATACCAATCATCAAGTTTTTCCAGTCCATACTGATAGGCACGCTCCACAGGGGAATCCAGTAACATCATATGCATCTTTTCTCTTTTCTCAAGTTCCATGTTTTCAAAAACAGACTGTGCGATTTGATTCAAATGATACACATTACATTCAAAAAACAGCAGCATTGTTGTTGGCTTATTTGCAAGCGCACCCTGTAATTGTGCAGCGGTTTTTGTAAGCATTTTTACAAGGCTTTTGGAACCAGTCTCCAATACAGACAAGATCATACTGTCCTTTGGAAGTGTGTCCGTTTGGATAGATTCTAATAATGAAACCACATTAAATTCTCTCTGTGCCAATCTTTCATGGTGTAGATCCATGTCGTTCAAGATGTCTTGCAATTGTCCATATGGCAGGAAGAATAAAATCGTTTCTGCAATGTCAAATAAAAAGTCTGGCATTTTCTTGCGGTTTAAGATGAAAGACACATAACTGTGGAACAAATCCTTTTTTTCGTCTGTGGATGCATCCTCTAATTGATAAACCATTTGCTGCAGCAATTCTGTAATCTGTTCCGAGAGTTCGATGTGCTGTTCTATAAGAGCCTCTCTTTTTGCGGCTAGCGATTTCATAAAGACAATGTATTCTTCCAAAGTAAAATGGTTGATGTTTTCTTCCAGTACGGCATACCATTTTTCTATCGTATCCATAAAGAGAAAATTTACAACATTTTCAGGTTTAAACTTTCCATTGGTTTGTTTGAAATATACTTGCGCCGCATTTTGTAAATCTTCTGACCTTGTATCCATCAAATGAATCATGATATCTGCGTCAAATTCCTGCAGCGCCTTTAATTTCGGAAAGAGGATCTGTTTAAATAATGTTGCAGTTTTTTCATATGGTATGTCGGAAAGTTCAATCAAATCATTGATTTCATACGATTCAAATACATGCTGGTCGTAACTCCTTTTGAGAAGGACATAACAAAATTCATGCACAGGTAAAGCTTTCGCTTGTTTTGCGATAGAAACCACGTCTTCCATATACCTGTTCCATATGGATTGCGCCGCCGCTGCCTTATCCACGATTACAGATCTAAAATACCTGTTGAAAAAGAAATTGAACAAAAAGTAAGTTTCTCCCTCATACGCTAAATTATCCTGGTCGGTATAACTGATAAGCATTTCCCTTGCGGCCGTTATAAATTTTTCCTCATCCGTCGTTAGGTATTGGTCCAGCGTCCTTCTAAGATAGCGCAAATAATAATGGTAGGCGCCGGTCTGACCGCTTCCTTTAAAATAGCCAGGAGTCCTTGGCGTGTCAAAATAATAAGCGATTTTGCCAATGGCGTCAGCCATTCCATATGCCTTTGCCGTCTGTATTGTGTTCTTAAACTTAATATTATAGACGTTTGTTCCATCTGTATAAGTATTTTTGTCATAGAGTTTCTGGCTGCCGAACACATAGGAAATGCTTTGATATGCATAGGGTTTGCTTAAATATTCCTCCAGTTCGCTGCCTTCAAGTTTTTTATTGTTGTATAAGGTTAATTCTTTAATTTTGAAATCCATTTCCGGAAGCGTCTGGTATATAAATTCCTTTTGCTTACACATCTGTTTTTCATCAAACAGGCTGATATATTGTTTTAAACACCGCTTTAACCCACTGTAGTATTGTTCTTTTGCCCATAATACATTGCTCTTATCGATTTCTTTTGCAGTCTCTAACAAAATCGGGTCATGCCTTGTGGTAAGTTCCTGAAACATGCCACATGCCAGTTCCACGCTTGCCACCTTTAAAATACGTGTATATTCCTCGACAGAAGGACGCATGTCGATAAATTGTTTGAGATATTTTTGTCTCGTATATATCCGTTGTTTTGAAAACATGGGAAGAATCATTTCCATATACGGGCTGTCTGGTGCAAATCCAAATAAACTGCTTGGGTTGTCAATCAGTTCAAAATCTTGAAACTGGATATCCTTCTCTTTGAAATAAGAAACATAATCGGAATAACTATGATTCTCATAATAATCAAATGCGACCGTCTGCCCTATGTCATAATATTCGTTTATAATATATTTTGGATCAATTTCCCTATGTAAATACCAGCCGTTATGGTTGTATTCCCAGTATCCACTTGCAGATTTATAACCTGCTACATAACAAAGAATATTGTCTTCTTTATAGTAATAAAGATTGGGGATCGAAGGCAAATGTCCATTCATTCCATGAAAAACAACATATTTTGTATATTCGACGGTAGGTTTTAACAGGTATGCCTCTGCATAATAGGAGCGGGGGGAAGATTTGATTTCCCGTTGAAATTCCTGTTCGCCAAACAAAATAAGTAAACATGGATTTTTCTTGCCGTCCAGACCCCACAACAATATTCTGCGAATCGGATTCGTATCAAGTTTCCAAAGTCTTTGCTTTTCTTCTAATGTTAATTCTTTCATTGTCGAAAATCATTTCCTTTCTATATCCATCCATTGACCTTTATGGAGCGTGGCTTGTGCATTCATCCCTTACCTTATGAAACGCCGAATTGCCTCATGGGGCTTTGCGCAGGTCGAAAGTTACAAGCATTCAGCGTCAAATCGTAGAGACTTATGCTTAACATATATCGTTGCAGCCAATTTTCCTAAACAATATAGACAATATTATAGCGTGTTTTTTATATATTTTCAAGAATTTTGACGAATATTTAAAGTAAAAATCTCTAAAATGGTTGACTTTTTTTTGATATATGATATAATCTAGAAAAAAGAGGTTAGATTTTCTGGTCTTAATGCTTTGGGGAAGCTCCAAGGTTGTTCGTTAGAGCCAATTACACCACAATGTCCTGCGTCACTCGCACAGGATTGCGTATTGTAGCGATTAGAAAGTAGCCTTCGGCAGAATCGCTACAATACGCACCTGTGCTAAAGTGTCAGAACAGAGTATGATGTTTGTTAGCAGAAAATCTAACCTTTGTTTTTTCTATAGGATTAGGAAAGATTTTGCACACGTTGCCCGATATTGGAATTCGGAAAGGTAGACGCCAGCAAAAATTGACCCAAATCTCATCTTAGGCTGCGGGAAGCAAGCTTTGAATTTTCAATAATCTTTGATCTATCAGCCCAAATAAGTCTTTTCCGTTTTCGTGATATTACAATCATAGTTTCAATTCTTATCAATTCTATAAGATCATTTACCATCATTCCTAGTGTATTGGTGCTTGATAATTCGACGAATTGTTTGTTTGAATTTCCATCTGCTGCGTTGTGCCTGCAGAGGCAGGGGCTGTTTTCCATAAGATTCATCAATATGCACAAAAATTTCCTTAGATTTTGCAAAAAACATAAGATAGGAATACGATTGCAAGTAAAGTGAATGGAAAGACTATAAAATTTTATTCAGGATGGTCAAAGAGCAAGACTGTTACAACAAAAAAATAGAAGGATAGAGGAATCCTTTTGTATACCCAAGTGCCGCCCTTCATGACATTCGCCATATCAAAAGAAATCCATAAAGCAAAAACTCCCAGAACCCTCTCTTGGAAGGAGCCTGGGAGTTTTGTAACTTTTGTATAAAGGGAACTATGCTGTTTCCTTTACGCCAGCCCAGTCATCGAATTTATCCATAACTGCCTGGTAAGTTCTCTGGGAGATATCCGGAAGTTTGGAACCCCAGGATTTTGTAGCGGCTTTGAAGCCTTTCTCAAAAGCAGCGCGCATTTTCTCAGCCTGCTCAGGATCATCTCCTACCAAAGCTTTTGCAAAATCAATGATACGGTCAGAAGTCTGTTCTACTCCCCAATATCCGTCATCTGCAATGTCAGCCTGTGCCTTTGCCTTTACCTCTGGGCTTACTGTGAAATCACCTTTGGCGAGGAATTTCCACATATCGTCTGCCTGTCCGATTTTGGCACCCTGGTTGCCCATCATCTGCTGAACTAAACTTTTAAGCTGTGAGGTTCTCTGTTCGGCATCTTTCTTTAAACGTGCAACTACATCTGCTTTTGCATAAGTCTTTTTAGAAGAGGTAGTACCCTTCTCATACACGACACCTTTGTCTTTTGAAGTGTCTTTCTCAGCAGCCTTTGTGGTATCTTCTTTTTTATAGTTGTTCTGCTGAACAGTTGATGTATAAGCTGCTGTACTAGTGGTATTGTTAATACTGTTTACACTCATAATGTGCCCCTCCTTGGCGAAAAATATGGTTATCCGTAACCATGGAATAGGTTTTTGTTTATAGTTCTTGCTATTTATATCGGAGAAAATAGGGAATAATTAACACTATTTTCAGAAAAATTTCAGGTCGCAGGTGCGGGAACAAAAGATAAGTTTATAAAAATAATATGCTTTTCTTTCTTGCCGTACCTCTTCAATATATTCCATTCTTTTTCTTTTTTAAATCTTTTATTTGTTAAAACCTGGCAGGTATAGAGTAAAGTTTTGTCTTTGTTTTACCGTTGTTTACGGTTGATGATATCCAGACAATGCGCCCTTTATTTAAAATGGGCTGTGAATCCCCGTCAAATACCATATTGGAATATTTTTTGGAGTAAATTTTTTTGCCGGTATCGGTGTACACCGCATAATTTAAGGTGGTTTTCTTTTTCCGCGAAGTTGCATACAGGATGGCAAAACGGCTGTCCGATAATTTTACCATACGCGTTTCCCCTACGGTAACAGAGGTAGTCTTCGGATGATAGGTTGTAAGCCATTTGAAAGTTACTTTTCCGGTTTTGCGGTTGGCAAGAGCAAGGAATGCATTGTATTTCATATCATAACCGAAGCCGGAAATCTTTTTTATTTTGTTTTTATGAGGCTGAGAGGTTCCGCATACAAGCACATTTTCGCTCCCGATTTCCATGCCCCCAACCCTGCATCCGGTAAAGTTATTGCCGTGGTTTCCCGTAAGATTCAACATGGATAAAGAACTTACTTTCTGTATGTCTGAGCCGTAATCAGATACAGTTGTCAAATTAAGGCTGCGGGGGTTGGAGTCTCCGTGATCCAAAAGATAGAGTGCATCATCTTTGAATTTGGCAAACTGATTAAAGGAATGGCTGGCATAACTCTCGTTTGCTTCCTTTGCTTTCATCTTTTTGGTATTGATTTTAAAGGAGATATTAGACTGGTGGCGCACTCCTTCGCCAAAGTACTCAAACATCTGTCTTGAGGTCATCAGATAAAGGGTGTTTCCCTGCATATCCATGCGGCAGTTTCCGGCGTCAAAGGGTGCATAAATACCTTGAAAGGTATTCATAGCTCCGCCCTTGATGTTTGCTGTCTTTAACTTTTTCCATTTGCTGTTGTATTGGATTACTTGAATCACGGTTTTAGACGTGCTCTCTTTGGGGTTGTTATAGCCTACGGCAACGTAAAAATTGCCGTCTGTCCCCTGGTAAAATCCGCCCCAGACATCGTATTTTAATTTTATGGTTTTTGTTTTTGTCACCTTGAAGGAAGAATTTAAGGTATAAATTTTCAAACTGCCCTTGTTCTGGACGCAGACTACATGGAGTTTGCCGCCGGACTGGTAGTAGTATGTAGTGTCTGGGTGCGCCCAGTAGGAGGAATATTGTCCATAGCCGTAAGAAGGTTTCTGTTTTATTTTGCTGCATGATATTTTTTTGCTTTTGCTGTTTACTGGGATCATCTGGGATACAGATGGGGAGAAATCACTTTTGCCTATTGCATCCATTGTAATTAGTTTGTAGTAGTATGGGACGCCTTTGCTGACCTTCTGTTTATAGGAAGTTATATTGCCGCTCTTTGCAGTATAGATGCATTTATATGTCCCATTCTCCTGGGTGGAACGGTAAAGCTTATATCCCGTTGCGCCTTTGAAAGCCTTCCATTTGACTTGCAGGCTGCTGCTGCCCGTTTTTTTCACGGAGGTAATGGTGGAACCAGCCATTTTCCGGGCTGTAAAAGACTCCGGCGCGTTAGGCAACCCTGTTATGGTGCGTACATCATCCTTTACATAACCGATAATTTGGTAATAATATTCCACGTTCCAATCTACTGGTAAGGTAACTTTGTTGGTGTTAGCGCCTACCGTTTTGAGTGTTTTAAATTTACCATTACTTCCTGCGCGCTGCACATAGTAGCCGCTGCAGCCAGGAATTTTTTTCCATTTCAGGGTAATGTGGTTGAAATCTGTCTGTTTGGGAGCCGAAAGCGAAACTCCCCACGGCACTACATAAACACGTTGTTTATAAGAGTTCTTTCCAATTGAAGCAATGATATCTGCGTAGCCGGCTTTTAGAACCTTATATTTGATTGATTTAAAATAATAGGCGCCAGCAGCCAAAGTTGTTTTTGTGCCTGATGTGATTTTCAGTATATTTGTGTTGGAACTGGAGACAGATACGGTAATAGGGCTGCTGCCTGTATTTTGACCAGCGTAAGCTGTGGAACTAGTGTTGTCTTTAGAGTCAGGGGAGTAATACGCTTTGTCATATGGTCCGTCTTCGTTTGAAACAAATTCAAACGTGAAGCCCTCTGACTGTGCAGCCGTGTTTTTTGTTGCCTGGTCCGGCGTAACAGACGGTATACTGTCGTTTTCATGTGGATTGGCTGTGATACTGTTGCTTTCCGTCGGAATCTTTGGCTGCATACTGTCAGTGGCATATGCCGCACATACGGGCTGTATGGTGTTTGCCAAAAAGATGGCTGTTAATAATAGGGTTGTTATTTTTTTCATCAATTTACTTCCTCCTTTATTTATAACTAGTTTCAATAATTGTATCAAATGTGTGGTTTTTGTCAAGAAACTGCCAAACGGCAAGTCGGGAAAGATTTAGGGGAAGTAAGGGCTGTACAGCAGTGGAAGTCCCCATTTTGCTGGAGAATCCCAGTTAGGCGAGATACGCCGGGAGGCTGGGAATATATGTGTTTGTCGTGGATTGGATGTCAGAAAAGATTGACATTTTTAGGGAAAAATGTTTTACTAATACTATATAGTGTATACAAAATACAGGAGAGTTACAATGTATGAAATGAGATTAAAAGCCCTTGCAAAAATCAATTTGGGGCTGGATGTATTGCGGCGCAGAGAAGACGGCTATCATGAAGTGCGTATGATTATGCAGACGGTCAGCTTGTATGACAGAATTATCATAAGAAAAATGAAAAAACCAGAGATACAGGTGAAAACGAATTTATATTATGTGCCGGAAAATGAAAATAATTTGGTTTATCAGGCTGCACAACTTTTAATGGATGAATTTCCTTTGAAAGAAGGTGTGTTTATTGACCTGCAGAAATTTATTCCAGTAGCGGCAGGAATGGCAGGGGGAAGTTCTGATGCGGCAGCCGTATTGTATGGTATGAATCGGATGTTTCAATTGAATTTGTCCCAACAGGGCTTGATGGAACGAGGGGTAAAGATTGGGGCAGATGTGCCTTATTGTATCATGCGTGGAACCGCTCTTGCCGAGGGCATAGGGGAAAAACTTACCCGTCTTCCCTCTATGCCAAGCTGTAAGGTATTGGTGGCAAAACCGCCGGTCAGCGTTTCTACGAAATTTGTATATGAAAATTTGAAACTGGACGAACACACAGTTCATCCGAAGATTGATATTTTGCTGCAGGGAATCCAGGAAGGAAACCTAAAGAAGATTGCTGCGCATATGGGGAATGTGCTGGAGAGTGTCACGATCCCTCATTATCCAGTGATTGCAGAAATACGGGAGGAAATGATTCGTCAGGGGGCTTTGAACGCTATGATGAGCGGCAGCGGACCAACGGTATTTGGATTGTTTGAGGATGAAGGGATGGCAGAAAAAACATATTGGAATTTGCGGGAGGGTTCCTTGGCAAAACAGGTATATTTGACAGATATTTATCTTGGAAGGAAATACTAACATTTTTTGATAAGTGGATGGTAAACCAGGAGGAGAGGAATGACAGATAAGTTGGAATTAAATATGAATGCATATCTTCCGCTGCGGGATGTCGTGTTCCATACGTTGCGGGAAGCGATTTTAAAAGGGGAGCTAAAGCCAGGAGAACGCCTGATGGAGCTGCAGCTTGCATCGAAGCTGGGGGTCAGCCGTACTCCTATTCGCGAAGCCATTCGTATGTTGGAATTGGAGGGGCTTGCTGTGACAGTCCCCAGAAAGGGGGCAGAGGTAGCAAAGATGACAGAAAAGGATATGGAGGATGTCCTCCAGATTCGCCGTGCCTTAGATGAGCTTGCAGTGGGGCTTGCTTGTGACAATATGAATGAAGAGAAGCTGGAGCAGTTATATAAAGCGTTAGTCCGGTTTGAGGAGAGCACCAAAAGCGGAGACGTAAAACAAATCGCCCAGACGGATGTAGAATTTCATGATGTGATTTATCAGGCGGCAGATAATCCGAAACTGGTAAATATGTTAAATAATCTCCGTGAGCAGATGTATCGGTATCGGGTGGAATATTTAAAAAACCATAAGGTATATCCTCGGCTGATTGAAGAACACGAGAAGATTTATGAAGGGTTGAGACGGAAAGATAAAGAAACTGTTGTGGAAATCGTGGGTTACCATGTGGTAAATCAGGAGATTATGGTGAAAAATATTATTCAGGAACAGGAATAAAAAGGAAAATTTGGGAAAACATAATAGTAATGTAAGAAAAGGATAAGCAAATGCTTATCCTTTTTTCTCTTATAGGAAATTTTGTAAAATTTCCTATAAGAGAAAAGCCCTCTGGGCAGGATGCGCACGCGTGTGAAGAGAAGATGTCACTGCGTGACCGCACTCGGCGCGGAACAAAAGATGCGTTAGCAAAAGTAATTGTGCGCGGGAGTGCGTGAAACGCACTTTTGTTCTAATATTTTAAAAGAGGAGGATATTATGCCAATTCAGGTTACCCAAGATCTAAAGAAGAATATCGAGAATTTTGAGGAACTTTTTTCTGACTGTGCAGATATAAAAAAGCGAAATATTAAGGTTGGACAGAATTTGGAACGGGAATGTTTTATTGCCTATATCGAAGTGGCTGTCAGTAATGTGGATTGGAAGGATTCAGCAGTTGGAAAATTTTTAGGGAAACTTCGGACTATGCCAGAGGAGCAGCTTGTCTCTTATGTGAGGGATAATGTGGAGGATATTTCAGATTCCCAACCTTTTGATACCATAGAAGATGCGGCACAGGGAATGCTTGCAGGGGACGTGCTTTTTTTTCTGGACGGCTATGGCAAAGCGCTGAAAATTCCAGATAAAGGCTACCCAGGCAGGGGCGTTTATGAGACGGAATCAGAAAAAGTAATACGCGGCTCAAATGAGGGATTTTCTGAGTCCATAAAGTTAAATACGGCACTGATCCGCAAACGTCTGCGCAGTCCCCATGTGAAGGTGAAGGAGAGTTTTGCTGGCAGGAGGACCCATACAAACGTAGATTTGGTATATATGAAAGATTTGATTCATCCAAAAATGTTAGAAGAAATTGAAAATCGTCTCAGTGAATTTGAAATTGACGGTGCATTGGACAGTGGTATTGTTGAGCAGCTTACGGAAAAACGGAAATATTCGCCTTTTCCCCAGTTTCAGACTACCCAGCGTCCAGACCGTGCGGCAATGGCAATTTTGGAAGGGAGGATTGTCCTGTTGTCAGATAATTCCCCAGTGGCATTAATTCTGCCGGCAACCTATAATACGTTTATTCAGACCAGCGACGACTATTACAGCAGATGGGAGATTGCATCATTTACCAGGGCACTGCGTTATCTTGCCTCCATTCTTGCTATGGTATTTCCTGGCTTGTATCTTGCCATGACGAATTTCCATACCCAGATTTTGCCTACGGACCTCCTTCTTTCCCTTGCGGCGGCGAGACAAGGGGTACCGTTTCCTGCTATGGTTGAGGTGATTCTTATGGAAATTGCCTTTGAGCTGCTGCGGGAGGCTGGTGTAAGGCTTCCAGGGGCAAATGGAAATACCATTGGAATTGTGGGCGGTTTGATTATCGGGCAGGCGGCAGTGGATGCAAATATTGTCAGTCCAATTGTGGTAATTGTGGTGGCACTGACTGCATTATGCTCTTTTGCTATACCCAACGAAGAATTTGCCACGGCATTTCGGATACTGAAATTTCTGTTTATTTTTCTATGCGGTTCCATGGGATTTTTCGGATTTTTAGTAGGATTTTTGGCAGTGTTAATACATTTATCCCATCTGGAAAGTTTTGGAATCCCCTACCTTGCGCCTTTTGTGGGAGCGGAGCTTAACGGTTATCGGGATGAACGGGATACGTTTCTGAGGCTGCCACTGGATTTTTTAAAAAAACGTCCAGTCTATACAAGGGAGGGCGCCCGTACCAGGTTAAAATTCAAAGGAAGCAGGGAAAAGAAATTATAAAAAATACCTTTTGACAAGCCGAATGGCATGATGGGGTGCCCTCTGGTATGGATAAGGACAGAACTTGAAAATCATTGCATTTTAGGAGAGACAACATGTTTGCAGATAATTGGAAAATATCGTTACGGCAGATAAGAAGGCTCTTTATTATGGATATTTTTGGGATGAGCAGCTTAATGCTTCCAGGAATTCTTTCTTCTATGACAGGGGCAGACGGAATTTTTTGCCTGCTCATCGGGGCAATTGCAGGAGCGGTGCTGTTATGGTTGGTTGGGGCAAACCTCAAACATATAAAACAAGATTATTATGGTTATATGAAAGAGACGGCAGGGCAACTGTTGGGAGATATTTTTATGGTGTTTTATTTCCTGTATTTTGTGAGCCTTTGCGGTTATGTACTGAATCAGGTTACCATGTTGATATTGACTTGGCTGCTGCCAGAAGGTTCCTGGACAGGCGTCAGTATTTTGCTGCTGTTATTAGGAGTTTATGGGAGTATGCGCGGAATTGAGGGCAGGGCTAGGGTGTATGAGATTATTTTCTGGTTTCTTGGAATCCCATTGTTAGTCATGCTGTTTTTTGCAATACAGGAAGTAAATACGTCCTATTGGACGCCGATTGTTGCGTCTGGGGGAATACAGCTTTTTGGGGGAAGCACTGCTGTATTAATTTTTCTTCTGCCCTTCACAGCGCTGCTGTTTTTAAAACCCTTTTGCAAAAAACCTGAGAAAATGGTTTCAAGTGCAGGCAATGCATTGTTTACCGTAATTTTTTTGAATATGCTGATTTATTTGATTTTGGTTGGCGTGTTTGGACAGAATACCATGGGAATTTTGGAACGCCCGATTATTACGCTGATGGGTATGGTGAATCTTCCAGGAGGATTTTTTACCAGGCAGGATGTGTTGATGACTGCGGTGTGGTTTTTTACCCTTTTTGCACTTTTTAATACAGGAATTTTCCAAGGTACTCTGATTTTAAAAGAGTTATGCCAGCAGTCAGAAAACCGCTGGATTTTGGTTGCAGTTGCAACCGCTGCATTTTTTATTGGAAAAGGGTTTTATCAGTACAGTTTTTTGACAGAAGTGTTTGAAATATATCAGAGCCAGGTAGCGCTGCCGGGAATGTTTTTTATTTTGGTGGTTTTGTTATTTTTACACTGGATGAAAACAAGCAGAAATGTTCAGAGAGGAGGAAATACCTGATGTGGAAAAAGGCGATGGTTTGTCTGTCCTTTTTAGGAATGCTGCTGCTTTGCGGCTGTGAATCCGCGGAGCTGGAGCAGCGCAGTTTTCCTTTGGCGGTTGGAATAGATCTGCAGCAGGCAGATGCAGAAAAACCAGAAGAGATTGAAGTTTCTGGAAAGGCAGGATTTGAGGAATCTGAAGGTTCCAAGAAAACAGGGGAATCAAAGGATTCCGAAAATTCCAAGAAAATAAGGGAATCAAAGAATTCCGAGGGTTCTAAAAATGCAGAAGAATCAAAGAAATCAAATGATTTCCAAGAGGAGGAAAAAAATCTGGTAGTTAGTTTTGATTTTCCTGACCTTGCGCAGATTTCAGAAAAAGGCAAAACGGTAGATACGCCTATGGGATTGTCCTTGGAAGGAATGGATATGTACCATGTAGAGAAATCATATGAAAATAACACCAATCGAATACTGGATTATAACCATATGAAGGCGATTGTATTGGGAGAAAATTTGTTTGGCGACCAGAGGAAACTTAGAAACTTGCTGCAAGCCTGGGAACAGCGGGAAGCCTCGGCAAGAAATACCAGCCTTTTCATTGGAAGCAGCTCCGCGGCAGAAATCCTTTCTCTCACAGAGGAAACGGAAGGCTCTATGGGAAAGTATTTGGAAGACATGCTGGAAAGCCAAAAAGATTTTCGACACAATAAAATTGCCACAATTGGAGATTTAATGAATCAATGGCATAATCAAAATGAATTGCTTCTGATTCCAGTGTTGACAGACCAGGGGGACCGTCCGGCTATCACAGGATATGCCGCAATCTTGAATTTTGATTACCGGGGAATCTTTCCAGTCAAGGAAGCAATGGAAATTTTTTTCTGCCAAAATTTGCTGGAAAAATTTATTTGCGAGCCAAGCACGAATGAAGTGGTGGAGATTAGTGATATTCAAGTGGCTATGTCCGTAGAAGAACAAGAGGACATGCCTGTAGTGAAAGTATCCATAAAAGGCAAAGGAAAAATGATATCTGGCCAGTCAAGTTCTGTAGTCCAGCAATACCAGTTGGAGAAAAAGATTGAAAAACAGCTTACAGCAGATTTGCAAGAGACGGCAGAGAAAGCGAATAAGGAATATGGAATCGATATTACAAACAGTTATATCTCACTAGGCGGGCTGAATCGGGAACTTTACAGCGTATATGAAAATTTGCCGGATATGTATAACCAGAAAGTGCGGCAGATATTTGAAGTGGATATTGATCTCCTCAATTGGGAATAAAGTTTTGGGAAATATGCTGCATTGTGGCAAAAAACGGATATCTAAGGCTGGTTTGGCTGCTCCTGTGACCTGTAACCGCCTTTTGGTCAAAAGCCTGTTTACAAAGGATGAATGAAAAACCATTCACATTTTCTGTAACCGCCTTTTGGTACTTTTATTAGGAAATGATGTTTAAGACAGATGAAATTGGCAATACTTTCTTTAGCCGGCAATCAAAAATAAGGAAGGTATTGGAAATGAAACGGTGCTTATTAAAAACAGGAATTATGATGGCAGCGGCAGCATTGCTTTTTAGTGGGACAATTTTATACAGGCAGTACAAAATCACAGAGGAAATCGCGGGAAAGATTATCCGGTTCCATGTGCGGGCAAACAGTGATACGAAAATAGACCAGGAATTAAAGCTGAAAGTGCGGGATGCAATTGGAAATTATATGCAGCCCAAGCTTTCAGGAATTTCCGATATTGAAAAAAGTCGTCAGATCGTAAAGGAAAACCTGGAGCAAATCGAGAAGGCTGCGTCCAGTGTAATTGCAGCGGAAGGCTATACATACCCGGTTACCGCTTCTTTGACAATTACAAAATTTCCAGAGAAAACATATGGGGCATATACGTTTCCGGCAGGCAATTATGAGGCATTGGAGGTGTTGATCGGAAAGGGAAAAGGGCATAATTGGTGGTGTGTCATGTACCCAAACATGTGTTTTTTTAACAGTACTTATGAAGTAGTGGATGAGGAAGCAGATAAATCATTACAGCAGGCGTTGACGCAGGCAGAATATGAGGCTTTAATGGAGCACAAAAATTTTAAAGTGAAATTTGCACTGGTGGAACAGTTGCGGGAAATATTTGAAAATCTGTGATGGCACTTGCATTTTTAATATAAAACAGGTAATATACATGTGTATGACCTATTTTATGGAGAAAATGACATGAATCAACCATTTGAAAATAAGAGATACGCTCCGATTGGAGTATTTGATTCCGGTGTGGGTGGCTTAACAGTCGCACGGGAGATTATGCGCCAGCTTCCCACAGAAAGAATTATTTATTTTGGAGATACTGCGAGGGTGCCTTACGGCAGCAAATCGAAAGAAACCATTATCCGCTATTCCAGGCAGATTATTCATTTTTTGGAATCCAAAGGGGTAAAGGCAATTGTGGTGGCGTGCAACACGGCAAGCGCTTTTGCGCTGGAGGTAATTCGTCCTGAGATGAAAATGCCGATTATCGGGGTAGTGAAGCCAGGCGCCAAAGTTGCGGCAGAGATTACGGAAAATGGAAGGATTGGCGTGATCGGAACAGAGGGAACGATCGGAAGCCAAATTTATACAGAAATGATTCACAGGCATAATCCCCAAGCGGAAGTCTTGGGAAAGGCATGTCCATTGTTCGTCCCTTTGGTAGAAGAAGGTTGGTTGAAGGATCCTGTGACAATAGAAGTGGCAAAACGATATCTGTCATCATTCCAGGAATCAGATATTGATACCCTGATATTGGGATGTACCCATTATCCGCTGCTTCGTTCTATGATTCAGGGGATTATGGGGGAACAGGTGAATCTGGTGAATCCAGCCTATGAGACGGCACAGGGGCTGAAACGTTTGTTAGGGCAGCATCAGCTTGCCAATGACGGCAGGGAGTCTATGGAACCAATGTATCAGTTCTATGTCAGCGATGCGGCGGAGAAGTTTAAAAATTTTGCCAATTCCATTTTACCATGTGAAATAGAAGAGGCGCGTTTAATACATATTGAGGAGCAATTATGACGAAAGATGTACTATTATCCATAAGCGGGCTGCAGTTTGCAGCAAAGGACGAGGAAAATGTGGAGCCAGTGGAAATCATTACTGCTGGAGATTATTACAAAAAGAATGGCAAACACTATATTTTATATGACGAGGTTATGGAAGGGTTTGATGGAAATACCAGAAATATCATTAAATTGACCGAGGATTCTTTGGATATTACCAAAAAAGGGATTTCCAATGTACATATGGTATTTGAAAAAAATAAGAAAAACGTATCGTACTATAACACGCCTTTTGGCAGCCTTCTCATTGGAATTGACGCAAAGAGTGTAGATATTGCGGAAACAGAAGATAATATTGATGTAAAAGTGAAATATAATCTGGAAGTTAATTATGAGCATTTGGCAGATTGTTCAATTACTATGAGTATCAAGTCAAAAGAATCGGGAGCTTTTACGCTCTCATAAGGGGACAAAGGAGAAAATAAATGATGAATGTGAGAAAAGCAATTATTCCTGCGGCTGGGCTTGGAACAAGATTTTTGCCCGCAACCAAGGCACAGCCAAAAGAGATGCTGCCAATCGTGGACAAACCAACGATTCAGTATATTATTGAGGAGGCTGTAGAAGCAGGCATTCAGGATATCATTGTTGTAACAGGCAGGAATAAACGTTCTATTGAAGACCATTTTGACCGTTCCATTGAGCTGGAATTGGAATTGGAAAAGGGTGGAAAACAGGAAATGCTCAATATGGTAAGGGAAATTTCTGAGATGGCAAATATCCATTATATCCGCCAGAAGGAACCGAGGGGGCTGGGGCATGCGATTCTTGCAGCACAGCATTTTATCGGAGAGGAGCCGTTTGCAGTTCTTTTGGGAGATGATGTTGTGGTTTCCAGACAGCCTTGCCTTGGGCAAATGTTAGATGTGTTCCGGGAATATCAAACTTCGATTTTAGGCGTACAGACCGTGGCGCATGAGGTAGTAGATAAATATGGTATTATTGCCGGGAAGCAGGTGGACGAGCGGGTCTATAAAGTAAATGATATGGTGGAAAAGCCCTCGTTGGAAGAAGCTCCTTCCAATGTTGCAGTGCTCGGACGATATATCATTACGCCTGAGATTTTCCGTTTTCTGGAAACCCAGGACGCAGGAAAAGGAGGAGAGATCCAGTTGACAGACGCTTTGAAACGGCTTGCGAAAGAGCAGGCAATGTATGCTTACGACTTTAAGGGGCATCGCTATGATGTGGGAAGCAAGACAGGATTTATCCAGGCAAATATTGAATTTGCCCTGCGCAATGAGGAATTGAAAGAGGAAATAAAAGAATATCTCCAGAGGCTTCATGAAAATATGGATGAGATATTGGAATATGATTAAACATGGTAGATATTTGAAGGTATAAATTTAAAAAGCTGCTGCATAAAGGAAGCCAAAGCGGATATTTGCAATCCACTTCATTACTTGCTTGATGAGGTACAAGACAAGGTGTGGTTTTTCACAGAAAGAAAATACCTTGTCTTGTACCTGTCATCCTTTATGCAGCAGCTTTGTGCTACTTAGCCTCTCGCTCTTTTTTTATGTTCCAAAACTTCTGCCAGAATTTTGATTTCTTAGGGGCTGGCTGGTTGGAGGCACGGATCCCTTTCACGCTGGTGATATAAAGACCACTTACCACAGCTTTCACTTCTTTTTTGGTAGGAATACCGTCAAAAATTGCTCCATCGCAAATGAAGGTCATAATCTTTGGTCCAACTTTTGCTTTTACAATGGGGAGCTTGGAACGGCGAAGCAGCTTTGGCGTCTGTTCTACAACAGCGGCGGGAAGCCCTGCATCTTTTAGTTTCATTTGTTTTTTGTCAATAATCAGCATTGATACGGTCTGTGCAGTAGCAGCTATTTGTGCGTCCTGTTCTTCTTTTTTCTTTTGTGATTTTTTTCCAAGTATGTAAAGCGCGATTACCAGTCCTAAAAGTATGACAGCAATCACGATCAATACGATTTGCCATGTTGCCACAAAAAAACCTCCTCTTTTTTATCTGCTTTTGGAATTTTTATCTCATTTGGAGAAGACTCGAAAGGTGTTGTCCAGCGAAATAATGTGGTTGACTGCTGATTCACAGCAAAACAAGCCTGTCAGCATTATATCATTGCTCCTGCTAAAAATCAATGGTATAATATACAGAGCAGGCAAATACATGAAGTTTTTTAAGTTTTGTGCATTGCGCATTTTGTGGCTGGTCATTGGTTTTGGAAAAAAGTCAGGGAGGAGACAGATGAAAAAAAGTTTTGGGGCAACATTGGTTTCGTTGGCGGTTTTGGTGTTGGTAGGAGTCGGATTGTATTTTTGGGCTTATTATCCAGCGCAACAGCGGGAAAGCCAATCGGAACAGTCAGAATCCGAGCTGCGCCTTGCACAAGGAGACAGTGACACGGATGTGAGTGTGGCGATAGGGGAGGAGAATAAAAAAGCTGGGGAAACGATATCAGGGAATAGGTCTCAAAAGATGGGAGCGTTGCCGTCAGAGGATGGGAATCGCAGGAAAAACCCAGAGGATGAGACAGGACAATCCTCCGAAGAAAAGGTTTCAAAAGGATCTGCACAGGGAGAAGATAAAAAAACAGGAAACCTGTCAATGGAAGACGAAAATCGGCAAGGAAACAGTTTTCAGGCAGAAGGAAGCGGTGGGACAGAAAATCCCGCAGAGGAAGAGGCGAATCATCAAACACAACAGCCCCAAGGAGCTACCCTTGTGTATACTGGGGATATTTATTTGAGTCAGCATATACAAAATAATTACGACAATTATGGAATTCTTGGTGTGGTATCAGAAAATTTGCTGGCGGAAATGAAGGGTGGGGACATTGCTATGGCAAATCAGGAATTCCCCTTTTCCACAGGTGGCGTCAAGGCGCCGGATAAGCAGTTTAATTTTCGTGTAGAACCTTCCTATACAAAGATATTGACAGAGATGGGAATTGACGTTGTAGGACTCGCCAATAATCATGCATTGGATTATGGGGCAGAGGCATTGATAGATACTTTTGAGGCGCTGGACGATGCAAAAATTGCTTATGTAGGCGCTGGAAATGATAAGGCACGTGCGATGCAGCCCTGCATAATTGAGGCGGGTCAGCAACGGTTTGGATTTCTGGCGGCATCCAGGGTGATTCCGGAAATTGGTTGGAATGTGGAAAATAAACAACCTGGCATGTTGTGTACTTATGACAGTCGTTTATTATGCCAAGCCATACAGGAAGCAAAAAAGGATTGTGATTTCCTGACAGTATACGTACATTGGGGGATTGAAAAATCGAACATACCAGAAGCATATCAAACCCAGCTTGCACACCAGTATATAGATGCAGGTGCAGATCTGGTCATTGGTTCCCATCCGCATGTTCTGCAAGGGATTGAGTATTATAATGGAAAACCGATTGTCTATAGTTTGGGAAATTACATTTTTAACCAGGAAATTATTGCTACTGCGTTATTGAAGGTACAGGTTGTACCAGGAAAGGCACCAGTCCTGCAACTTCTTGCATCCTATGCTTCTGGTGCCAAGACCCAGGAAATGAACAGCGAACAGGCGGCAGAATTATATCGGCAGATAGAGAGTATTTCTTACGCTGTTGCAATCGGCGAAGATGGTATCGTACAGCCGTTAACTTATTCTGGCAGTTGATTTGAACCCTCCTAATTGAGCGTTTTATTCCCGTGAACAATGTACCCAAAGGGCACTTAGGAAAATAGCCATGTTTCCATGGATATTTGACGGTGCTATGCGCGCCAGTGGCGCATGTGAAGCATGGACCGAAACAGAGTGCAGACAGCCGCGAGGGTAAGTGCCCATTGGTGCAAATACCCCGCCCCTTGGGACGAATTTGCTAAAAACAAGCCAAGACATGCCCCGTCAGCTTACGGCGGGGTATTTGACTGATTTATTGCTTGATTACATAGGAATATCCCAATCAAAATCATATACTATTAATGATTATGATTGGATTCATGAGTGAGAAATAACCATATGGAGAGTGAAAAATTTGAAAATTTGCTGAATCTAGCGTTGGACGCCACAGAAAGGGAGCGGGAAAAATCCTTGAATCTTGGCGTTGGGTACCAGCCAGAGGAGAAACGTTGGGAGTTGATTGTAAAATATTCCGGGAATATTATGCGGCTTTCCCAGGAGAATCCTGAGATTCGTGTGGAAGAACTCAGTAATGAGTATGCCATTTTAAATGTGCCGGAATCTGCCATGGACCAGGTGGCAAATGCAGTGGAAGTAGAGTATGTGGAAAAGCCCAAACGAATGTATTTTGTAGTGCGGGAGGGAAAACAAGCGGCATGTATCACGCCGCTTCAGGGCGCACGTTATAATTTGACAGGAAAAGGGGTGATTGTAGGAATTCTGGATTCAGGAATTGATTACAGTCACCCTGATTTTCGCAATGCTGACGGAAGTACCCGGATTCTTGCATTATATGATGAGACATTGGACCGGGAATTTACCGCGGAAGAAATCAATCAGGCGTTGGAAGCATCAAGTGAACGGGAGCGTTTTCAGATCGTGCCCAGCCGGGATACTTCTGGTCATGGCACACATGTAGCTGGGATTGCAGCTGGAAATGGCAGGGCGTCTGGGGGCGTAAACAAGGGAGTGGCATTTGAAAGCCCTTTGTTGGTGGTAAAGCTGGGGACAGCAGAACCAGATGGATTTCCAAGGACTACCCAGCTTATGCGGGGGCTGGATTATGTGGTGAACAAGGCATTGGAGCTTCAGATGCCTATGTCAGTGAACATCAGCTTTGGAAATAATTATGGTTCCCACAGCGGAACAGCATTGTTGGAAAGTTATATCAATGATATGTCCAATTATTGGAAAACTAGTATTTCGGTAGGTACTGGAAATGAGGGGGCGGCAAGAGGGCATACCTCTGGCGTATTACTGGAAGGGCAGGTGCAGGAGATCGAACTTGGCGTTGGGGATTATGAGACAGCATTGAGCCTGCAAGTTTGGAAATCTTATGTGGATGATTTTGACATTATGCTGATTCATCCCTCTGGCAGACAGATTGGACCTATTCAACAGATTCAAGGTCCTCAGAGATTTGTACTAGACCAGACAGAACTGTTGCTCTATTATGGGGAGCCAAGTCCCTATAATCTTTATCAGGAAATTTATATTGATTTTTTACCGGCAAAGTCTTATATTGATGCCGGAGTGTGGCGGATTGCGTTGGTGCCGGAACGGATTGTATGGGGAAATTATGATTTGTGGCTTCCAGGGCAGACAGTGTTAAACCAAGGCACAGGATTTCTGCTTCCAGTGGAGGAGACGACATTGACCATTCCTTCCACAGCAGAAAAGGTAATTTCTGTGGCGGCTTATGATGCCAGATATAATCAACTTGCAGAATTTTCAGGAAGAGGGTATACCAGACAGACAAACCAAATAAAGCCAGATTTGGCGGCACCTGGAGTTGCAATCCGCTCTGCAGCTCCCGGCGGAGGTTATGCTGTGCGCAGCGGAACCTCTATGGCAACTCCTTTTGTCACAGGGAGCGCAGCGCTTTTGATGCAGTGGGGGATTGTAGAAGGGAATGATCCTTATTTGTATGATGCTGTTATAATTGGACTAAGTTAGAAAAACCTTGAAAAACAGGGGTTTCTGCTTAGTCCATTTTCATTTCATCAGGTTTTCTACACCTGAAATTAAGACAAGCAACGTTACGAAAAGTATAACACATAAATGTCGGCATGGAAAGCAAATTCGGGTTGCCAGTTAGCCATTTTTGGGTAACTGGCAACACGGATTCCACAAAGGTTTGGGAGTGTAGTTCCCAAGAATATAAAAAAATCAGGCAGATAAGATAGGGAGGACAAGCTTTGGCAGCGAATACAGCGGTAGGTGCAAGAAACAAAGATACTCGCACAATTACTTTCAAGAACAACGAACATAAGAAATTTTATAAAGAATATCTGCAGAAATGCAGATACCAGGATGAGTACCACAAAGCGTTGGTGTATTGTCTTGGGATTGACCAGGATACAAGGGTAAATGTAGGCAGGATTTATGATTTTAAAACAGGATGCGTAAAACCGGAGTGCCTGCATGAAGGGTGGCAGACCAGCGGAAGCGCAAGGATTGTACGGATGGCATTTAACCTCTATTGCAATGGAACGCCGAGTGTTTATGACACAGAAGATGTGGAGGAACAATTAAAGGAGTTCCGTTGTTATACGGTGGAAGATTTATTCTGCTGCGGCTATGCCAGATATTTTTGGGAGGCTGTGAAGCTCCGTTATCCGGAATACTGTTTTTACGTGGATTGGGAGGATTTATATACTGAAAATTAGGATGCAGGGGACAAAGAGAGACCTTCACTGGTTCCGGAGGCTTTTGGAGCGTCAGGAAGGCGTGGATGTGAAATCGGTGTCGGAACCATTTGCAAACAAAGGGACAAATAAATTTTTCCGTGTATATGCGGAAGTGGAAAGAACAGAGAAATAGATTGGAGAATCAGGAGGAAAGTATTTATGTGCAGGGTGATCGCGGTGGCAAACCAGAAAGGCGGGGTCGGCAAGACAACGACGTGTGTGAATTTAGGGATCGGGCTTGCAAGGGCAGGCAAAAAAGTATTGTTGGTGGAGGCAAACGCACAGGGCAGCATGGCGGTGGGCCTGGGGATAGCGGAGCCAGATGAGCTGGATGTGACATTGGTGAATATCATGGAGAAAGTCATCAATGATGAAGATGTTGAGCCTGGCGAGGGAATTATCCATCATACAGAGGGGATTGATTTCATCCCGGCAAATATCGAACTGGCGGGCTTGGAAACGGCGCTGGTAAATGTGATGAGCAGGGAAACGATACTTCGCCAGTATCTGAACAGCGTAAAAGGGGAATATGACTTTCACGACTTTGTCCAATGGGGGTGTTTCTGCAGTCCTTGCTTTTTCGCGCTGTTTTGTATTTATGATGATTGCCATGCTCATATTACCTGCGTTGCTGGGGGTAAACGGCATCTGGCTGGCTACACCGGCAACGGAGCTTATGGCGTTTGCCCTGTGTGCTTTCATGTTTTTAAAATATCGAAAGCGGTATCAATATTAAACTGTGATTATTCCGGGACTGCCTTGACAACTGTTCTGCAATGTATTATACTATACTTGTTTATATAATACAGTAAAATACGGTAAGGCGGTGACGATTTGGAGATTGTTGTAAGTAATAAGGCAAGTCGTCCTCTGTACGAGCAGATTGTGTCACAGATAAAAATGCAGATTATGAGCGGCGAACTGAAGGCTGGGGAAGCGCTTCCCTCTATCCGCTCCCTTGCAAAATCGCTGCAGATCAGTGTTCTGACCGTGCAGAAGGCATATGACATCCTGCAGGAGGATGGCTTTATTGAGACGACAGCTGGGAAAGGCTGCTATGTATCTGTGAGGAATCAGGACTTCTATTTGGAAGAACAGCAGAAAAAAATAGAGGGCTGTTTCAATGATGCGATAGAAATTGCCCGTATGAGCGGAATACCGCTTGATAAATTAATCAGCTTATTAACATTATTGTACGAGGAGGATTAGCGATGACAAATGCTATCATGGTATCAGGCCTTACCAAAACTTATCAGGATTTTGTTTTGGATCATGTCTCGTTTACCGTTCCCAGTGGGTCCATTGTTGGACTGATTGGAGAAAACGGCGCAGGAAAAAGCACAACCATCAATGCAGCTTTAGGGCTGATTCAAAAGGAAGATGGTGTTGTATCCATTTTGGACAGCGAGGAACTGGACGGGGATGTCAAAGAACAGATCGGCGTCGTGTTCGATGGCAGCAATTACCCGGAAATTCTTTCTCCCCGGAAATTGAACCGGGTTATGAAAAATATTTACAGGACGTGGGACGAACAGGCTTATTTGCGCCTGCTGAAACAGTTTTCCCTGCCGGTCGATAAGCAGATCAGACAGTTTTCAAAGGGAATGAAGATGAAGCTGGCAATCTCCGTTGCATTTTCCCATCATTCCAGGCTGTTGCTCCTGGACGAAGCCACCAGCGGCCTGGATCCGGTTGTCCGGGATGATATTCTGGATATGCTGCTGGATTTCGTGCAGGATGAGGAGCACTCTATCCTGGTTTCCTCCCACATTACCAGTGACTTAGAAAAGATTGCCGATTATATCGTGTTTATCCATGAAGGGAAAGTGGTTTTTGAGAAACCCAAAGACGAACTGATCGAGCGGTATGGCATCATCAAGTGCGGTGCGGCGCAGTTTGACGCGCTGGATAAATCCGATATCATCTCATACCGTAAGATGGACTATGAATGGCAGATACTGGTTTCAGACCGGGAGAGGATGCAGAAAAAATATCCGAAAGCCCTGGTTGTTCCGGCAACGATTGATGAAATTATGCTTCTATATGTAAAGGGGGAAAAGTGATGAAAGGTGTTTTGGTGAAAGATCTCTATATTGCCAGGAGCAATATCCTTGTAATGATCGTCAGTCTGGTTGTTCTGGGCTTTGGGCTATCTTTTTTGCTGGAAACCAGCGCGCTTCTGGTGCTGGCTCCGGTGGCTGCTACAACGGCAGCCTTTATCAGTATTACCAGTGATGCGGCTTCCAAGTGGAACAAAAATGTCATTACCATGCCAGTATCGAGAAACCAGATCATTGGTGAGAAGTTTTTATTTTATATCCTGCTTGCCATATTAGGGATGCTGACAGCGCTGGTTCCCTGTGTCGTGCTTACCTGTTTTGGTATGGATATCACGCTTCACTCGCTATTACTATATGGCTCTATCGGAATGAGCGCTACCCTGTTGGCAGGCGGCATCAGTCTGCCGTGCGCGTATTTGTTTGACCCGGAGAAATCGCAGATTGTCTTTATGATGTCATTTATGGCGTCAACAGGGATTATTACGGGGCTTGTTCTTCTTATCAATTTGGTTTTTCCTGTAAAGGAGAATATCCTTCTGGCTTTCCATATCGTACTTATCATTTCTGTCATCTGGTTTTTTATCTCATACCGGATTGCGGTAAAGGTATATCAGAAACGTGATATTAGCTGATGAATATAGGATGAAAGAGGCGGGGTGCAGGCAACGGTGCATCC
Source organism: uncultured Lachnospiraceae bacterium (assembly GCA_951801955.1). GTDB lineage: Bacteria > Bacillota > Clostridia > Lachnospirales > Lachnospiraceae > Petralouisia. The sequence goes on from CATOOV010000006.1 coordinate 62,443, forward strand.
CGTTGTTCATTCATGCAATAGAAGGCTCACAAAGCGTGGATTCTATTGTTCATGATAAATAATGCGACATATTTATCTCTTTACTATTGACACAAAGAAAAATAAGTGATATATTTATCGCATAAAGAGATAAATATATCTCAATAGTAGGAGGATTAAGATGAAAACAAATAAAAAGAAAATTTGGATTGGTTGTGGGATACTTTGTGTGTTGAGTGTGCTTCTTTCGTCATGGTACGCGGTAGCTTATAATGATTCCCGTCTGGTAGTTCCGATGGATTTTAAGGATTATGTATTTGACATAAAGGATTTGCCGATGATTGTTTCGCTTTCTCTTGTTTGTGTTTATCTTGTTGCACTGTTTGTCATGCTTTTTATCCATGCAGGAAAAAAGCAGAGACAAGCAGTAGAAACGGGTGTCACCCGTAAAATAAATCCAAAGCTGGGGTGTTTGGGAGTATTGGGATTCTTGGGGTTTGCCGGTTTCTGGACATATCCTGTGGATGGTACAGTTTTTCCGTTTGCGTTTTTCCTGTTCTTCGGTTTTTTTGGTTTTTACTATGAAGGAAAGATGTCAGGGACATTTATGGATGAGCGTTTCCGTGAGAACATTGCTCATGCTAAGCTGAAAGCGTATAGGATTACTTTTGGGGTTATGATTGCCGCACTGATTATTCTTTGTCAGGGGAAACTTTTTGGAAACCTTGAGTACACCCTGATTGCTGCGATTATTATTCTTTCCCTTGCGTTAGGTCTGGGGATTTTCCTCTCTGAATATTTGCTGTTCCGGTATGACCATGACGATCAGGCAGAGGAAGGCGGGGAATAGGATATGGCAGAATTTGAATGCAGATTAAAAAAGTACCGGCAAATGAAAGAACTGACACAGGAGCAGCTGGCAGAAAAAGTAGGCGTGCGCCGGGAAACAATTATGCGTCTGGAAAAAGCGCAATATAATCCGTCATTAAAGCTGGCAATTGATATTTCCAGGGCTGTAGAAGCCCCTATTGAAGAAATTTTTGTTTTTAAATGATAGAATCCACGCTTTGCGAAAATTCTATTGTCATGAATAATAGAACCCACGCTTTGCGAGGATTTTATTATCATGAACAAAAATCTGCCCGCTGTAACATTTCGCGGACATTTGCTTGTTATACTATGTAAAAAAAGCAGAGGAGTGTGGATATGAAAAAGATCTTGCTGGTAGAGGATGACGGCCTTTTAAATAAAACACTGACTTACAACCTGATCTCTGAGGGTTATGATACCGTATCAGCTCTGAATGCAGGCACAGCCACCGAGTTATTGATGCAGACGGAATATGACCTGGTACTTCTGGACATTAACCTGCCGGATGGCAGCGGCTATGACCTGTGCAGGCTCATAAAGCCGGAGAACCCTGACACGCTGGTGATTTTCCTGACTGCCAACGACCAGGAGAGCGACCAGATCCGGGGGTATGAAGTTGGGGCGGTGGATTATATCACCAAGCCCTTTTCCGTTGGGGCGCTGCTGCGGAAAATACGGGCCATGTTCGCTATGCTGGAACACCGGGGGCTTACAAAGGATTTCTATGATGACGGCAGGTTGTTTTTGGACTTTTCTGAGCAGAGCGCTGCGCTGAATGGAAAGACCCTTACCCTTTCCCCCATGGAGTATAAGATGCTGTACCTGTTCTGCAAAAACCCCAAACAGATCCTGACTAGGCAGCGCCTTCTGGAGCGGCTGTGGGATGTGGATGAAAACTATGTGGACGAACACACCCTGACGACCTCCATCAGCCGTATCCGGGGCAAGATTGAGGCTGATGGCGATACTTATATCAAAACGATTTATGGAATTGGGTATCAGTGGATGGGAGGCGAGAGAAAATGAATCTGGGGAAAATCTCTGTAAAAAGGATATTCCTGCTGGTCAGCGGCGGTATGGCGGTTTCCATGCTGGCTATCAGCGCGGTTTTCTTCGCGGTGACAGGACAGATATGGATGCTGGCCTCCGGCATGCTTCTGACGCTCTGTGCCCTTGTATGGATGTTCCTTCTGACGATTGCCTTTGGCAAACGGCTTTCCGTATTTACCAGGGAGCTGTGCCAGGCAATGGATCAGATGATAAGCGGAAGCGGAGAGCCTGTGCGTGCTGCAGACAGTGAAACACTCTTTGCTCGTATCAGCTACCGTCTTTCGCGGTTATATGGGATCATGCAGGAGAACCGGCGGAAGGTGGATGAGGAACGGCAGGAGCTGCAGATGCTGGTGTCGGATGTCTCCCATCAGGTGAAAACACCGGTAAGCAACCTGAAAATGGTGACGGACACGCTGCTTTCAAAGCCGGTCACAGAAGAAGAACAGCGGGAGTTCCTTCAGGGCATCCGGAATCAGACGGACAAACTGGAGTTTCTTTTTCAGGCTCTTGTGAAAACCTCCCGGTTGGAAACCGGGGCAATCCGGCTGGAAAAGAAAGACGCCCTGCTGATCGACACGCTGGCAATAGCTTGCAGCGGTATTGTATATGCGGCGGAGAAAAAGGGAATTTGCGTAACGGTGGATTGTCCGGAGGATCTTTGCCTTTCCCATGACAGCAAGTGGACAGCGGAAGCCGTATTCAACCTGTTGGACAATGCAGTGAAATATACCCCGGTCGGAGGAGCCATCCGAATTTCAGTAGAACAATGGGAAATGTATGTAAAACTGAGTGTGTCCGATACCGGCAAGGGTATCCCGGAGAACAATCAGGCCACTATTTTCCAGCGCTTCTATCGTGAGGAAGAAGTACACGAACAGCAGGGCGTGGGCATTGGCCTGTATCTGACCCGCGAGATCGTGACGAGACAGGGCGGCTATATCAAAGTGGTTTCGGAGCCGGGCAAGGGTTCGGAATTTTCCATTATGCTTCCTACGAGATAACACATGGCAGAGGGACATTCCAAGTTGTCCGGCGTGAATTTTTTTGCAGCAGTTTGCCGATAAAGCTGCCAGTGGCAGGTTTTTGGATGAAATGTCCGAGTCTTGTAACATTTCATCCGCATTTTTTATGCCGCTTCGGACATTTCTGTGACATTTGGATTTTATAATGTCCTTATCAACAGGCAAAGCCTTGAAACACCACAAGGGTATTACCTGTATGTCCTGAAAAACAGGACAGAGATAAGGAAAGGAGCATTTAATTATGAATGTATTACAAACAATCGATCTGAAAAAGTATTATGGCAGTGAGCCGAATATTACCCGCGCCCTGGATGGCGTCAGTCTCTCTGTGGAACAGGGGGAGTTTGTGGCGATCGTCGGAACGTCTGGCAGCGGTAAATCCACCTTGCTTAACATGATGGGCGGGCTGGATACGCCTACCTCCGGCAGTGTTATTGTCCGTGGGGATGAACTGGCAAAAAAGAATGACGAAGAACTGACCATCTTCCGCCGCCGCAACATCGGCTTTATCTTCCAGAACTATAACCTTGTCCCGATATTGAATGTCTATGAAAATATTGTCCTGCCTGTGGAGTTGGATGGCGACACGGCAGACGAGAAGTTCATGGACGAGATTGTGAGGATGCTGGCATTGGAAGATAAACTGCAGAATATGCCAAATAACCTTTCCGGCGGACAGCAGCAGCGTGTCGCCATTGCCCGCGCCCTGATCACCAAACCGGCCATCATCCTGGCCGACGAGCCCACCGGAAATCTGGATTCCAAGACCAGCGCTGATGTGCTGGGGCTTTTAAAGCGTACCAGCATGGAGTGTAACCAGACCATTGTTATGATTACCCACAATAACGAGATTGCCCAGCTTGCTGACCGAATCGTAAGGATTGAGGACGGCAGGATTGTGGGATAAAGGAGGTGGCGGACCATGACATGGCCTTTTGAAAATGATACCAGCGCCGTTACCCGTAGGTTATCAAATGCCCGTATTGGACAGAACCGTTTCAGGAATCGTCTGATTGGGATCATTATCTTTATGGCGGCAGCCATTATGGCGTTTGTTTCTTCTTATGCATACAACATTACAAATGAATATGCGGCATCAACTGCATATCAGGGAATTTTCCAAAACCTTTCACAGGAGAATATCTCTTTGCTGAAAGAAGAACCCCATATTCAAAAAGTGGGTGTATATCAGTCTGTGGGCATGACGGAACAGGAGAATGGCATCACAATGGGTATGGTATGTTCTGATGAAACAACCATGCAGCTCTCCAACATCACACTGTTGGAAGGACGTATGCCCCAGGCAGCGGATGAATTGCTTGTGGAAAGGGGATATATAGATGCCCTGAATCTAAAAGCGGGGATTGGCGACACAATATCCCTTCATTATCGCAACCAGGAAAGCCGTCAGTTAGAAACAAAAGATTTCCGGATTACAGGTTTTATTCAGACAACCGCTGAGAATGACAGGGAAAGAGTTGCTTATAACGCCATTGTTTCACAGAATTTTGTGAGGGAAAACCCTGCTCTTTCCACTTGTCCTGTGGCAGCTATGATTTCTGTCTATGATACTGCAAAATATACGAATCAGGAGCTGAAAGAGCTGATACGGACGGTTGGTATGGATTGCGGACTCTCTGCAGACAATATTCAGGTAAATAATTTATACATTGACAGCAATAACATGTCAAAAGAGACGGTACTGATGGTTTTGCTTGTTGGGCTGGTCTTAATCGGTGTATGTTCCCTGGTTGTCTACAATATATTTTATATTTCCGTAATAAATAATGTAGTTTCCTTTGGACAGCTGCGCACAATTGGCACTACGAAGAAGCAAATCAGACAGATTATTTCACGGGAAGGAAATTATCTTGCGCTTCACTTCATTCCGTTTGGATGTATGGCAGGCGCGGTGTTATCTTTTCTGATAGACCGGAGTGCTTTTCAGCTGCTTCCAGATATTGTGATTGCGTTTTTATCAGGAATCGCTGTATTTGTTTGTGTAAGGCTGTCTGTTTTAAAACCAGCAAAGATTGCCATGTCAGTTTCACCTGTGGAAGCATTCCATTATAGCAGTTATAGCGGAACAAAAAAGATGAAAAAGAGCGGGAAGCATCTTACGTTGCTTTCGCTTGCGGCTATGAACCTGTCCCGTAACAGAAAGAAAAGTATATTGACCTTTACTTCACTGGTTTTGAGCGGAATGATGTTTATAGGGATTTCTTCTCTGCTGTCCTCCCTTGATCCTGGGCAAAGGGCGAAACAGGCTTTTCCTTATGAGGGAAGTTATGTGGTGGAACTGAACCGGGCGTTGGTCACACCTACGTTTTCCCTCACTCAGCTACAGGAAAATAATCTGCTGACAGATGAATTGAAAAACAATATTTTGTCAATTGATGGGGTAGATGAAATCATCTGTCAGCAGGAGATATGCGTCGGGATAGATGGAATGGAAACGGCAATCCGGAGTATGAACACAGAGGATTATGAGGAATTAAAGAACCGGGTTATGGCAGGGGATTTGCCGGGTTATGACCATACAGGGGAAAATTCCCTTGTCATTAACATGGGCAGCCCGGAGTTAGAATACCTGCATAAGAGCTATGAAGTGGGCGATACCGTCACTTTTTCACAGGCAGGAAACAGTCTTACTTATACCGTATCTGCTATTGTTTTTGACAGGGACAGCTCTGCCAGCTTTATCCTTCCAGCAGGTGAAATGGAACAGATGGTTCCCTATAATACAAACAGTGCGTTTGTGATCCTGGCAAACACAGGCGGTTATGCCGGAATTGAGGATGAATTACATTCACTGGTTTTGGCAAGCGATACTTTGCGCCTGAAGACCTTAAAAGATATGACGATGCAATACAAAAGCGTATTCAGCACAATTTCCATTGCAGTATATGCACTGTTAGCAGTTATTGTCATATTCAGTATCATCAATCTGGTCAATACCAGTATGACAAATATCATTTCCAGAAGGAAAGAAATGGGATTGTTCTGGGCGGTTGGTTTAAGTCACAGACAGCTTTATCATATGATAGGATTTGAAAATGCATTTCAAACGGTTGGCAGTTTTGCCACCTCCCTTATCTGTGGTCTGGGAATTGGAAAAGCAATATGCTCTGCTGTGGGGAATGTGCCTGGATTCAGCTTCGTAAATTACACTTTTCCTGTAGGACCGGTTCTCTTATATGTTCTATTGGTTTTTATGCTTCAATTAGTCCTTACAAAATGGGCTGACCGGTATTGCAGAAAAAATAGTGTAGTAGAGCAGCTTCGTGTGACGGAATAGGAGGTGGCAGATATGACATGGCCTTTTGAAAATGATACCGGCGCCATTGTGAAAAAACTTGCAAAGCGCAGCCTCGCAAGCGAGAAGCGCCGGAATATGATGGTAGTGATCGCCGTCGCCCTGGCGGCGTTCCTGATATGCTTCGCAGCGGTTATATCCGTTTCCATTGCGCAGATCCAGCAGGGTCAGGTGGCCGACACCTATGAGGCGGTCTTCACCGGCGTGGAGGCATCCGATATGGCGGCATTAAAAGACCTGCCGGAGTTTGCGCGGGTGGGCGAATACTATCTGCTGGGGCAGGAGCATTCCAAGCAGGGATACAACGCCTCCTATGTGTACTGCGACAGCGACATGATGTATATTGCCCGCAGCCAGATGGAGCTGGTAAAAGGAGAACTCCCGACACAGGCGAATGAAGTCGCTGTCAGCGAATATTTTCTCTCCTCTTACGGTTCCAATGCCAAAATTGGTGAGACGGTTCGATTGGATACCGAGAGCTTTCATGGCGACTATACTGTGACCGGAATCCTGTCTAATGTTGGGGAAAAGGAAGCGGATATATGTGCCATTGCCGTTTCCAAAGCGGTCTTGACGCAGTGGACCGGATTTGACTCTGACGGGTATCGTGCCTATGTGCATTTCAAAAATGACAGGCAGTTTGACCAGGAGACCATGGCTGCCCGCTGCCGGGAGATTGCCGCACAGCTTGGCTCTGCGCATGTAGGGATGAACAGCAATTATTTTGCTTCTAATTCCAAGTCTATTGATTTTGTGACGATTTTCGGCATAGCCGCTCTTGTGATTGCCGGTGGATATGTAGTCATCCAGAGTATTTTCCGTATCTCTGTGAACGACAAAATACAAAGCTATGGACAGCTCCGCACCATCGGCGCAACACCTAAACAGATTCAACGCATCGTGAAAAAGGAGAGCCGGAGGCTGGGCGGCATTGGGATCCTGCTTGGTATCCTGTTAGGGGTGGGCGGCGGCTTGATCCTGTTTCCAAAAGGTTTCCATGGGGGTTATTATGGGGCAGTTGTGCTTCTGGTCGTGGTGGTCTGTTGGGTCATGGTATCTGTCTCAGTTCATAGACCGGTCAAAATAGCTGCCAATATTTCACCGCTGGAGGCAATGCGTTTTTCCACAGATCAGGAAAAGGTACACAGCAGAAAGAAACACCGGAAACTAAGTCCCGTATCCATGGGATTCGCAAATTTTGGGCGTGACCGTAAAAAGTCAGTGAGTATTGCAGTATCCATAAGCCTGGGCGGGATCCTTCTTCTGGTGGTGTCCTCCATAGTCCTGACACGCTCGCCGGAGCAGGCTGCAAGGCTGTTTTTCCCGGACGGGGATATAAAGATATATCTGTCTTCAGAGCAGCCGGAGGAAGAGATTATGGCTGCAGGCAATCCGCTGAATGAAAACTTAAGGCAGGAGATCCTTTCTGTGGACGGGGTGGAGGATGTGCTGGCCACCCGCCGATCTCTGCACGGCAAATTTAGGACTTCCGAAAGCACTGAGGCCGGTATGTGCGACATGCTGACGGACTCAAACCGCATGGATGTAGAGGCTGCGCTGGTATCCGGCGCCATGCCGGTGGATGCCCACAGCATCCTTCTGAGTACGGGTTATCAGAATCGCCATACTGATATGGATGTCGGGTCCACCATGGAGCTGGTTCTGGGCCAGAAAACCGTGACAGTTACCATATCCGGACTGTTCGATGCGTCGAAGGCAGCAAACGGACATGGTGCGCTTGCCATGGATTCAGCGGCTCTGTTCGCACCGGAGGAGTTGTTTCGTGAACTCCATCCTGAAATTGAAAGCTTTGACTATTCCTGGAGCATTGTCAGCGACCCGAAGAAAGCAAAGTCTGTGGAAAGCAGCCTGCAGGAGCTGGTATCCGGCCGCAGCAATCTTGGAATGGATACCATAGCCACACATATCGAATATGAGAAAATGCAGAGCAGCATTATTTTTGGAAGTCTGCAGGCGCTTTCCTGGCTGATCTTCCTGTTTGGCGTTGTCAATCTGATCAATACGACGCTTTCCAACCAGATGTCCCGGAAGCGGGAGAACAGTATCCTGCGCTCCGTTGGTCTGACCGGGAAGCAGTTGTGCCGGATGAGTATCACCGAGGGGATGTGTCATGCACTTTTTGCGGCGCTTACAGTCTTAATCCTGGGGATGCCGCTTTCCATGGCAGTCTGTGCAAAAGTCAGTAAGCAATCCTTTGCCGGTGCGGTTGTCCCATACCAGTTCCCGTTCCTGCAAATGGGGCTATTCCTCCTGGTGTTGTTTGGCATGGAGGTAGTCCTGTCTGTCTGGATGGTACGCAGGCAGAACAAGCAATCCCTGGTAGAACAGATGAGGGCACAAAGTTAAAATTAACTTAGGTTAAATTAACTCGCCAGCACTACGCTATTTTGAACCAAAGAAACCAAAGAACAAAAGACAAGCATTGTGATAAAATCCAAAAGTTTAGATTTTACCACAATACCGATGACTACGGAATCCATCTCATATATATCACCAAAAGAATCAAAACTTGTCAAGCTATGTCAAGATTTTTATGATATTCTTATTTTGGGAGGTGGAATAATGTCAGATAGTCGTTTATTCAAAATATTATATTATCTTTTAGACAGGGAACGTGCTACGGCTCCTGAATTAGCAGCTGAATTCGAAGTTTCTACAAGAACAATTTATCGTGATGTAGAAGCATTAAGCAGTGCGGGTATCCCAATCTACGCTGAACCAGGAAGAAGTGGCGGTATATACTTATTGCAGGATTTTATTTTGGACAGAGCAACATTATCCGAAAATGAAAGACAGGAAGTATTAACAGCAATACAAAGTATATTTGCCACAGGTTATACTGGCGGAAAAGAAGTAAACGAATCGTTCAACCATTAAAAATATCTTATAAATCAAAAGAATGGTAGTTGAAAGCGTTTTGTATGGAAAAGCAGGATTTTCGCATATTCAAATTGAACCGCATATTAGAGTTGGAACTATTAGAGAATACATTTGTGCCAAGGCCATACCCGGATATAGAAAACGATTTACATCAGGCATACCATCAGATAGTCCTTTTATTTTCAAAAGAAATTGCATATCGTGTTTATGATGAATTTGATATAACAGAAATCAAGTATCAAAAAAACGGTGATTTGATGGTATGTGCTGAAATGCCAGTTGATACATGGCTTACTGGTTATCTGCTTTCATTTGGGGCGCAGGTTGAAATCATTGAACCAAAGTATTTAAAAGGTGTTTTAGCTGCACAAGCACAAGAAATATATAAAAAAATAAACCTTGACAAAAGGTGTCAAGATATATGTGTTATACTAATGACCATAGCAATACAGCCATACAGAAACTTTAAACACAATTTAGAAGAAAGAGGTAACGAAAATGAATGAAATGAATCAGAAATTTTGTCAGTGCTGCGGTATGCCTATGGGAGATACTGATGAACTGTACGGAACAAATGCAGACGGCAGCAAAAACGAGGAATACTGCAAGTATTGTTTTGAAAATGGTAAGTTTACTTTTAATGGTACGATGGAAGAAATGATTGAGGTATGTGTACCGAATATGGCTGCTGCTACCCCCAATATGAGTGAAGAAGAAGCAAGAAAAATTATGCTTGAATGGTTTCCGACACTGAAACGCTGGAAAAACTAACTTCTATCGACCAATGATTAGTTAAAAAAGATAAGTGAAATCATTTTTGTTGATGGGTAATCAAAGAGCGGTAGTTAAAATTGTGCTACCGCCCCTTTGAATTATAAAAATAGCTATAAATTATACACCACTCCATGCGGGAGAAAGGGGGAATCTGAACCTTTTGCCCTATGAAACGATTGTCCGGGCAACCAGCGGTGAGCCGGAAGCCGTGGACGAAATCCCCTGCGTGGTTCACAGGATTTTATACAGCATTTCGCGGCAGCAGATAAACATTTCACAACAATTAAATTGTTTTGGCATTTCGGACTGGCTATAATAAAATGCCAGTCTGAGGCAACGGCAAAAGTTTTTCTTTTGCCGTTGACGATATAATGGCGAGGAGGTAGCGCATTGATCCATATTGCAATCTGTGATGATGAAAAACACATGTCCGATCATATAAGGGCAATGGTCTCCGATTTTTTCCGTAAAAAGAACAGGGAGATCCAGCTTCGGACATTTTTAAGCGGTGAGGAGCTGCTGAATTATGATGGGCAGATTGACATCCTGTTTCTGGATGTCCAGATGAAGGGCATGAACGGTATGGAAACAGCAAGGAAGCTCCGAGCTGATAAGTTCCGGGGGTTTCTGATTTTCATCACGGTACTGAAAGAAATGGTGTTTCAGTCTTTCGAGATGCAGGCCTACGATTATCTGGTCAAGCCGGTGGATGAAAAACAGTTTGGGAAGACCATGGAGCGCCTTTACACTTCCATGCAAAACGCCAGCGAGGACAGCCTGCTGGTGCAAAAGGGATATGAGGGGCGTATCATCCGGGAGGATGAGATTGTGTTCTGCGAGATCATAGACCGGAAAATATATCTGAATCTGACATCGGGCGAGGTTGTTGATTATTATGAGCGGATCGAACATCTGGAATCAAAGCTGGACAGCCATTTTTTCCGGTGCCACAGGAGTTATCTCATCAATCTGAAGCATTTAAAAGGATACAAAAACGGGACTGCCTATATGGATAACGGCAAAGAAGTTCCCGTATCGCGGCTGCGGAGCAAGGAGTTTTCCGGTGTTGTTCTGCAGTATATGAAGAATATGTAAGAGTTTTTACATATGGGGGCAGGTAACATGGCTGAGTATTTAGATTTTTTTAATGTATATATTATGGGCGTTGTTGAGATGTCCTTCCAGTTTTATTTCCTGGCAAAAATCCTAAAAAAGAAAATATGGCCTCCTTTTTATTTCCTGTTTGCAGTATGTGCAGTGATTGTCGATCATTTTCTTGCGACAGGCATGATAATCAGATTTGTGGTGTTTGTATTTCTGCTTACAGCATATGGGATTTTTGTCTGCCATGGGGATTTTAAGTCTTCCCTTCTGTATGCGGCTCTGACGACTGAGATCATGCAGCTATGCTATGGAATTGTGAAATCCCTGATCAGCCTTTTATGCCCGCTTTTGCCTACTGTTTTCCCTGATACGGCAGGTATCGCATTCATGCTGACCAGTGAAGCGGTGTCACTGGCCCTGACCGTTTTTTGTTATTATATGATGTACCGTTATTTTTCCGACTATATTACAGTGGAAATGCAGCAAATGTTTCTGGTTTTCATCCCGATTTTGATGATATTCATTATGAGCGAGTACATCAATATGGTAGAATTTGAATTCCAGATTAAAATCCTGGCGGAAGACGAACCTTTTGAGTATCTGCTTAACCACTGGCAGCTGCTTGCCCTGCATCTTTTAGGGCTTGCCGGTCTGTTCTGCATCCTGTTCTCTTATAAGAAACTGCAGCAGAATTTCCGCCTCAGCACAGAAATTTCACTGCTGGAGCAGCAGGAACATTCCTTGAACCAGTATGTGGAGGAAGCGAAGGCCCGTTATGACAGGACAAAGTCCTTCCGCCATGACATCAGGAACCACATGGCAGTAGTAAAAAAACTCCTGCAGAGTGGGAAACTGGAGGAAGCCGTAACCTATATGGAGGATCTGGACGATATGGCGGAAAAAATGTCATTTCCCTGCAGCACCAACAATCCGGTCGTGGATATTCTGGTGGGGAACAAACTGGGGATTGCAAAAAGTATGGGGATAGATGTGGACTGTTCCCTCCTTCTGCCATACCCCTGTGGCATCAGAGATGTTGATATCTGTATTGTCCTGTCAAATGCGCTGGATAATGCAATCCATGCAGTAAAAAGCCTGGATGCCGGTATGGAAAAGTATATCCGTGTGTCTGGGCGGATCCAGGGGGATTTCCTTATGATGGAAATTCAGAACAGCTTCCATGGGAAAGGCGTATTCAAAAAAGGGACAGGCCTGTCGAATGTAAAAAAAGTGGCTGAAAAATATGGCGGCGCCATGAGTATAGGGACACAGGAGAATGTATTTGTTCTCCATGTGCTGCTGATCATTCCACAGCATCCAGAAAGCAGCCCACAGCAAATGGATTAAAATGCTATCTTCTATAACCGAAAAAAGAAAAAGGAAGCTGCCAGCGGCGGGGAGCGGCTGCAAAGAAGTTTCCTGACAATATCAATTTGAAGGAGGAACATGCTTATGGCAATGCAGATTCATGGAAATTATGATCATTCCGGCACCGACTACACAGAGCGGGTAAAGGAAAAACAAGCCGCCGAGAGGGCGGAAAAGGCGAAGGAAGCTGAGAAAGCTGCTGAGGAAAAAAACGTTGGTAAGTTGTCCGAACCACGGGATGAATACATCAGCAGTGAAAAATCGGGGCAAAAGCCTACGGGACTGTACCGGGTAGGCCAGGACGAGAACGGCAACCGGAAAATCTTTTTTGATGACCCGAAAGCTGGTCATGCCAATGGAAAGGATGACCGTTCCGAGGAAAGCGAAGATGGCAAAGCACCGAAGGTAAGCGGAGACAGCCAGGGAAAGCCGGCGGAGAAATGTGTCACAAATACGGATAAGGTTGACAGGGAAATCAAGAAGCTGAAAGAGAAAAAGCAGCAGCTGGAACAGCAAATCCAGTCCGCTTCTGGGGATGAAAAGAAAATCCGGGAGCTGGAGAAAAAGCTGGCACAGGTAGAAAACGAGTTAAGCCAGAAAGACAATGATACATACAGACGGCAGAATGCTTCTGTATCAGAATAAAAGAGACTTAAGTTTTTAGTGTGGTATTAATACCGGGAGATGGTGGCAAATGCGCACTGTTTTCCGGTATTTTTGGAATGGCGATATCATTTGGGTTTCTTAAAAAGGATTATGCCAGGAAAATTCAAAGGAGGGACAATTATGCATACGAAAACAATGGAAGGCCTTACAGGAGCAAGCACGAATATGAAGTTACTGAATACCCCCTTCCGTGTCTATAAAGACGCAGAGCGGAGAGGTGATACAGCCGTTATGGAGCGGGCGATGGGGTATGTCGGGGACTTTGCAGAGAAGACGGAGGACTATCAAAAGAAAGCAGAAAAAGGAATGAAGGAGGACGCAAAGGAAGCGAGGGAAAAAGCGAAGACGGAGCAGGAAAATGCCATCAGGAAACGCAAGGAAGAGCGCGAGGAGCAAGAAAAGAGGATAGCGGAAAGTCGGAATGAGGATACAGATACCATAAGCATCAGTGAAAGTGGAAAGGTCGCATTGGACGAGAAGACGGATTCGGTTCAGACTGGTGCAGACAACGGCATATCTGTAGAAGAAACAGCGGATGCTGTTAAGACAGAACCTGTAATCTATACAAAAACCGGAGAAGCATCGAAACCGGAATCCGGTACGAACCTTTCTGTTTCGGTATAGGGATCAATGCGTTAGGCTGCAGCCTTGGAAAGGAAATAAAATGAATAAAAATAAAGATAGTTTTGAAATAGATATTGAGGCAGTCATAACGAGTTTTAATCAGGGGCTAATGATTCTTGAAGCTGTTAAATCTTTATGTGCTCAAACTATATTGCCGCAAAAAATTATAGTTGTAGATGATGGTTCTACGGATGAGTGTTCCATCAGGGTATTAAAGGATATGGAACAAAAGTCTGATTTACCAATTCCTATCATGGTATATTACCAGGAAAATGGGGGCGTATCTGCCGCGAGAAATGCAGGTATTAAGAAAGCGCAGTCACCAATGGTACTGATTCTGGATGGCGATGATAAACTGGAACCCGGATATATAGAGGAGGTAAGTCGATTGCTTCGCGACAATCCATCCATGGTGGCAGCGTCCTCCTGGATGCATACATTTGGGGCTTTAGATTCCATTGTCTGCCCTGACGGAGGAAACATAAATCCATTTTTATCTCGAAATTGCTGTCCGGCGACACATATTCTCCGTCGGGATGTCTTTAAACAGTGCGGGGGATATGATGAATCTATGCGTTCTGGTTTTGAAGATTGGGATTTCTTTTTAAGCATGTTAGAAACTTCTCCAGAATCATGGATTGGGATTGTCAATCAACCGCTGATTCAATATCGTACAGCCCCTGCTTCCTCGAATATAAAAAGCATGGATAAGCGGCTGGAACTTATGCGGTTTATGATTAGGAAACATGTTAGCAGCTATCATGACCATATCGTAGACGCGTTGCTGGGAATAGAGGCCATATCAGATGCAAGGTTATATTCTTGGGAAAATGAAGTAACTCATGCAATATCAAATCATCAGGAAATAAGCCAGTCATCAAAGGAGTTTTTAAAAAATCCCACATATGGTGATGGCGGAATGGCTTCGGCTGTTCGGATTGTTTCGATTGGAGAAGAAAATGAATAAGAAAAAATGGATCCGTATTGTGGCGGTTTATTCGATTATATATGCAGCAATTACATTATTGAACAGCGTCTTAAAAATCGGGATTTCTGTAAGGTTTTCGCACTGCAAGGAGAAATTGTGATGGTGAGATACACAAATAAGCTGAAACTCACGTTATGGGTTTCTGTCGTATATGTTTTGTCGTTTATATGCTATGTACCTACATTGTTAGAACAGAACGGAATTATCATTCCCAATGGATTATTGTACTTAAAATACTTATATGTGTGTATTCCCGCTATGGCTGCTATTTTTCTGCTGATTTGCGAGCGGAACATCAAGGTATACTTTACGCGAATGTTTTCAGGGAAAATAACAATCAAATATATTTTAATAGAGGTTATATGTATGGTTGCAGGTATATTTGCTTCTTATTGCTATTCGTTCATAGTGAAAACTGACGTATTTAAAAATATATATTTGTCAGTAATATCACTATTAACAAGCTGTATATACCTGCTAATAACAGCGTTTGTTGAAGAAATAGCATGGAGAGGATTTCTGCTAGAACGACTTCCTTTTAAGAAAATCAAAAGTGTTCTTTTTGTTGGTGCCGTTTGGGCAGTGTGGCATATACCAATGTGGATAATCAGAAATTCATTGGGCATGGAACAAATTGTTTGTCTTTGTATATGGACATTACTTGTTTCCGTTGTTTTGGGAATAACCTATTATCAATGCAGAAATATATTGCTTATTGCCATTATGCACGCAACTTTTAATATCTGTTATTTAGCATCAATACGATATAACATTGTTGTATTAGCGATCATAATTTTTGTTGGTACTCTATTGTATAAAAAATTTTTGGCTTGATAAATTCCAGCTTGTCAGGAAGTCACATTAAGAAACAGGTGCTGATTGAGGCGGCTATATATGGAAAGAAACATAAAATGCAAACCAATTAATTTATGCATGATAATCTTCACTCTTTGTTTGTTCGTAAGGTTCGTAGAATACTTTCTGATTGAAACAGATAAAACGGCTATTGGAGAAAATGTGCTTCATAAAGCCGTTGGGATTATCTTATTGGCGCTGGCATTGAAAAAGATAAATCTTACATGGCGTGATATTGGATTTCAAAGAGACGGTTTTGTAAGCGGTATTTTGAAAGGCTTGCTATTGGGAAGCGTTTGCTTTGCCGTTTCTTTTGGTCTGGAATTAGGGCTCTTAGACCTGCAAGGCAATCCTGCGCATTTGGAAATCTATATCAGCAGTTTTTCTTTAACCGGTTCTCAAATAAAGAATACAGACTTCGTTTTCTTTCTATTATGCGTACTATGCAATATCGTCAATGTATGGATGGAGGAAGGTGTTTTTCGCGGTCTGTTTCTTAAAATGCTCTCTAAAACAAAGCCATTTATGCGGGCGAATTTTATTGCAGCATTTTTATTTGGTATCTGGCACATTGTAATGCCGATCAGAAGCTATGTGAATGGCAAAATGTCATTTGCGGCAATGATCCTGATGGGGATCGGTTATATTATCCTTGCCGGAATTATGGGAATCAAATGGGGGCTTCTTTACCGCATTACGGGAAATCTGTGGGCAGGGCTTGGCGACCATTTATTTAACAATACCGTTGCGACTAATATGCTGCATGTCGTTTCGCTAAAGGGCGCAGACGAATTACAAATTGTACGGATCATGGCGGCACAGATAATTTCCTTTGCCTTTGTGCTGGTAGTTTATTATTGCAGGAATAGGAAAGGAAACAGATAGAAATTTGGAGGGAGTGCTTTGAAAAAGCGAGAGTTTATTTATATAGCAGTTTTGACTTTGGTCATTGCGTTTATGGATATGACAGGTATTCCAAGCGCGTTTTTTGTCCATATTCAAGTTGCGGACATAGAGCCTGTTTATTTTACGCTTATGGTAAATTTCTTGCTCATAGGATCGGTAGCCTATTTGTTTTTAAGAACCTTATGTCCTGCATGGGACTTGGGATTTAGGAAAAAGGGCTTGATCGATGGGCTTAAAAAATACGGAATCATTGGAGTGCTGGTTGCTGCAGTGGGTTTTCTTGCTTTTTATGTGGGATTATCGCCTTTTGATCGTCAGCCATCTATTGAGAAGGTGCTTATCGAAGGTGTTGTGTATTATATTGGCGTGGCAATCATTGAAGAACTCTATGTGCGGGGCTTATTACTGAATCTTATTGAAAAGATGTTTGCAAAAAGTAAAAACAGCACTTTGCCTGCGGTTGTGTTATCGAGCGTGATTTTCGGAGCTGGACATATATTTGGTGTGCTAAATCAGCCGCTGCTTGTAATCGTAAGCAAGGTTGTATGGACGATAGGCATGGGCATGTTCTTTGGAATGGTATATAAGAAAACAAATAATTTATGGTTACCGATTATGCTCCACTTTATTATCAATGTCTGCGCTTTGCCTTATTGCTTTTCGAGTATAAACGGATATGCTGATTTGACATTATATATTGTTGTGCCCGTATATATAATTTTGGGAATATACAGTTTTATAGAACTAAAAAAGAAGCGTGAAATTCCCGTTGTAGGATAAAGGAGGAGTGGTTCCATGAACGATTTAAAAGAATTAGGGAAACTGATGAAAGAGCACCCTGTCATGATTGTTGTAACATTGGCGGCGATGATTGTAGGCGCAATTTGGGGGGCGACCGCATTTTATCAGGGGTGGTTAGGCTAAACTTTGCATTTTATACTGAAATGCAGATCGAAGGATAAGGAGGCAATAGAATATGGAACTTGTAAAACTGACACACGAAAATATTGATCAGGAGCACATCTGTTGTGCGATCTCCAATAACAAAGATATTCAGGTCATGTCCAAAAAGAAGTGGCTGAAAGACAGGCTGGACGAAGGACAGGCATGAAGATATGCCGGAGGGATTTGTGCTGTATTACATAAACCAATGCCCTTTTACGGCAAAGTATGTACCGATACTGGAGGAGATGGCAAAGACCAGGAACGCTGTGTTCCGGTCCGTACATATCCAGACCAGGGAGGATGCGCAGAATGCCCATTCGCCTTTTACCACCTTTTCTCTTTTCTTTGACGGGCAGCTCGTGACCCATGAAATCCTGTCGGAGAAGAAATTTGATAAAACCTTAACAAATAAAGTCCAGCTAATAAATGTCAATAGAAAAATGAAAAATATTTTCTCCTAAAAAAGGGTGCACTTATCCCTTGGTGAAAATACCTTGTTTAAAAAGTTGGATTTACAGTATTTTATGCGGCTATGTC
>CATOOV010000007.1 GCA_951801955.1 uncultured Lachnospiraceae bacterium
CGATTTTCTTTTTAAATTCTGGTTCATAGACTTTTGTTTTTGGCATGTATAACACCTTCCTTTGCATTGATTGGAGTATATCATGTATTTCCCATTTGGTGTTACAACTTTATTATACCAGCTCAGAATTTGAAAAAAGCGGCACGAACGGGAAGTGTATCGAGGCAAGAGAGCTAATGATTGCCCTGCCGGAGAGTTTTATCCACTATGACCATGACTATCTGCTGAAAAGGATGGTGGACAAATTTAAGGAAAAGTATGGCGTGGAGTGTTTTGCTGCGCTACACCACAATAAGCGAAAAACAAATCTGCATATCCATATGATATTTGCGGAGAGGAAACGGCTGGAGCAGCCAACAGAAAAGGTTGCCACCCGGAATATGTTTTATGACGAGCAGGGGCATCATGTGCGGACGAAAAAGGAGATACTTGAAGATGACGGAAATATCCGCAAGGGCAGTAAAATCATCAAAAAAGGGGAGGTATACGAGCGTAAGATTTTTACCGTAAAAGACGGACGTTTCAAGCAGGAATCTTTTTTGGATGAAGCAAAGGTTTTTTATACGGATTTGATTAATCAGATGGTGATCGATGATAAGGATCGGCTCAGCATATTTGATAAAAACGGTCCGTACCTTGCGACAAAGAAGGTCGGTAAAAACAATCCGAAAGCGGAGGAAATAAAGGCAGACAATGAAATCCGCATGGAATGGAACAGGACGGTTGACCGTGCAATCGTAAGCGGCGTATCCGAAGCGGAGATTTTGGAGTTAAAGAAAACGGAGATTACGGACAGGGCAAAGGAATCCGTGGAGCAGAATGGAAAAAAGCCGGAGCTGTTCGGGGATATTGTGAGGGCGGCGATTGCACTGTTGGAGAGCTTGATTTCAAAGGTTATGCGGAAGGTAATGGATGCTGTGGAAAAAGTTGTTGATGCTGTAAAAGAATCACCGAAAGAAACGGAAAGCCATATCCATACAAAAGACGAGCCGTTAGATCAGCCGGAACGAAAGAAGATACCACTTCCTGTAAATCAGCACCAGAGGGAGGTGACGGCAGAAAGACCGCCGCAGCCAAAGCCATCCGTGCTTGCAGGTAAATATCACCGCCTAAAAGAAATCGACGGCAAACTTAAGGAACAGAACAAGGCAATTTTTGAGCGTGAGAAAAAGAGGGATAAGCTGAAAAAAGAATTATCTGGATGCACGGGTATTTTTAAGAGTGGCAGGCGTAAAGAGCTGCAACAAGAGATTGATGGGATTGACACCCAGATTTCAAATATGAAAAAGTGGCTTTCATCTATCGTGAAGGAATACAAATTCGATTCTGTGCAGGCATTTTATAAGGAATTTAAAGCAGCCAAGAGCGAGTATCTTGATTATATAGCTGCTAGTTTAGAGTGGGAGAAAACCTATGGAGAAAAGGTAATAGATACCGAGAGCATCAGAGACAGGCTCAAGCAGAAAGAGCAGATGGTGAAAGAAAGAGAAGTGGACAGGGATTATCAAGTAAGACAGCAAGATAAAGGTGCAAGGTAGCGAAATTAGAAATGAACTACCCCGTAACTTTGCTACGAGATAGTTTATTTGACATTGTGCGAATGAATGCGTATAATTGGATTAGTTTGATATTGAGGCAAAATATGTGATAACATATGATGTAAAACTATAGAGATTGTAGAATGTAAGCGTGTTGCAGTATTGATTATTAGACACAATCTTTTCCTTTTTTGGTAGGATTGTTTTTTTGGCATTGTGCGAGGTGAACTATGAACGGATATTTAAAAATTTCTGAGGTTTCGGAAAAATGGGGGATTAAAGAACGCCGAATCAATACTTTATGTCTTGAAGGACGAATTGAAGGTGCTATCAAGTTTGGTAACACTTGGGCTATTCCAGAAGGATCAGAGAAACCAAAAGATGAAAGAATAAGAACAGGGAAATATATAAAAAGTAAAGAAAATGATGATGAGTGACAAATAGTGTCATCCACAGAAGTTACAATAGAAAAAATGTAAGGAGTGTGTTATGACAAATCAGAATGATATGGTTAGATTGAAAACAAATACAAGTGAGTTATTTGATTTGTTTCACTTTGTTCAAAAGATGGATTTGGACGTTCCTTTTGAGCCAATTGCCGATATAGGATATCCAGAAGATGACGGCTTGAGCACAAGTGATGATATGTGTTTCTATAAAGTTGAAAAGCTATCATATGACGAGGAGTATCCAAGAAGAGAAGCTTTTGAAAATGTATTAGATTCGCTTGATAATGAGGCTTTCAATTTTGTTTATGTACTTTCCGGCAATAACTTAGGTGTGGAATTACACATAGGGGTTGTGAAGAATCATAGGAACAATAGAAGAACACTGTCCACAGTTAATTATGGTGATATTATTGAAAATGCATTTGAGGGAAATTTTAGTGGTAGCTCACTGAAAAGGTTAGATTCCGATGAATTGCAAGAAAAGATTATAAAGCAAATAAAAAATTATAAGAGCGCTGGAATAATATCTGGGATACCATCTATAAATGAGAGTGATGCAGGCGAGAAATTTGATTTCCAGGGAATTGATAGGTTGATTAATAGTATGCTTGGACAAACATGGAGAATTGTAGTTATCTGTGAACCTGTTAGTCAGTCTGAGATATTACGAGTGAAAGATGACATATACGAATTGTATAACCGATTATCAGTATATTCTAAAGCAACTATACAAAAGTCTTTGAATACAGGCGATAGTGTTTCCTTTGGAAGAAATGTTTCAAACTCTCATGATAAAAACCGAAATTGGAGTGAAAGTGATACTGAATCCAACGGAAAAGCAAATAGTAGCGGAACAAAGAACTCTGGTACATCTCACCAATTTGGAAGAGGCGGTGGAAGTAGTCGAGGACATAGCGAAGGGGAAAATTGGAGTTATAATCAAAATAGAGGTACATCTCAAGCAGTTACTATTGAAATGGCTAATAAGCATGCACAGGATTTGATGCAGTATATTGATGATGAGTTGTTGCCAAGAATTAAAGAGGGATATGGAAAAGGCATGTTTAAGACATCATTGTTTTATATGGCTGACAAGGTAACAACTGCTAATAGGTTAAAGTTATCTATTATGTCACTTTTCCAAGGAGATAAATCAAACTTTAGCCCTTTGATTGCTCAAGAACTGAACTTGAGAGAGCGTATTAGTGCAAAAGCTTTAGTTTCATACCAAAATGGTTTTTATGATATGAAAGAATATTCGCTAGATGCAGCCACGCTTTTAAGTAAGCCTGTTGATTCTCAGTTTGGATTGGGCATATCTACATATTTAACTGTGGGTGAGGCTAGTATTCTTGCAGGATTGCCACAGAAGGAAGTCCCAGGAATTGTACTGAATGAAGCTGTTGACTTCGGTTTGAACGAGCATCCTATCGCAAATCAAGATGCGATTGACATGGGTGTACTTGTTCAAAAGGGAAGAAAGTTAAATATTAGATTTTCATTGAAGAAGGATTCGATGATGAAGCATACATTCATAGCCGGGGTAACAGGAACAGGTAAGACAACAACGTGCCATAAGCTTTTAGCTGCCTCAGCAGTGCCTTTTCTTGTAATAGAACCTGCAAAAACTGAATATAGAACTTTAGCACAAGAAAAGAACAGAAAAAAATACGGTGATGTATATGTATTCACATTAGGAAATGAGAGTATTGCACCATTTAGAATTAATCCGTTTGAATTGGTTAAGGGAGAAGTTATATCTGCTCATATAGATATAGTCAAAGCCACATTTACTTCTGCTTTTCCTATGGAAGCATCTATGCCACAAATTTTAGAGGAGGCGATTGTTAAGTGCTATGAAAATAAGGGATGGAGCATTGATACTAACTCGAACAGTCTTTATGATGATCCATTTAACAAAGATAAGGAAAAAAGCTTTCCAATAATGTCGGAATTGCTGGAAGAAATGAAAAAGATAGTTAAAGAAAAAGGGTTCAGTGCTCAAATGCAAGCCGATTATGAAGGTTCTTTGGTTAGTAGATTATCAAATTTAACAGTTGGCGCAAAAGGAAGAATGTTGAATTGTCCATATTCAACTGACTTCAGATTTATAGTCTATAACAAGGTAATTCTCGAAATGGAAGAACTTAAATCACCAGAGGATAAAGCCTTGTTTATGGGATTCATTTTATCAAGATTGTCTGCAGTGATTAAGGCAGAACATAAAAGAGATTCTGGCTATAGACATCTTACACTTATCGAAGAAGCACACAGGTTGCTTGCAAAAGTCGAATATGGTGATAGTGGCTCAAAAAAGACTGCCGTAGAGACATTTACGGATTTACTTGCTGAAGTGAGAAAATACGGCGAAGGATTGATAGTTGTCGACCAGATTCCAAATAAACTAGCACCAGAAGTATTAAAAAACACTAACACTAAAATAATTCACAAAATATTAGCTAGGGATGATAAAAAAACGGTTGGTGACACAATGCTTATGGATGATAAGCAAAAAGAATTCTTATCTGCTTTAGAACCAGGACACGCTATAGTATTTTCGGAAGATACAGACAAGCCAGTTCATGTGTATGTCGAACGAGAAACCGACACTAATGAAGATGAGATTGATGAAGTTATAATAAAAAGCCAATTTGATCTTAATAGAGAAAACTATGGTTCGATTTATAATGAATTGGAAATAGTTCAAGATTATGACTTTTATCTTGTCTTGGCAGAGCAAATTAGAACAAGGCAATTGGAAACCGAAAACCTAGATAAGTTTAGAAAAATTGTAGAGAGGATTGCGAAACAACCTGTTTTTGCAACTTTACAAGAGCCGGAAAAAGAAGTACTGAAAAAGTTTTTTGCAAGAAGAGAGAGACTCATTGGTAATGCTTATGATGAAGTATTCGCAGAAAATGCAGCAAGATTCTTGTTAGGATTATTAAATAAGGATGTTCTTACATATGATGATTTAGACTATAAAAAATGCAGATGGTTTGTATAGGAGGTAAAAGACATGGGATTAATTTTAGGAGCAATTGGAGTGATAGTGACAGTGGCTGTTACCGTTTCAAAAGCATTAGCATTAGCAGGGCTGGCAGTTCAAGGATTAAAGGTAATTGGAAATTCAATTGCATCAATAGCAAAAGCATTAGGAATCATTAAGCCTGAAAGAGATGTTGAGGAAATTGGTGATAGAGCATTTCAGGCTGAAGAAAAGGGTATGACACCAGATAAGTATTCTTCATATGAAGCGTGGGTTAAGGACATTGAAAAGGATGATTGGGGATATGACCCTGAAAAGAACAAGGATATGGATTCTCAAAAAAAGGTTCTTAAGGGTGTAGAAGTATCAACAGCTGTAACAGTGGAGCGTTTCCCAGGACTTCCTATTCAAGAATTTTTCAGTCTTGCTGTGAAAAACCCAGAGTTCTTTACCGTAGAAAGAATGGACGAAATCGGGAAATTAGCTGGTGCTGATTCAGACGCATTTGGAAAGGTTGTTAACTATGTAACCGGTTCTGCGAAAGATCATACAACTGTCGATATGGCTTCAGATATTTTGATGGATATTGAGCGAACAATTGATCCGAGTGTTAGCGAAAATGTGGCTTATGATAAAGTTGCAGGATATAAAGGCATGAAATAAACGGATTTTAGCAATATCTTTTCTGTAAGGGGAGAGATATTGCTGTTTGTGTAAAGGAGAAAAAATATGGATATTTCAATTAGTAATGAAACTTTTATTCCTCAAATTCAGCAACTTCCACTTAACGGAAAAGATATTGTAACTGCGATTGAAACAGTAAAATTGGCTATTGAAGTTGTTAAGAGTATTGGAAATGCAATGATGGAATTAGCGAAGGAATTGGGTATAATTCCCAATATGGAAGTAGAGGAACTTGGGGCGAGAGCTATTCAAGCAATTGATAAAGGTGTTTGTCCAGAAAATTTTGCTACTACAGAGGAATGGGTTACCAAGTTAATGCATGATGATTGGGGATATGCTCCTGAATTGAGTGAAAACTTTTCTCAAAATGAGAAGATTTACATGGGTATTGGAATGATTGCCGCTTATTTAGTAGATAAATTTGAGCAATGGCCGATAAAGGATTTTCTGCTATTAGCAGCCACTAATCCGGCTTTATTTACAGTAGATAGAATGAGTGCAATATCAGGACTTATTCTCAATGGAAGCAAAGCATTGGGTTCCATTGTGCAGTATTTGTCGGGAAATGATAAATCGAGACAGACTGTTGAAATGGCAACAGATACATTAATTGAGATAGAAAAAAATATTAATCCGGAATTGGATGATAATGAAGCATATAAAATGGTATTGTCTTATAGCAAGTCAGGAATTTAAGAGACATATGACAAAGGAGGGTTGATTTATGAAATTCTTTATTATTATAGGCAGAAGAGCGCTATATACATATGAACATGACGGCCAACGCTTTGAATCGCAATTTATAGAAGGAAGCAAGGCATTTCCAATAAGTTCAACTAATGTTTCTGAAGATGTAAATGCATATATGGAAATATTAGCAAATGAGAAGAATCTGGGAACAGTTGCAAAGCTGGAGTTCGAGGTGCTTGAAGGTTCAGATATTAATTTGAATAAAGCAATTGTTACAGCTTTTGGTGAACACATCAATAAAGTGTATTCATTAGAAAATACATTGAACACAGTAACGAAAAAACTGCTACGTGATAAAAAGTTAATGGTTGACACCTATGGCATAAATTATGAAGGATGCGCATATAAGCTTGAGAGTAATACTCTCATACAGGGGGAGTTTGATTTACTGGGATACACAATTCACTGTAATGATGTTGTTGGATTGATGGATTTGTAATGAAGGAGGAAGAATTATGGGAGCATTAATATGCGAAGTATGTGGAAGTCAAAATGATTCAAAGAAATATTTTTGTTCAAAGTGTGGAAAGTTTTTGTTAGCAGGTGATTTCGTGGATGCTGGAATTTCAGGAGATGCAGAATTAAAACTGTCAAGAATAGCGACAAACTTAAAAGAAAATCCACATATTGATATATTGTGGAATGATACGATAGATGCATATACTCGTAAGATTGAAAGAATTCAAAGTTTACTGAGAATAAAAGACTTGGAAATAGATTCCACTGAATTAAATGAAAAGGTAGATCAATTTTTAAATATATGTAGAAAACCAGATTTTGAAATTGCGTTTGTAGGTGCAGTAAAGGCTGGAAAATCTACGCTGATTAATGCATTGCTTGGTAGAAATTATGCATCAACAGATCCTAACCCAGAAACAGCAGTATTGACAAAATTTCGAAGCAGTGAACAGGATTATATTAAAGTTAAATTTTATTCAGCAAGGGAGTGGGATAAGCTTTGGAAATCCGTACAGTCAGATGCAGAAAGATTTTTGGAATTATATAAGGAATTAGAAGCCGAGAAGCATAAATCAAAGTGGGTAGGACATGGTGAAATGCGGTTCGATTTGGAAAATAGTGAGATTGAAGACGAATTGAAAAAATGGTCATCGTCGCAGAGTGCAGTTCACTTTTTTGTTAAAGAAATCGAGGTTGGAATATCATCACTTCCTAAAGATTTTCCAAAGCAAGTTGTGTTTGTTGATACACCAGGATTATTTGATCCTGTAGCCTTTAGATCTCAGATCTCCATCGACTATATTCATAGCGCAAATGCAGTTTTGGTATGTGTTAAAGCTGAGGACTTGCATGGTGAGGAAGTTAAGACAGTAGAATCTGTATTCTCATTTTCGGGGCATAAGAGAAATAAGGTATTTGTGATAGCTACTAATTGGGATAAGTTAAACAATGTGATAATTGATTGGAACAAGAGATATAACTATATGATTAAGTCATTTACAGGAAAGGCATTCTTCCCAACGAAGGACATGGCGCAAAGTAACATTTTATATGCTGCATCTTATCATTATAATCTTTGCAGAGATTATAATTCATTAAGAAGTTCACAAAAAAATGAGATTAATATTTTATTGATGAAGATTCAAACAGCTATCGAAGATTGTCAGGATAAAAAGGTACCTATCCCAGAGAATATTATTGCTCTTGCTGATGCACAGTTAGGGATGTTATCTCCATCAGACATAAAGGGATTAATGGAACTTACAAATATTCAGATTATAAATAAAGTGATTGTAACTGAACTGGTTAATCAATATGCAGAATTATTATATGGTGACATTAAAAACTTGTATGGGGATATACAGCATATGGTGGGTAGAGTAGCTGGTGAGAGAAAGAAAACTGTTAATGAGAGAATAACAATTTCTCATTCAGATATGAAGGAAATTGAAAAAAAGGTTGAAGAAACAAAGAAGAACCGAGATGAAATTCAAAAGGTTCAGAGACAATTAACAGCAGCATTAGCCAGTCTTAATAAGAATACCCAACAAAGACTCAAAACAATCACATCAAAATTAGGGTGAAAAATATGTTAGTATCTGAAATCACTAATTTATTGGGATACGAAATGGTTGGAGAAGATTGTGAGGTATATGGGATATCATGGTTTGACTCAGCCAAGGAGAAGGACATTGCTGTAATAAATAAAAAAAATGATTTGAAGAATACTTTGGCAGATGTTGTATTAACAAAACCTATAATTGCTCAAACAGATAAAACATTAATAATCACATTTGAAGATATTGAATGTTCTTTTGTTAAGGTATGCAAGGCTTTGATTGATAATGGGATTCTAGAAGATTATTCAACTCCAACTCAATATGTGTTACATGAGAGAGGATATTATGTGGGAAAAAATTGTAATATAAGTGATACTGCAATCATTCGGCCGGGGGTAATGATTGGAGACAATGTCACAATTGAGGATGATTGTTTTATCGAACCTTATGTTGTGGTTGGAGATGGAACTGTACTTGGAAAGAAAATACATATTGGAGCAGGAAGTAAGATTGGAGTTCCAAGTTTCTATCATTATTATGTTGATGAACAAATTAAGAAATTTGATGGATGTGGAATCGTTAGGATTGGAGATGGTACAAGCATTGGATGTAATACTATCATTCAAAGAGGAACAATTTCTGATACCATGATTGGTATCAACAATATGATAGGAAACGCCATAGATATAGGGCATGATGTGAAAATAGGAGATAATTGTAAAATCGTTTCACAGACAGGAATTGCAGGAAATGTATGCATAAAGAATAATGTTACAATTTATGGACAAGTTGGTATTTCAAATAATCTTGTTGTTGGGAACAACGTAGTAATTAAAGGACGAGCAATAGTATCGAAATCGGTAAATGACAATGAAATTATATATGGACCTTTTGGAAGAAAATTTTCTGATGAAATGAAACTTATTGCAAAAGCAAGACGCTTTTTTAAAGGAAAGGATGAGTGAGAATATGGGCGGAAGTTGTTATGTAAGTAATCACCCGATTTTAGATTTTTTTAGTGACCTATTTTGTAGCGATAGCTGTTGTGTTGGTAATGCATCAGGACCATCAGAGTCGGAGCAGCACGCAAAAAAAATTGCTGAAGAATTAGCCGAGATGAAAGAAAAATCCGGAAAATCATCAAGTGAAACCGAACAAAATATAATGGATTACATTAATCGTTCAATGTATTCTTTTATGATTGAAATTGATAAAATTAACCAGCAAACCTTTTTTGGTGAGAAGTTAAATATTAATACTGAAGCCATTAGAGAGAAGAATGAACAGCTTAATAGACAAGTTGTAGGATGTATTAGTTCTGTGCTAAACACAAGATTGGTTCAAACAGATAAAGAATTGAGTACAATTCTTGAGGAAAGAGATGCAAAAAAACGAAAGGCAAACTTTGAAAAATTTGTCGAGAAAATAAAAAAACAAGCTATAAATAAGTTGCGGATTGAAATTGAGAAAACAGTAAATGCACAGTCAGAAGTAGTTTCAAAAGAAATAAAGACGCGTCAGAAGGAAGTTGATACCCGTATGGAAGAGTCCATAAAGGAATTGACTGAAATTGTGGAGGTAAAAGAAAAAAGCGAATCAGAATTGAAAAAGAAACAAGTGAATTATATGTATCAGAGTGCTTTGTGCGATTTACTGTTAGCTGAAGTTGAAGGGTAGGTGAAAGTCGCTTGTGGATTACAACAAAATTTATTGTTAAAGAGATAAAAAAGAATCAAGAAGACTTTGCTGTACAGCTTGAAAAAATAGCTGTTGAGCAACGACAAAGTGCTGAAGCATTACAAAAGCAAATAGCCGTCTTGGTTGAAAGGATGGATTGTTTAGAAAAACTTAATGCTGAAGATAGGGAAAGAAATAACAGCAATTATTTTGAACTTGTTAGATTGATTGAAAATATTAATAAACTGCTGAATGATTTACAAAGAAATATAGTTACTGAATTTGAATCCAGAACACAAAGGTTAAACGATCAAATTATATATTCTTCTCAAAATGAGACAAAGGTGATTCTTGAATCTATTCAAAAATCTTTGGACAAGGTTAGTGAAAATTTAAAAGATTCTGCTGGGCAGTGCGAAAATCATTTGAAGGATGAAATTGAGAAGGTAATAGATTATTCAATGACTGCTGGGGAGAAAAATACTTCACTGGTTATGGATGATCTTACGTCTAAATTAGAACAAGTTGAGAAAATAGTTCGGTATGCAAGTGACGAACTCGTTCGAGAAACGACTAACCAGTGCAATGATATTTCTGATGGGCTAAAGGAAATTCGTTATGCAATCAAAAATATGACTGCGTTGTCCGAAAATCAGGACAGAGTGGTATCTGAAAACATTGAAACTATGAGTGTTGCTATGCAAGAAATGATGAGAGGCTTGTTGTCTTTGGATGAAGCAAATCGATTGATAATCGCAAAGCTGCTTTTAAAGGATATGGAGATTTGATATGGAGATTATTATTTCCGCTAACGAGAAAATATTGGCTATTACACGGGATAATAGGCTTTCACAGAATATGTCGGAGGAAGAGTATACTGAGTGGCTCAATAAATTGATAAATGTGGGGATAGAAGATGAAAAGGAAATACAAAAAGTCCCAATTTAATTATGTAAGTGATTCTAAAAATGGACATATAATATACAACACGCTGTATAACTCATTAACAAGGTTATCTGATGAAGAATATGATGTTTATTTATCAGAATATGATTCTGGTTGCCAAATTGCAAATCAATTGTATATGCAGGGGCTGTGGGTTGATGCAAATGTTGATGAATTGGAGCAGTATAATCTGTATACTGATTATGCAAATTGTTATGCTGGTAGCAAACCACATTTTACTATTACACCGACTATGGAGTGTAATGCTAGATGTTTCTATTGTTATGAAGACGGAGTGAGATGTGGAAGAATGCAACAGGAAGACTGTAAAAACATAGTAAGATTTTTGAAAACGCTAGATTACAGTCAAGGAATAGATTTAACATGGTTTGGCGGTGAACCTTTAATGAATCAAGAGTGGATGGATTGCTTTTCGGAAAGTTTGGAAAATGCTGGAATTGAATTTTCAGCCTTTATTATTACTAATGGAAGCAAGATCGACGATACCACAATTGATAAAATGATTAATAAGTGGAAAATACAAGATATTCAGATTACATTGGATGGAAGCTATGAGGAGTATTTTTTCAGAAAAGAATATGTAGACCAAGACAATGCTATTTATTATAGAATCTTGCAAACTATTGGTAAATTGGCAGGAAAAGGTATAAGTGTTCAATTGAGGATGAATATCGATAGAAATAATCGGGAAAGCATTTTAAATGCAGTGGCCGATATAAATGAACTCTTTAAAGATAATAGTAGAGTTAAGTGCTATCCTGCTTTTTTGACAGGTGCGAAGGAACCATTAACTGAAAAAGAAAAAATTGATTTTATTAAGGAAATGATTGAAATAGGTCAAGGAAAGTTTAATGTCAACGAATGCCTGTATAGATTACCAAGAACAAAGGCATGTTATTATTTCCAGAAAAATGCATATTCAATTGATGCTAGTGGGAATGTGTTCATATGTGAGCATATGCTAGGACATGAACAACAATCTATAGGAAATATAAAGACAGAAATAGTTACTATTGAAAGAGAGCAATCAGGAAAAAGGAAAGAGTGTCAAAAATGCGTCTTTTTGCCAAAATGCCAGGGTGGCTGCATGGATTCCTTGCAACATGGTGAACCCCCGTGTTTCACGGACAAATATATAATCATGGCATATTTAGATTTATTATAGGGGTGATGAACTTGAAAAAAGAGAATCTTGAATCTCGATTAGATAACATTGAAGAAATATTAAAGATGTTACTTGTCAATAGTGTTCTTGGAAGCAGTGAGATCAATAAAATACAAGAGAACATCTTAAATGGTGTTAGAGATATACTATTTGCATTTGGGATGGAAAATTTGCGGTTGAATTATATTGAAGATAAGTACTATATATTTGCTGAAATTGATGAAAATGAAACATTGAAAAATATCAAGAGTAATTATTCTCAGGCTTGTGATTTTTTAGATAATGTAAAGCTTGTTTTAGCATTTGAAAAATTGCATGTTA
This sequence comes from uncultured Lachnospiraceae bacterium, assembly GCA_951801955.1. Lineage (GTDB taxonomy): Bacteria > Bacillota > Clostridia > Lachnospirales > Lachnospiraceae > Petralouisia. The sequence continues at coordinate 12,558 of CATOOV010000007.1, forward strand.
AGAGAAAAAGAGCTTTTGAAGAAGCTAAGATATCTTTTTACATTAAAAGTGGCGAAATGAGAATTTTCTAGTTGGACTTGTTATAGAGGTTTTGTGTTAAGAGAACTATCAATTTGAAATCTTCATAGTTTATGAAAAGAATCTGGGGATTGTTTTTGTGCAGATTTTTCTGCTTTTAGTAAAAGTTTACAAACACACTTGACAACACTTCTCTGAAGAAGCAGTTGGCAATGCTGTCCGCAAATGCGGCGTTCCCCGTGAAGAACTGTTTCTTACGACAAAAGTATGGATCAGTAACGGTGGTTATGAAAAGGCAAAAGCTTCCCTGAAAGACTCCCTGCGCAAACTACAGACAGAATATATTGACCTGGTGCTCATCCACCAGCCATTTAATGATTATTATGGGACTTACCGAGCAATGGAGGATGCTTACAAAGAAGGATGGCTCCGTGCTATCGGCGTGTCAAATTTTTATCCTGACCGTCTGGTTGATTTTTGCAATTTTGTAGAAGTAAAACCGGCTGTCAATCAGGTAGAAACCCATGTGTTCCAGCAACAGGTACAGGCGCATGAGTACATGGAGAAATATGGTGTGCAGCATGAATCCTGGGGACCATTTGCCGAAGGGCGTAAGGATTTCTTTACAAATCCCGTGCTGCTGGGGATTGGAAAAAAATATGGAAAAAGTGCTGCTCAGACGGCCCTGCGATTCTTGATCCAGAGTGGTGTGATAGTAATTCCGAAGTCCACCCATAAAATACGCATGATCCAGAACATAGATGTGTTTGATTTTATTTTAGATGAGGGGGATATGGCGGCAATACGGGAATTGGATACAAAGGAAAGCCTGTTTTTTTCCCATTATGATCCATCCACAGTGGAGATGCTGACAAGGCTTCACAGATAACATGGAATATATCGTTACCATGGAAGCGGAAATAACTTATTTGAAGATTGGAAGGAAGGACTGCATACGACGCGGGTTTTGGGCAGGAATGGCATATCTGCCGTGTTGTAAGGAAGCAGCCCATAAAGCTGGCATTGAATAACTGTTTTGAAGATTTTGAACCATTGACGTATTATTTATCAAGACAGGAAATAATCAAGCTGGCAGACAAACTGTTCTTACTAATAGGTTACAACTTTAGATTTATAACAAAGCGAAACAGGACAGAAATTCGGGATTTTTAGATGGAATGTTTGAACTATTCTTGTTTTGAAGGTTTTTAGATCCTCATATGGTGAAATGATATGCATTTCCTATGATAGAAAAAATAAATAAATATGCGTACGCGCAAATTTGGAAATGATTGCTGCGAAATTGTGCGCGGCGCGGCAAAATTTCCGTTTAGCCAAAAAAGCGCAGACTTCCCCTATCCCTGATATTTTTTACTTTATTTTCAGGCTGTGGCGGTCTGCGTTTGAGTATTCGGTACCCATTCAAGTTTTTTTAACTTTTTCAGATAGGCGTTTATCTTTCTTTCACGGTTAAACTGGTTATAATAATCACACCCTAAGTCCTTATACGGGAATTTTTCTTTTAATACGTGGTATATTGCTGTCAACATTGAATGGGCTGATGCTACATACGCCCTCTTGTTTCCTCTATGACTGCTTATCCTTGTAAACTGTGCAGAAAAATAGGAACCCTTTACCCCCACCGCTGCATGGGCACAATTTATCAATATTGTTTTTAACAGCGCATTTCCTTTTGTTGTTATTCCGCTTTTCCTTTTCTTGGCACTTTCATTATTCTCTGGGCAAAGCCCTGCCCAGGAACATAAATGCCCTTCATCTGGAAAACGGCCCATCTCAATCCCAATGGCTGCCAGTATCGCTTTTGCCCCATCCTTGCCTATCCCTGGTATTTTATCCAATGCTTCTATCGCCGGCTTATAACCGCCCCCCATATTTGTATCAATGTCTTGATCTAATTCCTTTACATGCCCATCTAACCCATTGATATGTTTTAGCAATTCTTTCATCATTTTTTTCTGCAGCGGCGACATCGCTCCTTCTATGTCTTCCAAAACGTTGTACAAAGGCTTCCAATAAGACGCGGCGCTTTCCATAGCGATCATTTCACACTTATTTCCCATAAGCCAGCCTGCTATTTTCAGGAGTTCCTTTGTGGTGGTCCCAACCCCCTTAATTCATTAGACGTCCCATTTCGAAAACACGCCACAATCAGTTTCTTATGCACGTCTATGCCACAACAGCGCTCGTATACTTTTTCCATGTTCAATTCCTCCCATTTCAAAAATCTACGGCGTGAACGCCTGTCCCCCTATTATTTTCCTTTACGTCCTTCTACCTATGGCTGGATAATTCGTGGTGCAATGAGGAGTTCATGAATCAGTTTCCTATACGGGCTTCATGCCCAAAATTCGTTCAACCGCTGCCGCATACATGAAGTATACTCTTTCAGAACGTAAATTCATAGCCATGTTTCATTTATCGTGGTGCTTTATAGAAGCATGGGGGTTTCCTATATGAGAAAAGCCCTCCGGGCAGGATGCGCACGCGCACAAGAGGAAACGATTATTGCACAAATGTGCACGGCGCGGAACAAAAGATGCGTTAGCAAAAAAAGGTCGCGGAGGTGCGTGAAACGAACTTTTGTTCGATTAACAAAACCAAGCCTTCAAAAGATAAAATTTTCTGGGAATAACCAATTACTGAAACAAATATTGAGGAATGCAGTGAGTTGTGATAATATGGAAATGTATTTGTTGCATAAGGGTTAAAACATAAAGATTAAAAATATACATTATTAGAGGGTTATATGAGGAATTTACGAAAATTAGCAGGGGTTTGCATTCTATTTATCCTTGTTTTTATGGTAATTGCAATGGTTCAGTTTGAAAAAAAAGAGGACGGGATGTCCATGTTTCCAGACCAGATAGAATATTATTTTAATGAAAACTGGCTCATGACCCATGTGGACCATGCAAAGGTGTCAAATGAAGAATGGAAAGATCATGATAAACTCAAAGAGGTAGTCCAGGAGGCATTGGCGGGAGAGGAATGCCAGAATGTGAGCTTGCCTTATCAGGGACAGAGCAACCCTTTTGATTTAATTATATTTAAAAATACGCTGCCAGAAGCATATGCGGGGCTGACGCTGAATTTTTTTTCTACAGACAGTATGGTGCGTGTAGTTATAGATGGCGAGGTCATTTACCAATATGGAGTTGAAGAATATACATCTGGCAAGCTGCCTGAGGATAATGATAATTTTGTAAATCTTCCCAATGTGTTTGAAGGTGGAGAACTGTGGATTGAGCTGGCTTCACCTTCTGGGAGTGAGGCGTCAATTCTTGGGGATATTAAAATCGAAACACGTGACATGGTAGTTATCGGGGTTGTTGGAAATAATATTGCTGATATTGGCTGTTGTCTCTTAATTGTACTTATGGCAATTATCATGTTTGTGCTTGCGGTCATACGGCGCTATACACGTCAGCCGGCAAGGGGAGAGCTGTTTTTGGGGTTAACTGGGCTGGCTGCGGGCGTGTATTGTTTTATTGGGACAGATACGCTAAATATTTTTTATGATGTGCAGGAAGTGTATGAGATGCAGGAATATTTGGTGCTGCTGCTGCCATTATTTTTGACATTATATTTTGAACGAAACCTGCATACGGTATATCCCTACCGTTTTTCTGTGCTGTTATGGGGGGTCAGCGGGAATGCAGTGATGCAGATCTTATTGCAGATGCTGGGCATACGAACTCTTGAAGAGATGATAAATATATCTGCAGCGGCAGTGGGTGTGGTCTGTGTGGCTGCGATTGCCAGCCTGATACAATATGATTATAGAAATAAGCGTTACCAGACGTTGTTTGCTGTTTTGTCCATGCTTGTGCTGCTGGCAGGAGGAATCGCGAATATGATTATGAATTTATTTTTCCAAAATCCTCGTGGAAATATAGCGGGGCAATATAGTATGACAGTGTTTGGGATTATGATGGCTGTGATGCATATTTTGCAGCTTTCCAAAGAGTACCGGGCAAATGCAGAGGAAAATGCACGTCTTCTAAAAGAAAAGGTAAAAGTGGCAGAACAGCAGAATATGCAGTTGGCACAGGCGAAGAAAGAAGCGGATGCGGCAAGGCATGAGGCGTTGGCGGCAAATGAGGCAAAAGGGATGTTCCTTGCCAGGATGTCCCATGAGATCCGTACCCCGATCAATGCCGTACTTGGCATGGATGAGATGATTTTAAGGGAATCAAAGGAGCAAAATATAAAAGGCTATGCGATGGATATCTATATGGCTGGCCAGACGCTGTTGTCTTTGATTAATGATATCTTGGATTTTTCCAAGATTGATTCTGGGAAGATGGAGATTGTGCCAGTGGAATACGATGTCTGCAGTTTGATCCATGATTTGGCTAGTATGGCATCACAGAGGGTAAAAGATAAAGATATTAAACTTGAACTGGAGGTGGACCATGCAATCCCTTCCCGGCTTTATGGAGATGATGTGCGCATCCGCCAGGTATTGACAAATATTCTTACGAACGCTGTGAAATATACACATGAGGGAACCGTGTGGATGCGGGTAGAATGCTGCAAGAAGGAAAAGACAGCAGTGCTGAAGTTTGAGGTGGAGGATACTGGCATTGGAATCAAAGAAGAAGATTTGCCGAAATTGTCGGCAGAGTTTGAGCGGATTGAAGAAGATCGGAATCGTAATATTGAAGGCACCGGGCTTGGGATGAGTATTACCATCCAACTTTTGGCGCTGTTGGGCAGCAAGCTGCAGGTTGAGAGCGTCTATGGAGAAGGGTCAAAATTTTATTTTGAATTGGAACAAAAGATTGTGGACCAGACACCAATTGGAGATTTTGAGTCACGGGTACATCAAATTGCAGAAAATTACAATTATGATACCAGGTTCTGTGCACCAGAGGCAAAGGTTTTGGTGGTAGATGACAATGCTGTCAACCGTAAAGTATTTCGGAATCTTTTGAAAGAGACACAAATTCAGGTGACAGATGCAGAGGGAGGGGAAGAGTGTCTGGAACTGGTACAGACGAATCATTTTGACCTGATTTTTCTTGACCATATGATGCCTAAAATGGATGGCGTGGAGACACTCCATTATATCAAAGAGTTATCGAATTTCCCATGTCAGGATACGCCCATTGTGGTATTGACGGCAAATGCGGTATCAGGGGCAAAGGAAAAATATCTCTTAGAGGGGTTTGATGATTTTTTGTCCAAGCCCATTGTACCAGAAAAACTTGAGAATATGATAAAAAGAATGCTGCCCCAGGAATTGCTGCAGGAAGCTGCGGCAAGCGAATCCCAGACGGCTGTATTGCAGGAAGCAAAGGGGATGCCGGAGGATATTTTAGAAGAACTCCCAACGGTGGATGGTTTAGACTGGCAGTATGCCTGGATGCATTTGCCGGATTTGGATTTGTTGGAATACACAGTAAAAGAGTTTTATGCCCAGATTGATTCTTCTGCAAATCGCTTGGAACAGGCTTATAGGCAGGTTACGGAGCCTGGGCAGTTAGACCAATACCGGATTCAAGTGCATGGGATGAAAAGTCTTGCCGCAACGGTAGGAATTATGCCTTTAGCGGGGATTGCAAAAATCTTGGAATATGCAGCAAGAGATGGTAAAATAGATGTGGTTCTGTCTGTTACCACACCATTTTTGGATGAGTGGCGCAGCTATCATCACAAATTACAAGGCGTTTTTGGCATAGAAACTACAGCAAAAAAAGAAGTAAAAGATTATTCTGTAGTCCAGGCTCTTGTGGAAATGGCACGGTACAGTATGCAGGAGATGGATATTGACCAGGCAGACCAGGTGGTGAGCCAATTGCAAGAATACGAATATCCAGAGGAAATGGATCAAAATATTCAAAAACTTGCGGAGGCAGTGACAAATTTAGATTCAGAGGAAGCAGACCGACTTGCGGATCTGCTGATTGGACAGATGGAAAAGTAATTCGGGTCTGGAGGCAGTTGAAACAAAGATTCAACCAGCCCCCATTTGAACCATAGCAGGTACGGCAGAGGAGGAAAAAATGAAAAAAATATTATTAATAGGAAAGCTAAACAGTGTGGTAAAAGAGACAAACACCTTTTTGTCACAATTTTTTCATGTACAGCTTTGTTCAGAAAATGCAGGGGTTTTGGAGGGGATGCTGAAAATTGTAAATCCTGATTTGGTGCTGATTAGTTTGATTGGCACATACGATATTGATACCTCTATATTTTTTATGTTAAGCGACCAATATTCGAAGGTTCCAGTTTTGACAATCGGAACAAAGGAGGAGAGCAAAACTTTTTTTCAATATTATGAAGATGGACAATTTGAAAATTTAATCCGTCCAGTAGAAAATACAACCATTATGGACGCAGTATGCAGAAGGCTTTGCCTAGATAAAAAAGAAGTAGAAGAAAGAGCGGCAGAAGAAAAAATGGAAACAAGCAACAGGAAACGGATTTTAGTGGTGGATGATAATGGAACCACGCTGCGGACGATGAAAGCCATGCTGCAGGAATACTATGAAGTCGCTGTGGCGATTTCTGGAGCACAGGCGATGACTTCCATAGGAAAAAAACGTCCAGATTTGATTTTATTAGACTATGAAATGCCCATCTGTGATGGAAGAATGACGCTGGAAATGATACGTGCGGACGAGGAGATGAAAGATATTCCCGTGGTTTTTCTGACTGCGATTAATGACCGTGCCAATATTGAGGCGGTATTGAAATTAAAGCCTGCTGGATATTTTTTGAAACCGGCAGTAAAAGACCGGCTGCTGGCAGAGATTGATAAAATATTGAGTAATTGTCCATAATAAAAGCACAATTGGAAAGGAAGACAACATAATGAAAAAATACCTATCTGCATTGTGGGGGATCGTGTTTTTACTGTTATTGGTGAATTTTGCGGAACATGACGCAGAGAAAGTGGAAATTACCCAGACAGAGAAAAAAGGAGAAAACGAAGAGATCGAAGAGGTAGAAGAGATAAAGCCAAAGAGAAATGGGTTTTATCTTGGATCTGATGGTTATCTGGAACAGATATTTTCTGAGCAGGACAAGCAGGCATTGCTTCAGGTTTCTAGTATGGAGGAGGAAGAAATATACAGTTTCCTGCAAGGTCCAAAATCCTGGAAAGAAAAGATTTCCTGGTCTGGGGAATGGTGTAAATTTGGAGTGGAAGGAAATCCCTTTGGAGGGTTCGGCTGCGGTTTATGTTGTCTGGCAAATATTTATGATACGCTCACTCCTTATGAGGTATCGCCTTGGGATATGTATGAATATGCCATACTTGTTACGGATTATAGGCCAAGCGGAAAGGCAGGGGCAATTGATTGGAAACCGATGAAGAAAGTATTAAATTATTGCGGTTTTTCCTGCAATATCTATCGCAAATCCAAAACTTATGAAGAATTCCGGGAAGAGATGGCACAGATGAAGTCGGCAATAGTTTTGGTTAGCAGCAATAATGATAGCACCTTCTGGCGGGATACGCCAGGGCATTATGTAAATATTTGGATGTACCAGGAGGAAGATGACACCGTATTTTTGGCAGAACCCGGAAATCCTGAGAATAACCGTAAGAGGATTCCCCTGCGTTATGTATATGATGCGTTGAAGACGAAAAGTAAATTCCAATATTTGGTAGTGGAGGATTATCTGGAGGAACAGAATCAGTGGAAAGCGGACGGTATTGACGAGCGATGGAATCCGCCTGCAAAATGAAAGAATCTTCTAAGGGAGACGCTTCGTAAAGAAGTTGTTTCCCTTATTCTATCATACTAGGAAATTCGAAGGAATTTCCTAGTATGATAAAACGAAAATGCGCACTCACACAAAAGGAAGATATCTGCCATACGATTCGATAGGACCTTGAAAAATTCTCTAAAAATAAATGATTTTTGCTCCCTGATATGGTAAAATAAGACCGTATTCGGCAAAATATTACTCCGGCGGTTAAATATCAGTGAATTTTACGCAGAATAAATTTTCATCTGCAAGGCGGAAGAATGAGTTGTAGCAAACGCTACAACGATTAATGAGGGTCTGCCTAGCTTTATCGGGTACAATGTGGCAGATGGAAATTTAGACAAGTAAAAACGTCGATATTTAACCGCCGGAGTAATATACAAACGATTGCAAACAGTAAACGAATTTGCTGTTTTCTATCCTTTGTATCGGCTTGCGAGAGAAAAGTTTGAGGTGATATAGTGAGAAAAATAACAGAACAAACAATTGCAGTGCTTGCACCCAATGCAAATGCAGTGAATAATGGGCGGAAAATCTCCCAAAAAGGCGGATTTGTAAAACTTTTCCGTTCTGAAGATGATACATTTTATATGGGAGAATGCAGCGGAAGCGGAAAATCCAATTATATAACATCTGCAGACTTTGTGGAGGAGGAAAACCCGGTGTTCCGCTGTTCCTGTCCAAGCAGGCAGTTTCCCTGCAAGCACAGCCTTGCGCTGCTTTTTGAAATGAATGCAGAGAAAGAATTTACACTATGTGAGATCCCGGAGGATATTCTTACAAAGAGACAGAAAAAAGAAGCACGCGCAGCGAAATCTGCCGCGCAGAAGCAAGCGGGGAAGCCCAAAGTAAACAAAGCGGCACGCACCAAAAAGATAAAAAAACAATTGAAAGGGCTCAAACTGACAGAAGAAATTATGAATCATCTGTTATATGCCGGTTTGGGAACGATGGGGGGAAGTTCTATTAAGACTTATCGTGACCTGGCGAAACAGTTAGGAGATTATTATTTGGCTGGACCGCAGCTTTATGTCAACCGTTTAATTTTAGAGATGGAAGCTTTTCAGAAAGATGGGGAGAACCGCCATTACCATGAGGCAATCCATACATTGGTCCAACTGCGTGCCTGTGTAAAAAAAGCAGAGGTTTATCTCACCGAAAAGCTGGAGAAAGAAGAAATTGGAGATGATGACAATGTCCTTTTTGAAGAATTGGGAGGCGTCTGGAAGTTAGAGCAGCTCCAGGCATTGGGGCTGAAAAAGGAAAATGCATGTTTGCTGCAGCTTTCCTTTCAAGTTGTTTATGACCAGGCAAGAAAAGAATTTATTGATATTGGCTGGTGGGCAGATGTTGAGACAGGGGAAGTGTCTGTTACTCGCAATTACCGTCCCATTAAGGCTGTGAAATATGTAAAACAGGATGATACCGTGTTTGATGCCGTGTCTGTCCCCATACTCACTTATTATCCAGGGGAAAAAAACCGCCGTATTCGCTGGGAAGGCGCCACATTTAGCCCAATCAAAAGGGAACACCTTGCAGGTATTCGGAAAAATGCCCAGACAATCCTTCCTGCAACTGTGAAAATGGTAAAAAACCAAGTGAAAAATGTACTTTCAGATAACTTTGTAGTATTGCTGTTTGCTTTTGAACAAATTGGAGGCGTGCAGGATTCCTATGTAATGAAGGATCAAGAGGGAAATACCATTTTGTTAAAAGATATTCCTGGTATGGAGGGCACCGTGCATCGTCTTTCCATGCTTATGGAGCCATCCCTTTTGGAAGGGCAGGTATTGCTTGGGGCATTTTTCTACCAGGAAGAAACCCATCGTATCTGTGTGCAGCCGTACAGCATTGTGACAGATGAGAAAGTTGTCCGTTTGTTATATTAAGTGTAAAAACGCCATCGGCGTTCTTGCAGCGGTCCAGCCCTGCTGGAAGAAACAAACGGCGGAAAGCAGAAATTGTGCACAAAATGGAGGAAAAAAGATGAATCTTAGTCCGCTTTATGAATTAAAAGAACGTTTGGAATCCAGCGTGATTGCCGGGGTATCCCTTCTTTCCGAGGATTTCCGTCTCGCCCGTGCAGTGGAGCAGATGGAGCCGTTATCTAAGCTATCTCCTGTGTTTGAAAAGATTTTTCGGTCGGCACAAGGGCTTTTGTCTGATGCTTGTACCGAGAAAGGAGATACGCTGCTTGATATCCTTGGGTTTGTGGATGCAGTCTTAACCACCCAGGCAGTGACAAATGTAGAGGGGGAATGGGAGCCTCTTGTCATTACAGAAGGAAAGACAGTGTCACAGGCGCCGCACAGCCTGCTTGCCCCTGTATTGGAGGCATTGTCTTCCTCTGGGAGCGGTCATTACAGTTTGATTGTAGACACCCATGAAAGGAATCCAGGGATTTTTTCTGATTATCGCTTAAAGGCAGCATTGGTGGCAGGGCTGAACGCAGGTTATGCAGAACTTGCGGAACAGATTGAGAGATGGCTCTGTAAAGAGGATGCCTCGATTCTGCCCTTGTTGAAACAAGGGTTCCATCCCAAGGGAAAGAAAGAAATGGTGCGCCGTGTCCATGTGGTGGAAGCCATTGCAGGGGCAAAGGAAAATCAATGGTATCTTGCCATGTTGGAAGAGGCAGAAAAAGAAGTGCGCGCCGCCCTGATTTATGCCCTGCGCCACAGCCAGGAAAACTGTGAGGTTTTGATGGGATTTACCAAGACGGAAAAAGGCAATTGCAAGAAAGCTGCCATGTGGTCTTTGGCAAAGATGGAGGGGACGGAAAATCTGGAGTTCTGGGAACAGCAGATTCAGAAAAAGCCGGCGGCATCTGTAAAGTATTTGGCGCTTTCTACAAGTGATACCGCATCTGACTTGATTGCAGATGCCTTAAACCGTGCGTTGGATGGTTTGAAAAAACAGGCAGAGGGAGGAAACTTTTTGTTAGCTGAAAAAGATCATGAAAAGTTTCAGGAATTATTTCTCTCCATGACAGGGAAAGCATCCCAGAAAATGCTCGATTTATACCGAAGGATGGTGTCAGAACGCCCCTTTGAAAAGTTAGAAACAGAGAAAAATAAAGAAGTCCGGTTTCAATGTAACTCGCTTGGGAGTGGACAGATGTCCTGTGCAATATCCAATTATATGGCAGAACTTTTGACGGAATCCCTCCTTTGGAGTATGGATGAGAGGCTGTTTTCACTGGCACAAGAGCTTTATCAGGAATATGGACAAATATTTCTAAGACCTGCATTGACCGCGGCATTATTGACAAAAGGGGCAGGGGATGCATATGACGAATTTTGTATATGGCTGGTAAGGGAAGGCGTGCTGAAAAAAGAGACGGAAAGCCAGAAACAGGCTCGAATGGCGATTATGGAAGCCTTTGCCAAAATTGTCTGGAGGAAGGAAGAAGAAAGTTACCAGTTTTTGGAGTATTATTTTGATGAATTTCAAAACTGTTATGTTGAAGTAACACGTAACCTGTTTGAAAAACTGGATATCCGATGGTTTGAACTTTTGGTAAACCCCAAATTAAAAAAGGCAGGTTCTTTTCATACATACTATAATAATAATTATGTACGGGACCAATTTTTCAATCGCACAACAAATGATTGGGAAGACGTCTTGGCGAATTTAATTTGTCCTTCTGATGTCAAAATCTGTGAAGTATTAGGCAATTATTTTTATCAGTGCATCCTTATAAACCTTAATTTTAAAACTTCCAGAAAGTTTTATCCGCTATTGCAGCAGTGCGGCTTAAAAGCTAGTCCGGGATTGGTGGGAAAGGTAGTGGAAAAGCAGAAGCTCCGGTATTGGGAAGTCCAGGATTTGATACGAACCATACCCCTATCTGTTTCTGAGAAGATAAAGGAATGGGAGGAGGTCAAAAACCTTGTGGAACAGGGGAAGGCAAGTATATCTGGATGGAGCGCACAGAGATACCAGGTTTTATATACCAGCATGTTAAAGGAATTGGAAGAGGAAAAGAAAAAAGAGAGTTGAAATCGAAAGGAGTATGATGAAATGGCAGCAAAGACAAAGGTGCAGCGTCTGCCGGCAGAGCAGATGTTCCAGAAAGAGATTGAAGCATTGATTGCAGCAGAGACAGATCCCATACCTACTGGGTGGAAAATGTCCCCCAAATCGGTATTAACTTATATTACGGGTGGGAAGGTGGGGAGGAAAGTGATCACCCCGAAATACATTGGTCATAAACGCCTAGTGGAGATTGCCATTGCAACCTTGGTGACGGACCGTGCGCTGCTGCTGATCGGGGAGCCTGGAACGGCGAAATCCTGGCTTTCAGAACATTTGACTGCCGCTATCAATGGGGATTCCACCAAGGTAATCCAGGGGACGGCAGGAACCACAGAGGAACAGATTCGTTATTCCTGGAATTATGCCATGTTGATCGCCCAGGGACCTTCCCAGGAAGCCATGCTCAAGAGCCCCATTTTTCATGCGATGGAGACAGGGACGATTGCCAGGATGGAAGAGATTTCCCGGTGTGCCTCTGAGGTACAGGATGCCTTGATTTCCATTTTATCAGAAAAACGGGTATCAGTGCCAGAACTTGGGCTGGAGGTTCCGGCGAAAAAAGGATTTTCAGTGATAGCCACGGCGAATACCAGGGACAAAGGCGTCAATGAAATGTCAGCGGCGTTGAAACGACGATTTAATATTGTGGTGCTGCCGGCGCCAGCAGATTTGGAATCGGAAATGGATATTGTAAAAACCCGTGTGGCACAGCTTTCCGAAAACCTGGATCTCAATGCAAAACTGCCGGAACAGGAAGTGATTGAGAAAGTATGTACAATTTTCCGGGAACTGCGCCTTGGCGCGACCTTAGATGGAAAACAAAAGTTAAAGCCAACCACAGGCGTATTGTCAACGGCAGAGGCAATTTCACTGTTGGCAAACAGCATGGCGCTTGCCGGAAGCTTTGGGAATGGAACCATTACCGATTACGACCTTGCTGCAGGGCTGCAAGGAGCGATCGTAAAGGATGAGGAGAAGGACAGCCTTGCATGGAAAGAATATTTAGAAAATATTCTGAAAAAGAGAGGGTTAAAGTGGTCTGGTTTGTATAAGGAATGTAAGGAGCTGAATGGATAATGGGTGGAAAAGAACAGCCGATTATATTTGGAATCCGGCATTTGTCTCCGGCAGGAGCCTGGAATCTGAGGAAACTATTAGACCAGGTGATGCCCCAACTGGTATTAGTGGAAGGTCCTAGCGATTTTACAGAGGAGCTTTCTGTACTGGCAGACAGGAAAACGAAACTCCCAGTTGCGGTTATGGCATATACCAGCGACACGCCCATTCACACCATTCTCTATCCCCTTGCAGAATATTCTCCAGAATACCAGGCGGTCCTTTGGGCAAATGAACACGACAAAGAATGCCGTTTTATTGACCTGCCTTCCAGTGTATTTCTTGCTTATATGCGTGCCGCGGGAATAGAGGAGGATGCGGGGGAGGAGGAGAGGATCAGCGTTTATCGGAGGCTGGACGAGCTGTCTGGGGAGGATGCCCATGAAACTTTCTGGGAACGTACCATGGAACATTTCAGTGAAGGGGACGGGTATTTTAAGGGGGCAGAGGTTTTTGGAAAAAATCTTCGGGAATTGACGCAAGGCAAAGACTGGGATGATGCAGAAACCATTGTGCGGGAAGCCTATATGAAACGGCAGATAAAAAAAGCAATTGACTCTGGTATTGCGCCAGAACAGATTGTGGTGGTGACTGGCGCTTACCATACGCAGGGATTGAAAGAGAGTACGCTTGAGCTGAGCGACCAGGAACTTGGGCAGCTTCCGTCTGTGGAATCACAGAAAACATGGATGCCTTATTCTTATTACCGTTTATCCTCGCGTTCTGGCTATGGGGCAGGTAACAAGGCGCCGGCATATTATGAGCTGCTGTGGAAAGGGTATCAGAAGGGGGAGGCAGACTATGCGGCAAGAAGCTATCTCTCAAAACTTGCCTTTTGGCAGCGTCAAAATGGAAATATGGTTTCTTCTGCAGAGGTGATTGAGGCGGTGCGGCTATCCTTTTCCCTTGCCGAACTGCACGGATATCGGATTCCTGCGCTGCGGGATTTGCGGGATGCCGCCATGACCTGTATGGGGCATGGGAATTTTGGAGAGATTGCCCAGGCAGTTGCAGATACGGAAATTGGCACAACCATTGGCTCTCTTCCCCAGGGAATCAGCCGTACCTCTGTACAGAATGATTTTTACCGCTTTTTGGATGAACTGCATCTGCGGCGGTACTGTTCTGTAACTGCAGATGACCTGCACTTGGATCTCAGAGAAAAACTCACAGTGAAATCGGAAAAATCAGCGTTTTTGGACAGGGAACGTTCATTTTTTCTCCATCGGCTACGGGTACTGGGAATTTCTTTTGTAAATTGGCAGCAAGTGCAGCAGGAAAATGCCACCTGGGCGGAACATTGGGTACTGCGCTGGACGCCGGAGGCGGAAATTGAGATTGTGGAGACGCAGCTAAAGGGAGATACCATTCTGTTGGCGGCAGCTTTTCAGATGAAAGAGGAGGCAAAGAAGGAGCAGGGTATCGCTGCAATTGCTAAGATTATTGAGGAATCCTTTTTGTGCGGGATGCCAGAAATGGTAAGTTTTACCACATCTATCCTGCAAAAAATTGCGGTGGAAGCTGCGGCGGTGGAGGAGATTGCAAAGACGGTGCACAGCCTGTCATTGGTAATCCAATATGGAAGCATCCGAAATCTTTCCAGTGACGCATTGGTTCCGGTTTTAGAGCAGCTCTTTCTTCGTGCCTGCCTGTTGCTGCCGGAAAGCTGCATTTGTGATGACAATGCTTCCCGTGAAATGATACATGCCGTCAGCATGTTAAATGAGGCGGCACTGCGCCACGAATTTCTTTCGGAAGAGCAATGGCTCCAGGTGGTCACAGAAATTGCGCAGAGGGATGATTTAAATACGAAAGTTTCTGGTTATGCAGCGGCAGTTTTGCTGGAGAGAGGGACGTTTACAAATAAAGAGCTGGAACTTCAGGTGCAGCGGAGGCTCTCCAGAGGGATCCCTGCAGATTTAGGCGCTGGATGGTTTGAGGGGCTCTCTATGAAGAACCGTTATGCACTGATTACCCATATGAGTTTGTGGGAAAGTTTGGATGGATATTTAGATACGCTGGATGATGAGGAATTTAAACGGGCGCTTTTATTTCTGCGGCGTGCTTTTGCAGATTTTACGGCTAGGGAAAAAAGTGATATTGCAGAAAACTTAGGGGAGCTGTGGCAGTTAAATCCTCAACAGGTCAGTGAGATTGTAAATGCGCCTCTTACCCAGGAAGCACAGGAAATGCTTGAGGAACTGGATGATTTTGATTTTGGGGATATTTAACAGGTAATTCAAGAACGCCATCGGCGTTTATGGGAAAATTGCAAAATGGTTACGCAATGGTTTTGCAATTTTTCAAAAGGATGTCAGAAAAGATATATAAGGTAAGGATGGTGCAGGTTATGGATGAATTGGAACGGATGAAACGCTGGCGGCTGATTCTTGGAGCAGAGAGCAATGAGCGTTTTGCTTCCATGAATGGGGCGCAAGGGTTTGGCTTATCAGAGGAACAGAGGTTGATGGACCAGGCGCTTGCAGCGATTTACAATCGCAGTGAATCTGGCGGGTTTGGTTCTGGAAGGGGTGCAGGAAGCGGTCCTTCCAATCCCAAGGTTTCCAGATGGCTGGGAGATGTGCGTACGTTATTTGAGAAGGATTTGGTGACAGTGATACAGGCGGATGCCATGGAACGGTGCGGTTTGCGCCAGCTTTTGTTTGAACCGGAGCTTTTAGAGAACATAGAGCCGGATATCAGCCTTGCTTCTACCATTTTGATGTTGAAAGACCAGATTCCCAAACGCTCCAAAGAGAGTGTACGTGCTTTTATTGCAAAAATAGTGGAGGAGATCAACCGATTGCTTGAAGCGGATATCCGCCGTGCTGTCACATCGGCGGTGAACCGAAGGATGCACTCGCCGATCCCTTCCGCGGCGGCAATGGATTATCCCCTTACGATCCGCAGGAATTTGAAAAATTACAATCCAGATCTTGGAACAATTGTACCAGAGCATTTTTATTTTTTTGACCGGACGACCACGGCAGCTTCAAAACAGTGGACCGTGATTCTGGACGTGGACCAAAGTGGTTCTATGGGGGAATCTGTGATTTATTCTTCCATTATGAGCTGTATCTTGGCGAGTATGGCTTCCATTCGGACGTATATTGTGGCATTTGATACAAATATTGTGGATTTAACAGAAAAATGTGAAGAGCCCATAGATCTGCTGTTTGGTTTTCAGTTAGGCGGGGGTACGAACATTGAACGGTCGGTGGCATATTGCCAAAAATTTGTAGAAAACCCTTCTAAAACATTGTTTTTTCTGATTACTGATTTGGAGGAGGGCGGCAATCGGGCAGCACTGCTGCATCGTCTCAAAGAATTAAAAGAATCTGGCGTGACGGTGGTGTGCCTTCTTGCTATTGCAGATGGAGGAAAACCGTATTATGACGCACAGATGGCAGAGAGGGTGTCAAGGCTTGCAATTCCCTGTTTTGCATGTAACCCGCAAATGCTTCCAGCATTGTTGGAGCGGGCGTTTCGGGGACAGGATCTTGAGGCGTTCCGAAAAGATTTTGAAAAACGCAAGAAGTAGAATTCTGAAAGAATCTTAGTAAAATTGCAATAAATTGTTTACAAAAAAAAGAAAATCATGTACAATAATAACAATTGAAAGCTGAGGCATTTGTAGAAACATCAAAATGGTTTCTACATGTCTGTTTTCTCTCATATCAGCATTGGCATCTCTATATCATCCAAGCTGTTAAAATTAATAATTATAGGTAAAGGAGACAAAAAATGGGTAAAGAAATGATTGCTATGCTTCTTGCCGGTGGACAGGGTTCCCGCCTTTATGCGTTGACCCAGAAGCTGGCAAAACCAGCAGTTCCGTTTGGCGGTAAATACCGTATTATTGATTTCCCCCTGTCAAACTGTGTGAACTCTGGAATTGACACGGTAGGTATTTTAACACAGTATCAGCCGCTGATTTTAAATGAATATATTGGAAATGGGCAGCCATGGGATTTAGACCGCCTGTATGGCGGTGTGCATGTGCTTCCGCCATATCAGCAGGCATCTGGCTCTGATTGGTACAAAGGGACTGCAAACGCTATTTATCAGAATATTTCTTTTATTGACCGTTATGATCCAGAATATGTGATTATTCTTTCGGGCGACCAGATTTGTAAGCAGGACTATAGTGATTTTCTTCGTTTTCATAAGGAAAAGGACGCAGAATTTTCAGTAGCTGTTATGGAAGTTCCATGGGAAGAGGCCTCTAGATTTGGGCTTATGGTTGCAGATGACAATGACAGAATTACAGAATTCCAGGAAAAACCAAAGGAGCCAAAATCTAACCTTGCCTCCATGGGTATTTATATTTTTAATTGGGATATTCTTCGCAAATATCTGATGGAAGATGAGGAAGACACCACATCTGAAAATGACTTTGGCAATAACATTATTCCAAACTTATTAAAAGATGGCCGCAGGATGTACGCATATCATTTTAATGGTTATTGGAAAGATGTGGGAACGATCTCCTCCTTATGGGAAGCAAATATGGAGGTCCTTGACCCAGAGCACAGCGGAATTAATCTGTTTGATGAGGCATGGAAGATTTACAGCCGCAACAGCGGAATGACCGGACATAAGATCAATGCGGGCGCCCAGGTGGAGAACTCAATGATTACAGATGGCTGCAATGTTTCTGGAAATGTAAAACATTCCATTTTGTTTGCGGGCGTAAAGGTTGAAGAAGGCGCCGAGGTTGAAGATGCGGTTGTGATGGGCAATTCAATTATCAAGGCGGGTGCAAAAGTAAAACACTGTATCATAGCAGAAAATGTAATTATCGGGCAAAATGCTACGGTGGGGCAGATGCCGGAAGGTGACGAGACAGGGGTAGCGACGGTTGGTCCAGGGGTCTACGTAGGCGATAATGCTACAATTGGACCCAATGCCATGGTCAGCGATAATGTAAAGGATGGTGATAAACAATGATAAATTCCAACAACACGAATGCACTGGGCATTATTTTTCCCAATACTTATGATGAGCTTGTATCAGAATTGACCGGTGAACGGCTGATGGCTTCCATTCCCTTTGCAGGTCGTTACCGTATCATTGATTTCGTACTGTCCAGTATGGTGAATTGCGGAATAGACAATATTACGGTATTAGTCCGGGAAAATTATTTTTCATTGCTGGACCATTTGGGTTCCGGGCGTGAATGGGATTTGACCCGTAAGAACGGCGGATTGAATATTTTCCCGCCATTTGCCCAGAAAAATATGGGTGTTTACAATGGCAAAGTTGGTATGCTGGCAAGTATTTTAGGATTCTTGAAATCCCAAAAAGAAAAGTATGTTATTATGTCAGATGCAAACATTGCATTTAATTTTGACTTCAAGGCTTTGTTGGATGCACATATCGCAAGTGAAGCAGACATCACAGTGGCTTATACAAAGGAAGAGCTGCCAGAAAGCATTATGAATTCCGATGATCTGAATAAGGGTATGTACTATACCTTGGATTTAGAGGAAGACCGCATTAAGAAGATACATATCAATTCCCAGGAATCTGGAGTACAGAATTTTTCCATGAATATTTATGTATTTGGGCGTGAGTATCTGATCAAGATGATCAATGATGCGTATATGGGCGGCAGCGTATACTTTGAGCGTGATATTTTAATTCCGCACTTAGATGATATCAAAGTAAACGGATATGAATATAAAGAGTATACGGCACGTATCGGAAGCCTAAAAGGTTACTTTGATGAAAATATGCGCCTGCTGGATAATAAAAACCTGGAGGCATTATTTGGCAAGAATCCGATTTATACCAAGATTCGTGACGATAATCCGACACGTTATCTGAATGGTTCCTGTGCAAAGAATGTTATGGTTGCCGACGGCTGCGTCATTGAAGGTGAAATCGAGAACTGCATTCTTTTTAGAGGTGTTAAAATCGGCAAAGGCGCCAAGGTTAAGAATTCTATTTTGATGCAGGATACTGTGATTGAAGAAGGCGCTGTGGCTGAATATATTATCACAGATAAGAAAGCAAAGATTACCAAAGATAAAGAGCTGAGAGGAACCGATACATTCCCAGTTTTTGTGGCAAAGAAGCAGATGGTATAATCGAATGGGATTCAAGAACGCCATTGGTGTTCTTGCTGCAGGATGCGGGGAGACTTTTTCCCAGTCGGAGAACTGACGCCCACTGAGACAAATCTGTTGTACTCACCACTGATAGAAGTGGGAGCCTTCTGCGATGAGATAAATTACTATACCATGGATTGCGAAGCAATCATGGCGGCTGTGAGTTAGGTTGTTTTAGAAGGAGATGTGAAAAAGCATGAAAGCTTTTTCACATCTCCTTTATGGCGTGTCCAAGGTATACCCAAGTGTGCGATGATAACAGCGCTGATGTGTATACTTGGACCTATGTCTATCCCTATCGGTCCCATTCCAGTATCTTTGACAAACTTTGTTATTTTCTTTTCTGCTTATCTTCTTGGCATTCTGGCTGCCTATCTCTGTTGTATCATCTGGTTTGTTTTTAAACGCAGTGTGACATTTGAAGAGTGAATTTATCTGTTGTTTCCCGTGCCAGAAAAACATGTGTTTGTGTTGGATTTTCTATCCGTACCGCAACTGCTGCGGCATCAAAAGTACGCCTTAGGGATGAACGAAGATCCTCTGCGAAGTTTTGATGGATACCAAGTGGTTTGTACGCTGGTATAACTGAAAGGAATGGAAGTTAAAAATAATTTGTATGGGATAGAGGAAAAACAGACCTGTGAAACTATTGACAAACCAGGGTAATGTGCTAAACTAATTAGTAATCGCGGAAATATTCATTTTAAACAGGAATGGATAAATGCGGATAGAAAAGGCAGGTTTTGCGTATGGAGAGACAAGCATTATCAATTTTGGTTGAAAATACACCAAACGTACTCAGCCATGTATCAGGATTGTTCAGCCGGAGAGGATACAATATCGACAGCATATCAGCAGGTGTGACGGCGGATCCAAGGTTTACCAGGATTACGATTGTCTCAAGCGGCGATGAATTGATTTTAGAGCAGATTGAGAAACAGCTTGCAAAATTGGAAGATGTGGTTGACATCAAAAAGCTGGAAAGTGGTAATTCTGTATGCAGGGAGTTAATCCTAATTAAGATCCGGGTGAAGAATACAGAACGTCAGGCGGTGATCTCCCTGGCGGAAATTTTCAAGACCAAGATTGTGGATGTGACAAATGATTCCATGATGATTGAGTTAATTGGAAGCCAGAGTAAGCTGGATGCATTTTTGGAATTGCTGGAGGGCTATGAGATACTGGAACTTGCAAGAACTGGGATTACTGGGCTCACAAGAGGTTCTTCAGATGTCAAAATGTTTGATTAGTTTTATTTTTGCTGCCAATCATACATAGGGGGCAGCGTTGGTGATGCTTTAAACTGCCAAGTACCAAAGGGACTGGCAGTGGAACCATAAATTTTTAGGAGGATAAAGAAATGGCAAAAATATTTTATCAGGAAGATTGTAATCTTTCTTTATTAGAAGGAAAAACAATTGCAATTATTGGTTACGGCAGTCAGGGACATGCTCATGCATTAAATTTAAAGGATTCTGGATGTCATGTAATTATCGGTCTGTATGAAGGAAGTAAATCCTGGGCAAAGGCTGAGCAGCAGGGATTTGAGGTATTTACTGCAGATGAAGCTGCAAAAAAAGCAGACATTATCATGATTTTGATCAATGATGAACTGCAGGCAGATATGTATAAGAAAGATATCGCCCCCAATTTGGAAGCTGGAAATATGTTAATGTTTGCACATGGATTTAATATTCATTTTGGTGCGATTGTTCCTCCAAAGGATGTAGATGTTACGATGATTGCGCCAAAGGGACCAGGCCATACAGTAAGAAGTGAATATCAGGCTGGAAAAGGTGTTCCATGTCTGGTTGCTGTAGAGCAGGATGCTACAGGCAAAGCACAGGATATGGCGCTTGCATATGCACTGGGAATTGGTGGGGCAAGGGCAGGTGTTCTGGAGACGAGCTTCCGAACAGAGACAGAGACAGACTTGTTTGGTGAGCAGGCAGTCCTTTGTGGCGGTGTCTGCGCTCTGATGCAGGCAGGTTTTGAGACATTGGTAGAAGCCGGCTATGACGCGAGAAATGCATATTTTGAGTGTATTCATGAGATGAAATTGATTGTAGATTTGATCTATCAGTCTGGATTTGAAGGCATGAGATATTCTATTTCCAATACAGCAGAATATGGCGACTATATTACAGGACCAAAGATTATTACAGAAGATACTAAGAAAACAATGAAGAAGATTTTATCCGATATCCAGGATGGTACATTTGCAAAGGATTTCTTATTGGATATGTCTCCGGCAGGACGCCAGGTTCACTTTAAAGCGATGAGAAAATTGGCAGCAGAGCATCCGGCAGAGGAAGTGGGCAAAGAAGTGCGTAAACTTTATAGCTGGAATAATGAAGAAGATAAACTGATTAACAACTAAATTACAAATCAGCACAAAAACGTTCAAGCTCTTATTTGGGTTTGAACGTTTTTGCCATTTTATAGGAAATTTTATTAAAATTTCTTATAAGATAAAAGCCCTCCGGCGTTGTTCCAAGTGTCCAAGACAGAAGAATTTCTATGTGTTCTAATGCAGGTTGAAACTTTACGCAACCTGCTGGTATTCGCCATCCATGACTCAGATCATCCTTTTCGAAAACTACCTTTTGACACCCGAATCCATATAGGAACTTTATTATATAAAATTTTTCTTCTATGATAGTTCGTATTCCTCATAAAAGTGGATAAAACGTGCCAGAGATTTGGAAATTTTTGCATCTTTTTTGTATGCAAAACCAATTTCACGTTTGGGGATAGGGGGAGTAAGGGGAATTTCCATTAAAATATTGGAAAGCAGTTCTATTTTTACAAAATCCCGGATCACACAACCAACACCCAGACCGATTTTTGCCATTTCAATCAGCAAATCCATATTGGAAACCTCGATGGCATCTTGGATAAGGATCTGGTTGTCCTCAAAATAATTGTCAATATATTGTCGGGTCATATTCTCTTTATCAAGCAGCATAAGTGTGGAATTTTGAAGGATATGCTGTCGGTTTACGCCGCGGATTTTTAGATTATGGAGATAATCCTGGGTAGCGACAAAAATATCCTCAATCTGCCGAAGTGAATAAAAATCGATATTTTTTATGTGCGCAGGTTTGCCGATTAATCCTACATCCAATTTACCATCCTCCAGAAGTTTTAGGGTTTGGTTCGTTGAATGGCAGGCAATGGAAATATTGATATGGGGATATTTTTTGATAAAGTCTTTTAAGTAGGGCAGTAAAACGTATTTACAGAGTGTAGCGCTGACGCCAATTGTCAACTGCCCGATACCAAGCGCCATACAACGGCGCAGTTTATCCTCACCGATTGCCAAAGTTTCAAAAGCAGATTTCACATGCGCATAGAGGAGTTCTCCTTCTGGAGTCAAAGTAACGCCGCGCGAACTTCGGTCAAAAAGTTTTACGCCAAGGTTTTCTTCTAGTTTTTGTATGGATTTGCTGATTGCTGGCTGGCTGATATACAGTTCTTTTGCAGCTTTGGAAATATTTCCAGTATTGGAAACTGCATAAAAAATATGGTAAGAGGAAAGATTGTGATTCATGTGGTTTCTCCATAACTTTAAATTATAATAATTATATTTAATATGTATTTCTATTATACTATGTGATATGTTAAAATAGCAAGCAGAAAGAATAGGAGGATGAGAATATGGGAATGACAATGACACAAAAAATCCTTGCCGCAGCAGCAGGGCTTCCTGAAGTAAAAGCAGGACAGTTGATTGAGGCCAAGCTGGATTTGGTTTTGGGAAATGATATCACTTCACCAGTGGCAATCCATGAAATGGACAAATTTACCACAGACGGCATTTTCCATAAGGATAAAATTGCATTGGTTATGGACCACTTTGTGCCCAACAAGGATATCAAGTCAGCACAACATTGTAAATGTGTGCGGGAATTTGCATGTAAACATGAAATCAGCAATTTTTTTGATGTGGGAGAGATGGGGATTGAACACGCCCTCCTTCCAGAAAAAGGGCTGACTGTGGCAGGGGATGTAATTATTGGAGCAGACTCTCATACTTGTACCTATGGCGCGCTAGGAGCATTTTCCACCGGTGTGGGCAGTACAGATATGGCTGCGGGAATGGCAACAGGCAAGGCATGGTTTAAAGTACCTTCTGCTATTAAATTTAATATCATTGGAAAACCATCCAAATGGGTCAGCGGAAAAGATGTAATTCTGCATATTATCGGAATGATTGGCGTGGACGGCGCCTTGTATAAATCCATGGAATTTACAGGGGAAGGGATCAAGAATCTTACGATGGATGACCGTTTTACTATTGCGAATATGGCGATTGAGGCGGGTGGAAAAAATGGGATTTTTCCAGTAGATGACCTTGCAAAAAAATATATGGATGAGCATTCTTCCAGGACATACAAAGTCTATGAAGCGGATGAAGATGCAGAATACGATGAGGAATACACCATTGACCTGAGTGCTTTAAAGCCAACTGTGGCATTTCCGCATTTACCGGAAAATACCAGGACTGTAGACCAGGCAGGGGATGTAAAGATTGACCAGGTGGTAATCGGTTCCTGTACCAATGGACGTTTGGACGATCTTAGGATTGCGGCAGAAGTTCTGAAAGGAAAGAAAGTGGCAAAAGGAATCCGCTGTATTGTGATTCCGGCAACCCAGCAGATTTATCTGGAAGCCATGGAGGAAGGGCTGCTGAAAATCTTTATTGAAGCAGGGGCAATTGTAAGCACGCCTACCTGTGGACCCTGCCTGGGTGGTTATATGGGCATTTTGGCAGAGGGAGAACGCTGTATCTCAACTACAAATCGTAACTTTGTAGGACGTATGGGACATGTAGAATCAGAGATATATCTTGCAAGTCCGGCGGTAGCGGCTGCAAGTGCGATTACTGGCAGGATTTCACAGCCAGAGGAATAGGAGGAAAATATGAAAGCCAGCGGAACAGTTTTTAAATATGGAGACAATGTAGATACAGACGTGATTATTCCAGCAAGATATTTGAATTCTTCGGATCCAAAAGAATTGGCAACCCATTGTATGGAGGATATTGACAAAGAGTTTGTCAACCAGGTAAAGGCAGGGGATTTGATTGTGGCAGACAAAAATTTTGGCTGCGGATCTTCAAGGGAACATGCACCGATAGCAATCAAGGCAGCAGGGGTGAGTTGTGTGATTGCAGAGACATTTGCCAGGATCTTTTACCGCAATGCGATCAATATCGGGCTTCCCATCATAGAATGTCCAGAAGCTGCAAAGGGAATTGAGGCAGGAGACGAAGTGGAAGTGGATTTCGACAGCGGAATTATTACCAATAAGACAAAAGGAACCACATTCCAGGGTCAAGCATTTCCAGAATTTATGCAGAAGATTATCAAAGCAGAAGGTTTGATTAACTATATCAATCAAAAATAATCAGAGCAAAAGTTTACTTTATAGATTAGGGATGTTCACAGGACTCTCCGAATCTTAGACATAGGAAAAAATGGTGTAACCGTACCTAGGTTATGCCATTTTTTCTCATATAGGAAATTACTCCGAGTTTCCTATATGAAAAAGTCAAATACCCAGCAGCAAGCTAGGGGGCATAACCTAAATTGTGCGCGGCGCGGAACAAAAGATGCGTTAGCAAAAGAAGTTATTCGTGGGAGTGCGTGAAACGCACTTTTGTTCAATTTCAGAATCTTTGCGGGACTTAAGATAGTGGAGGTATTTTTTTGAAATTTTTACCTGGCTGTAAATGTCCGCATATTGTCTTGGTGAAAGGGATTCGACATAATTGGTCTGAAAATTCTTGCATACGCCGTAATTTTTTGCCAAATCCACCGCTTTATTATATGCAACGGCGGCAACTTCCTCTTTCAAATAATTCCCAACCAAATAATTGCCATTAATATGAATCTGGACTTTATACCTGCAGCTGCCTGCAGACTCTATTTTTGTGACGCCATAATAGCGATTGACCACAATAATATTGGAATAACGAAAATCCCAAGGATCTTCATTTGCAAAATAATAATCCCGTCCAGGAACAGCATAATTTTTGATTCCATACCTGGAAAGGATATTGACCTGCATTCCATAGTCATTGACAAAAAGATGTCCTTGGCGACGCATAATTTTATGGCTGGAATAGTAAAAAAGGTCATCAATATCAAATTTTAATTCTTCTGTTTGGGAAAGATGGTAGATAAAATAATTATTCTTCAAATAAATAGGATTTTTAAAATAAATATGGTTATCCCGAAAATTCAGCAAAGAAATCACCTTATCAAAACTTAGAATAGTCGGGAGTAAAAAAACATCGTTAAATGCCACAGAAGAATCAGACAACAAATGGGCTGCCTGCTGATATGCCTGGTGTGCCTCAAGCTCTGATGCAAAGCTGCCTAAAGAGATATGTTTCTTTTGAAAGGTAATACTGGAACGATAATAGGCGGTTCCATTTTTTTTATAAGCAAGATAGGCGCCTGGCAGCATAAACTCCTCCATTTATGTTTTTTAATGTATTTTTTCGAGAAAAAACTACAAAATAAGTATATCATAAAAAACCAAAAACGCAAGTTTCTCAAAAAATAAGAATAGCGTGGCAATTAATGGGAAAAATTATATCAGTCACACGTGAAATCTCAAATCGAAAAGAGGGACGATTATGTTGACAATTCAAAATTTACTTAAAAATGTGTATTGTTGTATAAAAAATATATCTAAGATTTTCTATCGCAATTGCGCCATCCTTGTTTCAGGGTTTGCTGTTTTCGCTATGATTATGCTTAATGACCACAATTTCCATGGTTCTGGAAAGAATGAGGTTGAGGCTGGAAGCAGTGCCGTAAAGGAGGAAGAAGAGCAGGCAAACCAGGAAAATACAGAGGAATTACTGATGTTGGCAGAGGGGAGTTTTGCAGTATCATGCAGGAATCTCGCGGAGGAAGGAAAAAATCAATTTGAAAAGGAAATTCAGTCAAGGCTCTCAAAGCTGGAGGTAACTGCTGTATGTGCCAGTATTGAGTCTGTGTACAATGAGATACAGCAGGAACCATTAAATCCTTATGGAGAAATTGCTGTTTCCGACCAGGACTTTGAAGCATTGTGCAGAATTGTACAGGCTGAAGCCGGCGGCGAGGATGAGCAAGGAAAAATACTTGTGGCAGAGGTAATTTTAAACCGCGTACTTTCTGCGAAATTTGCATCTTCCGTATATGATGTAATTTTTGAGCGCAGCGGCGGCAGCCCGCAGTTTTCACCTACTGTAGATGGAAGGTATTTTTCAGTTACAGTGACTCCTGGAACCAAAACAGCAGTGGAACAGGCATTAAATGGAGAGGATCTCTCAAATGGCGCCTTGTTTTTTTCCGCACGGAGTAAAGCGGATCCATATGATATGGCATGGTTCGACCGAAATTTGAAGTGGCTGTTCCGGCATGGAGGACATGAATTTTATACGCTTCCTTAATTATTTAGTGATAAAAAATGTATGGAGTGCTTGTTGACAGAGAAATGGAAAACTTTTATAATGAGGGGTGTCCTGAAGTAATCAGGCGCCTCTTTTTATATCATCGGAGAAGACTCTCTTCTGTAAGTGGTGAGTATAACAAATTTGTCTCAGTGGGAGGTGGGTCTTTGACTGAGAGAAAACCTCCGGCGAGTACTGGATGTCAAGTGGACATCCATTTCGCACCGACCATAGCGGAGCGAAGAAGCAGGGGTGCGGATTTGTTCCCATATAGGAAATTCCTCCAAATTTCCTATATGACAAAATAAATATGTGCACTCGCACAAGGGGAAACGATTGCTGTGCGATTGTGCCCAGTAATGATAAAAGTAAAGGATGGAATAAGCGATGTTATATAGAAGTACAAGAAATGCAGATGAAAAAGTTACAGCTTCCCAGGCAGTTTTAAAAGGTTTGGCAGACAATGGCGGATTGTTTGTGCCGGAGCAGATTCCAATGTTGGATGTTCCGGTTGAAAAACTCGCCGACATGACGTATCAAGAGACGGCATATGAAGTAATGAAGTTATTTCTTACTGACTATACGGAAGAAGAATTAAAACAGTGTATTCAAAAGGCGTATGATAAGAAATTCGACACTAAGGAGATTGCGCCGCTGGTAAAAGCACAGGATGCATATTATTTGGAATTGTTCCATGGATCTACCATTGCGTTTAAGGATATGGCGCTTTCCATTCTTCCACATTTATTGATTACAGCGGCAAGAAAGAATCAGGTACAAAATGATATTGTAATCCTTACCGCTACTTCTGGTGATACAGGAAAAGCTGCTTTGGCAGGATTTGCGGATGTAAAGGGAACAAAGATTATTGTATTTTATCCAAAAGACGGCGTAAGCCCTATCCAACAAAAGCAGATGGTAACACAAAAGGGGGACAATACTTTTGTGGTGGGAATTAATGGGAATTTTGACCAGGCGCAGACTGGGGTAAAGAAAATGTTTTCTGACCAGGGGCTGGCAAAAGAAATGGCACAGGCAGGATATCAGTTTTCTTCTGCTAATTCCATCAACATTGGACGATTGGTGCCTCAGATTGTCTATTATGTATACGCATATGCAAAGATGGTAAAATCAGGGGAAATAAAAAATGGTGACAACATAAACGTTGTAGTCCCTACAGGAAATTTCGGAAATATTCTTGCCGCTTTCTATGCAAAAAATATGGGGCTTCCTATTGGGACATTGATTTGTGCATCGAATGAGAACAAAGTGTTGTATGACTTCTTTGCAACGGGTACATACGATAAAAACCGGGAGTTTGTTTTAACTTCGTCACCGTCTATGGATATTCTTATTTCCAGTAACTTGGAGCGTTTGATTTATTGTATTGCAGGGAACGACGCACAAAAAAATCAGGAACTGATGGTATCTTTACAAGAGAAAGGCTCTTATACGATCACAGAAGAAATGAGACAGCAGCTCACTTCTTTTTATGGAAATTATGCCAGTGAAAATGAGACGGCAGCTACCATCCGGGAAATTTTTAAAGATGCGGGATACGTGATAGATCCCCATACGGCGGTAGCGGCGGCTGTTTATAAAAAGTATCAAACAGAGACTGGGGATCAGACAAAGACAGTGATTGCGTCAACTGCAAGCCCCTATAAGTTTACTAGGAGCGTAATGACAGCAATTGATGAAACATACAATAGCAGAGAAGACTTTGCATTGGTGGACGAGCTTGCTTCCTTGTCAAACGTAAAAATTCCAAAAGCAATTGAAGATATCCGCACAGCGCCAGTCCTCCATAATACAGTATGTGAAGTGGAGCAGATGCAGTCAGTGGTAAAGAAATTTTTAAGCTGATGTTTGAAAAACGCTTTTAAAGTGGGATTTCTTAAGGGAATAAGAAAAAACTGCCGGACAGAAGCTGAAATGGTACAGGACTAAATTATGAAAAGGTAAGATTGAACAGGAAAGAAGGCACGTATTGGAATTGGCTGTCCCCTACATGATAGATCATTGTGATACAGGTTTATTATGTAGGGGACAGCCTCTTTTATTATAAGTCTGATACTTCGTCCTCTTGCATATGAGTTTCTGAATCTTCCATCTTCTTAATAGAAAATAAGAAATTGATAGTTCCAAAAGAGAAAATTACTGGCAGCATATAAAAGGGATGGTCAGTTGCCAGAAGAGTGTTCTCATGTGATTGGGGCGGTTGTAAATGCAGTTCCATAGAATAATCATTGGACATATTTACGGAATACAGACCATTGTGCAGATTCAAAAAATCTTCCATAGATGCATTGACATATTCATTAAATTCCTCAAATTCCTCGTCCACATATCTGCCAGCAAAAGCAATGGCGGCATCTTGTTCCATATCCAAAGCGGATAAAAAAGAAAAAGTGCCTTCAATCTCCTGGGAAACGCAGAAACTAACAGGGACTTCTGGGAGGTTGATAATGTCTAATGTGGTGAAATCTTCTCCTATAAATCGTACCAAGTCATTGAACAGCAGTGTAAGGTAAGAGAGGATATATTCAGCATGTGGAAGGTCTTCTGGAAGATAAAAATTTGAAAGAAGTTTATCAACCATATGTTGTTGTTCTTCAATCAGCTCTAAATCATAAATCTCATAAATAGATTTATACTCCGTAATTAAATTCTCAAATTCCACATGGGTCAGGATATTCTGTTCTACCAGGATTTGTCCCAACAGCATATAGTCAGGAAGCTGAATAGTCAGAAGTTCATCTACCTGTTCTTGGGTAAGATATCCCAGTTCAATGGCAAGTTCACCGAAACGCTTGTCATAGTGGGTCTGGGTGATAAAAACATCTTCAACTTCGTTTGCTGACATATAACCTGAATGAATGGCAAGTGTACCAAGCTTTTTGTGAGCAGAAGACCGAATCTTCAGCACGTCAATCAACTGTTCAGGGCTAATTACTCCCTTGTTAAGCAAAAAATTACCAAAAAACTGCGTATGCATAATGTTTATCTCCCTTCAAAACGCGCTTTTATGATCTCTCTAATACCAGAGTCTGTAAAAGGTTTCTGGATGAAATCCCGTGCTCCTTCCATAATAGCGTTTTTTAATTGAGTTTGAGTGCCCACAGAAGATACAACAATCACATGGGCTTCGGGATCAAATTCACGGATCTCATGAATTGCCTCAACACCGTCTTTAATGGGCATCACAATATCTACAAAAACCAAATCGGGCTTATGTTCTTTGTAGACATCAATTGCTTCTTGTCCGTTGGAAGCTTCCAGAAAATTATCATAGCCGCACTTTTTTATGCTGTCCTTTAACTGTTTGCGTGCAAGAATAGAATCATCGCAAATAAGTATTGTTACATTTTTCATTCAAATCGCTCCTTGTTAATTACAGATTTATAAATACTAATCTAATTTTACACTATGTGCTTGCAAGATTCAATCATTTCTTTTATAGAAATGCTAATTGCAATCCTTTTCGACAACAGTTATAATATAAAAATGGCAACGATGATTTTAGAAAAAGTATATCCAAAGTGGCGCTTATTGTGCCATTTGGTATACCCAAGGGCACCCCGTTATGACCAT
This sequence comes from uncultured Lachnospiraceae bacterium, assembly GCA_951801955.1. Classification (GTDB taxonomy): domain Bacteria; phylum Bacillota; class Clostridia; order Lachnospirales; family Lachnospiraceae; genus Petralouisia. The sequence goes on from CATOOV010000007.1 coordinate 42,633, forward strand.
TCAGTCGTTACAAAAGGTATAAGTTTAAAGAAAGGAAAGGTACTATGCTGATTATTTTTGACGTTGTTATTTTTGCTTATGGAATTTACACCATTTATTCTGCTATTAATATGAAGCGCACACAACAGCTAAGCAGTTTTTTTACCGGAGGGAATACTATGGTCCATATTCGGGATATCCGAGGCTATATCAGCGCGATTTACAGTAAAACGATCGTCATGGGCGCTGTAGCGGCACTATTTGGAATCGTTGGTTTTATCAATGATTATTTAACGCCGCTCCCTATTTTGATGAAGGCATTGGTTTTGTTATTTTTGACGGTTTTGGTCTGGTTTGCAGTAACTGTCAATCGGGCAAAAAATAAATTTTGGTAAAAATGTTATGCAGGCATCCTTCGCCCATTACGGGTGGAAGGCTGGAATAAAAATTTTTTTCCAGTTCCGCCCGCGCCATTCGCAAAGCCGCTTCCAGCGTTTTCCCGCTGCTGCGCAGCTAACTTTGCTCATAAGAAGGCGCTCCGCCCATGCCACGCATCATGTGCTCTTGGATGCAAGCATCCTTCGCCCATTACGGCTGGAAGGCTAGAATAAAAATTTTTTTCCAGTTCCGCCCGCGCCATTCGCAAAGCCGCTTCCAGCGTTTTCCCGCTGCTGCGCAGCTAACTTTGCTCATAAGAAGGCGCTCCGCCCATGCCAGGCATCATGTGCTCTTGGATGCAAGCATCCTTCGCATATGATGCCTGGCATGGCGGAACTGTAAAAAAATTATGAATTTTATAAGATTTTATGGATTTTTTTGGGAAAATAGTTTAAAATAAAACCAATCGCTGTAAGCGATGGAAAGGAGCCCAGGCAATGGAGTATCGGGAATTGATTGCCCAAGCGGTGGCGGCAAAGAAATCTGCTTATGCCCCATATTCCCATTTTCGCGTAGGAGCAGCGTTGTTAGCGAAAAGCGGCAGGGTATATACCGGATGCAATATCGAGAATGTTAGTTTTTCTGCCACGAATTGTGCGGAGCGCACAGCAATATTTAAAGCGGTGTCTGAAGGGGAACGGGAATTTGAGGCGATCGTCGTCCATGGTGACAACAATGATTATCTTCCTCCCTGCGGCATTTGCAGGCAAGTCTTGGCAGAGTTTTGTGATCTGGAGAGTTTCCAGGTAATCCTTGCCAACCATGAGGAGGATTATCGGGCGGTGACTCTGGCACAACTCCTTCCAGGGGCGTTCCTGACAGAAAATTTTAAACCAGGAAATTTTACGGAAGAGTGATCTGGCAGGCAGAACCGGTAGAAAGCTGTTGGCTCCAGAAGAAAATTTTCATTTATGGTGATGCCTGTAAAGCAGGCACAGGTGCGGATTTGTTTTTACCAGCAGAACTGTCCAGCACCCCGAAGCAAGAACGCCGATAGCGTTCTTGGAACCAAGGCAAAAGGCAACTATTTTTATTGAAAGAATATCAAAAAAAGATTGACAAAAAAATAACAAAAGGATATTCTAAATAATAGTATAATTAAACTTAAGGAGGACAAGGAAACATGGCAACAAAGGCATATTATCCAAGAACAGAGATTGGACCAGGTAAAGTTGGTTTCGCAAAGACACGTTCCATTATTGAAGCCGCTTTCTATGGAAACAATGTAGTGAAAGTAAACACATTGAGAGAGGCATATGAACTTGCAAAGAATTCTCCGGGAACGATTGTAACAGACATGCCTGTATATAAAGGAGAGGAATTTGGGCTTGACCCAGATGCAAAGGTATTGTTACTGAACGATGGCTCCATTACCGGACGTTATGCCCCTGCAAGAAGAATCACAGGAAAACCTGGCGTTAATACCACAGAGCTGGACAAAATCTTAATGGATGCTGTGTATGATTCAAGATGGAAAACTATGTACCATGCAGAGGTATATATTGGGCTTGATCCAGAGTTTATGGTAAAAGCACATCTTTTGATCCCAGAAGGGGAAGAGAATCTTCTGTACTCCTGGATGTTGAATTTCCAGTATATGTCTGATCAGTATGTTAAGATGTATAAATCATCCAAGCTGTATGAAAATGAACCAGATATTTATATTTTCTCTGATCCCCAGTGGGTTGGAACTGATAAGACAGATATCTGTGATCCAAACTGCCTGTGCTATTTTAATACAGATACAAACTGTGCAGGTATTCTGGGTATGAGATATTTTGGAGAGCATAAGAAAGGAACCCTGACGTTAGCATGGGCATTGGCAAACAGGAATGGTTATGCTTCCTGCCACGGCGGACAGAAAGAGTATACGTTGGAAGATGGTTCGAAATATGTTGCAGCGGTATTTGGATTGTCTGGATCCGGAAAATCTACGATTACCCATGCAAAACATAATAACAAATATCCATCTATCAAAGTATTGCATGATGATGCATTTGTAATCAATGCAGAGACTTGTGCATCTGTTGCATTAGAGCCCACTTATTTTGATAAGACTGCAGACTATCCTACTGCATGTGAGGATAATAAATATTTATTAACTGCACAGAACTGCTCTGCAACTTTGGATGAAGATGGAAAGGTCGTTCTGGTAACAGAGGATATCCGTAATGGTAATGGACGTGCCATTAAATCTAAATTGTGGTCTCCGAACCGTGTGGACAAGATTGAATCACCAGTAAATGCAATCTTCTGGATTATGAAAGATCCTACCATTCCGCCAGTAGTAAAATTAAAGGGAGCTTCTCTGGCATCTGTTATGGGTGCAACTTTGGCAACAAAACGTTCTACCGCAGAACGTCTTGCCGCAGGCGTAGATCCAAACGCTTTGGTAGTAGAGCCTTATGCAAATCCATTCAGAACTTATCCGTTGGTAAACGACTATGAGAAGTTTAAATCTTTGGTAGAGTCCAAGAATGTGGACTGCTATATTATCAATACTGGAGAGTTTATGGGCAAGAAGGTTCAACCCAAAGATACCCTTGGGGTATTGGAAGCAATTGTTGAAAAGAAAGCTGATTTCAAACAGTGGGGTCCGTTTTCTGATATTGAGATCTTCGAATGGGAAGGATTTGTTCCAGATTTATCCGATAAAGAGTATATTGAGCAGTTAAAAGCACGTATGCAGGATAGATTAAACTATGTTATAAATCTGGATGAAGCTGAAGGCGGCTTCAACAAACTTCCAGAAGATGCAGCAGCGGCAATCAAGAAGGTTGTTGATGAGGCAAATACTCTGAATTAAGAAATTTTCAAATTTGCTCCCGCAGAATATTTGTATTCTGTGGGAGCAAGTGTATTTTAGAATTTACACTGGGATCCCGGTCCCAATGGACAGGCAGATGCATTTTCGCAGTCTGGTGCATGGATATTGGAGAATTTAACATAGCAGTAAAGCGGATTAGCCGCGCACTGTAAGAACGTCTATGCGTTCTTGAAAACAAGGACAGATTTGAGGAATGGATATGAAGAAGAAAAAGATTATAGTGTTATTTGTGTTTTGTTTTATGCTTCTGTCTGCTGTTTTCCTGAATAAAGGAGAGGCGCAGGCGGCAGGAAATTATTCGATTCAGATAAATAAGGGAACAAATGTGGTGACCGTATTCCGCAGCAATGGTACGCCAGAGAGGGCGTTTGTATGTTCTACCGGATATGCAACACCCATAGGAACTTTTTATACCAGCCAGAAACTCCGTTGGCATGTGTTGGACGGACCATCTTATGGACAGTATTGTACACGAATTACAGGTTCTATTTTGTTCCATTCTGTATGGTATTATGGAAATGGAGATTATGCTTCCCAGTCTTATCGGGAGTACAATAAACTGGGTACTACAGCAAGCCATGGCTGTGTACGTTTGACCGTGGCAGATGCAAAATGGATTTATGAAAATTGCCCGCTGCAGACAAGGGTGACTGTAATTTATGGTTCATCAGCAAATGATCCCTTGGGAAAACCGGAAGCAATTAAGATTCCGCCAAATTATGGCAGCCGGGGATGGGATCCTACCGATCCAATGCCAGGAAATCCATATAGTAATTTAAGACCGTCCATTGACGTGAACAATGCACCGACCCAGATTGGATATGGAAGCCCGTTTAATGCATATACAGGCATTTCGGCAAGAGATTCCCTGGGCAATGATATTACGGCAAAACTTACATGCAGCGGGTCAGTGAATACATATCAGTTGGGAAGTTACCAGGTGAGTTATGCGGTAACAGATGCACTGGGGAGAAATGCTTATGCAGATGTAATTTATAATGTGGTAGATACCGTTCATGCAACGATCTCAGGCGTTATAGGTTCCCAGACAAAAGAGTATAATTCGAAGCTGGATTTACGCTCAAATGTCAGCGCTAGTACCATTGACCAGAAAAATTTGACAAGTAAAATTAAGATAAAAATTGTTTATCCAAAGACGAAAACGGAAAAGCTGTATAAGAAGAACGTGATCAAGCTGAATAAGCTTGGAACGTATAAGATTAATTATTATGTGACTAATCCCAATAATGGGCTGATGACGAAAGTGACAGGAAAGGTTATTGTAAAAGATACCAAGAAACCAAAGCTTTCCGGCGTTTCTTCCAAAAAGACGCTGGAATACAATTCTGTTAAGAATTTGATGTCTGGCGTAAAAGCAAAGTTGGTTTCTGGTAAGAATGTGACCTCCAAAATTGTAGTAAAGATAAAGGTACCAGGAAAGACAAAATATACAAAATTATCTTCTAAAAAGTATAAGAAATATAAATTTAATAAGCTTGGAACTTACAAGGTAGAATATTCCGTAGCAAATCCTTATAATAAAAAAGCTGTGACAAAGAAGGTAACAACTATCACAGTGCGAGATACCAAGAAACCAAAACTTTCCGGTGTTTCTTCCAAAAAGACGCTGGAGTATAAATCTAAACTTAACTTACGGTCTGGTGTAACGGCAAAATTGGTATCCGGCAAAAACATGACCTCGAAGATTGTGATTAAGGTTAAAGTACCAGGAAGCCAAAAATTCAAGACACTGAAAACTGCTGACAGTAAAAAATATTATTTTACCAAAGTAGGCGTCTATACAGTAGAATACTCCGTGGCAAATCCTTATAATAAAAAGGCTGTGGCAAAGAAAAATATGAAGGTTACGGTCAAGGATACAAAGCCGCCGGTTATTTCTGGTGTAAGTAATAAAAATGTAGCGTTGGGAGATAGTCTTGATTTGAGAGCTGGCGTAAAGGCAAAACTGAAATCAGGTACCAGTGTTACTTCTGCAATAAGTATTTCTGTGACTACGCCTGCGGGCAAGACTTCAAAATGGACAGGAAAGAAGTATACTTTTGACCAAGTAGGGAACTATAAGGTTGTTTATACAGCTACGAATCCAAATAGCAAGAAGAGCGCTAAGAAAACTATGACAGTGAAAGTAACAGACAAGCGGACGCCTAAGATTACCATAGCTTCCAACAAAGTACTGAAAGTGGAGGCAGGTATGTCGTATGAAGTATATGCAGGTGTAACGGCAACACTGTCAGATAACTCACCACTCAAAGCAACTGCTTCAATTACAGGAAAAGATGGGAATGGCCAGACAATAAAAGTTCCTGCAATTAATAAAAATGGCATAGTAGTATTTAGGACAGTGGGAACTTATACCATTACTTATAAAGCAGTAAATACCAACAATAATAAAAAAGCAGAAAAAAGTATTACTGTGAAGGTGATTGCTGTACAGCAACCGCAGATTACCATAGCTTCCAATAAAGTACTGGAAGTCGAGGCAGGTACATCCTATGAGGTATATGCAGGAGTTACTGCAGTGCTGCCAGATCAGACCACGCTCCCAGTAACTGCTTCGATTACAGGAAAAGATGAGAATGACCAGACAATAAAAGTTCCCGCAATTAATAAAAATGGCATAGTAGTATTTAGGACAGTGGGAACTTATACCATTACTTATAAAGCAGTAAATACCAACAATAATAAAAAAGCAGAAAAAAGTATTACTGTGAAGGTGACTGCCGTACAGGAACCGCAGATTACCATAGCTTCCAATAAAGTACTGGAAGTCGAGGCAGGTACATCCTACGAGGTATATGCAGGAGTTACTGCAGTGCTGCCAGACCAGACGATTCTTCCGGTAACTGCTTCCATAACAGGGGTGGATTCCAATAATCAGCCGCTGGAAGTTCCAGTGATAGGTGAAGATGGTAAAGTATTACTGGAAATGCCTGGAACTTATACGATCACTTACACGGCTGTAAATCCAAACAATGGAAAGAAAGCAACCGCAAGCTTCACGGTAACAGTGAAAGCAAAAGAAGTACAAGAACCTGAGAATGGAAGTGAAAAAGAAAAAGTGTCTGATGTGCTGCCAGTCAGTCCCGATGACGGCAAGGAAGAGGATGGAAAATAATGTGTCTGAAACATGAATTTAACATTAATTTTTAGTTGCGGTTTTGGGCATAATAGAGTATAATCAGGTTAGCTAGAAAGTATTCCTGGGGTGTTCGATACCCTGCTATTTTGAACCTACATTTACTTTTATGGGATTCCTATATTGCCGATTGGATGTCAAGCCGTCATTATGCAGCGGAAGACAAAAGAGAGGTTGCGGTTACCCACCTAGCTTGGCTAGGAGTCAAAATTGCAGGAAACGGCATTCTGGGGTACTTTCCAGAAAAGACTTGAAAGATACAAAAGAGATTTACAAAAGAAAATTGGCGCAGAAGTTTCAAAAGAATTGATGAAAATACGAAGGATAATAGATACAAAAGAATCATAAGGCACGAAAGATAAACTACAAAAGAGGAAAGGCTGCTTTGGAGAAAGGCAGCCTTTCTTATATAGGAAATTTTTTATATATCAGATGAGGCAGGGCGCCCGTCTTTATAGGCGGCAAGTACTTGCGTTTTAGCGACGGGAGGGGTTCCCCATCTGATAATCCTTTGGCGGGGGCAGGATGTCCGGTAGACATCTGTTAAGTACCAAGCAACCGTGCTTGGCACAAAGAACAAAAGTGTGTTTCACGCACCCCCGCGACCAACTTCTTTTGCTAACGCATCTTTTGTTCCGCGCCGAGCACAATTGCGCAGCAATATTTTCCCATTGTGCGAGTGTGCACCCTGCCCAGGGGGCTTTTCTCATATAGGAAACTTTACCGAACTTCCTATATGAGAACAAAAGATATTACTCCGGCGGTTAAATATCGCGTTTTTACTTGTCCAAATTTCTATCTGGCATGTTGTACCCGATAAAGCGTGGCAGACCCTCATCAATCGTTGCAGCGTTTGCTGCAACTCATTCTTCCGCTTTGCAGATGAAAATTTATTTTGCGTAAAATTCATTGATATTTAACTGCCAGAGTAATACATAAGAGAATTTTGTTTTTTAATGATCTTTCTCTTAAAAATCAAAAAGTGATAGAATAGGAAATAACTATATGGAAAAATTAGATTCCGCAAAAAAAAGAAATTTTATAATGGGCGCCCTCTGTATGTTTTTGTTGATACTTATGGTCTGGTTTATTCAGGCAGTCACAGCAAAACAAGTAATTACAGAGTACAGCAGTGAATATGTTGCCATGGCAGAACTGCCTTCCCAGTTAAGCTTTACCTATTACGAAGAAGAGGAATGGGAACAGAAACTAAAGGAAACCCTTCATCAAAAAAACCTCAATGGAAAATTAACTTATGGTAAACTTCAACTTATACTGAAACAGCTTTCTGTCCAGCAATACATAACTTACCAGGATAAATTTTCTTGGAAAATAGTGCCTCGTGCCCTGTGGAATGAACTCTATGAACAAATTTTGGATTTGTTGGATACCGACAATCAGGTGGAGGTTTCGAATTTGGTATTTTTGACAGAGGGTGAAAAAGAGGAACCTTCCAATCAGCGCCTGACACAAGAAGGATATCTTCAGGTTGCAGAAGGGGTTGATTATTTTCATTGTTACGATATGTACCAGGTGTATGTGAAGAATGGACGAATTATTGGCGTCAATAGCGAATATAAAGACAAATTGACCCTAAAAAACGTATTTATCCATAATACTGAGGATGAAAAAGCTGAGATTCTCTATGAAAATCAGAAGATTTCTCTGGATATCAAAGGTCTGAAAGAACAGATACAGAATACGATTTGTGATGTGGAATGGAAGGACCATGCAGTTACTGCGATTTATAAGAAAGAAGACCGCATTTCTGGCAAGGTATTGAGTTTTGATGAAAAGAAGATTGAAATTTCGGGTTATGGAACCTTAAAACATACAGGGAAGTTAAAAATTTACAAGACTTATGGAACCGTGGAAGAGTTGGACGAATCAAAACTGGTAATCGGAAATCTCAAAGCAGACTTTGTGGTAGCAGAAAAGAAAGTATGCGGTATTATTTTAAAAGAGCCTGCATCCATCGAGAATATCCGTGTATTACTGCTGAATGGGGAGAATGGAAAATTTCACGACAATCCTTTTTTGGTGGCAGACGCAGATGGGACGGTGACCATTGGAGATAAGGAAAAAACCATTCGTGCAGGAAAGGTTATAAAAGCAGCAAAATATCTGGGAAAAAAAGCAGACTATGTGAAAATTACATTGAAAGATGAAAATGGAAGAATTTATTTTTCAGATAAAAAAGGAAACTATACTTCCCTGGGGTATCGTGGAACCATGGAGATCCGGAAATATCTAGAAGGGTACGGCGTAGTAAATGAACTGCCTTTGGAGCAGTATCTCTATGGCGTTGTCCCAAGTGAAATGCCGGCGACATTCGAAAGGGATGCACTTTGTACCCAGGCAGTCTGTGCCAGAAGTTATGCGTGTATCCATCTTATGCGGGGAGATTATGCAGCGTTTGGCGCCCATGTAGATGACAGTACCAGTTACCAGGTATACAATAAGCAGGCAGAAGATCCAAACACATGTCTCGCTGTGGACGATACCGTAGGCGAAGTCGTGAAATATCAGGGTGAAATCGCAGAAAGTTATTTTTTCTCAACTTCTTGTGGGTATACAGGAGATATGGACGTGTGGAATGTGGAATCTGAGGGGGCAAATGGATACCTGCAGGGAATTTCCTTGATTTCAGATGGAAGCACCCCAGATATTTCCGATGAGGAAAAATTTGCAGAATTTATAAAAAACCAAGATATCGTTTCCTATGATAATGAAAGTTCTTATTTCCGCTGGCGTGCCGAACTTTCTGTAAAAGAAAAAGCAGATGCTTTCAATGCAGCGGTTGCGGCACGGTTTCAGGCAAACAGCGAGAATATACAGATTGCAAAAGCAGATGGGGCAGAAGGGACAGATGCCGATCTGGCGGGATTTGGCGCCGTAACAGGAATTTCTGTAGAGGAGCGTTGTACTGGGGGCGCAATTAAAAGGCTGCGTATCTCCTATGAAAAGGGGAGTGTAACGCTGCTTACAGAATATAATGTCCGTTATGTGCTGGGGGTAGCAGCCACAAAAGTGACGGATAAAAATAATAACCCTGTGGATATGCAGCTTTTGCCCAGTGCATACTGTACAGTGATTCCAGTGGAAAAAGGATATGTGCTATATGGCGGAGGATATGGTCATGGGATTGGGATGTGCCAAATGGGAGCCAATGGCATGGCAAAAGCAGGTATGAAATATATGGATATACTGATGACGTTTTATAAAGATATTACGATTGAAAATGTATACAATGAGGATTAAGAATCATGTGGAGAGTAATTGCAGGTATAAGAGCCTTTCTGGAAAAATGTAGAAAAGATAATATCAGCGCCTTTGCCGCGCAGTCAGCATTTTTTATTGTGTTGTCATTAATACCTTTTATCATGCTGTTTATTTCACTGGTGCAGTATACGCCGGTAACTGAGAGTATGATTCTTGATATGGTAAACCGTATTATGCCGACGTATATTTCCCCTTTTTTGATTGGGATTATTCACGAAATGTACAATAATTCGATTGGTTTGGTGTCTGCTGCCGCCGTGGTTGCCGTTTGGTCTGCGGCAAAAGGGATCCAATATCTGACAAATGGGCTGAACAGCGTATATGACATTGAAGAGACGCGAAATTGGATTTTGCTGCGGTTTCGGGCAATTTTGTACACAGTGATGCTGGTGGTGGCAATTGTAGTCTCTCTGACCTTGATGGTATTTGGAAACAGCCTGCAGCACTTGATTATCCAGTACCTTCCCTTTGTGTCGCATGTGACCCAGGGGATATTAAAGCTCCGTTCCCTTATTTTACTGGCGGTCTTGATGTTGTTTTTTGCCATGCTTTTTAAAATGCTGCCCAACCGCAGGGCAGCATTCCGAAGCCAGCTTCCAGGCAGCATTATGGGCGCCGTGGGCTGGTCGCTGTTATCTTTTGGGATTTCCATTTACGTGGATTATTTCAATGGATTTTCCATGTATGGCAGCCTTACCACAATCATCTTGGTAATGCTGTGGCTGTATTTTGGAATTTATATCTTGTTGATATGCGCGGAAGTCAATAATATTTATGAAGAACATTGGGCTGACCGGCATGGTTAAGCCTAGAAAAGTTAAAAAAGTGTTACAGGGTGCGTTGACCTCATTCTAAAAAATGTGGGTGATGCTATGAAAAAGACTTCCTGTGCATTTTCAGACTATAACAAGGACTTAACCTTGTATATTGTAAAGGGCTACCGCAATCCCACTGGCTTAGACGATGGGTGATTGTTTTTGGCGGATAGGTGGGAAAAAATTATAATTAATCTTAGAATTTGGCACCAGAAAATCTTGCAAAGACGAAAGGGGAGAATAAGATGAAGACACCAAACACAAAGACAAAAAAGTGACCAAGGCGCCGACCTGTACGAAAAAAGGGGAAAAAGAATTTACCTGTACCATTTGCGGGCAGACGAAAACAGAAGAGCTTGGGAAAACGGCACATACCTATAAAATAGTGTTAATAAAGGCAACGACAGCGAAAAATGGAAGTGTGAAAGAGGAATGTAACTGTTGTGGGAAAGTGAAGAACAAAAAGACCATTTTCGCTGTAAAATCAGCAGCATTAAACTCTTCTTCCTATACCTACAATGGCAAGGCAAAGAAACCATCCGTTATCATAAGGGATTCAAAACGGAAGGTCATCAGCAGCCGCAATTTTACAGTTACATATAAGAATAATAAGAAGGTTGGCAAAGCAACAGTAACCATAAAACTGAAAGGAAATTACAAAGGAACCCTTACCAAGACGTTTCAAATTGTCCCCAAAGGCACCTCTATTTCAGGGAAAATTACAGCAAAATCCAAAGGATTTACCGTAAAATGGAAGAAGCAGAAAACATCCACCACAGGATACCAAGTCCAGTATTCTACCAGTAAAACGTTTGCGAAAAAAGCGACGGTGACAAAGACGATTTCGAGAAACACAGTGACAAAGCTGACGGTGAAAAAATTAAAGGCAAAGAAAATGTATTATGTCAGGGTCAGGACATATCAAACAGTGAAAGGAAAGAACTATACTTCGGATTGGTCAAAGAGTAAGCATGTAACCACAAAGAGATAAATTTATATGATTCGGGTGTCAAAAGGTAGTTCCAAAAAACCTTCTTGGCAAATTGCACAAAGAAATACGAACTGTCAGGACAAGTCACAACGTTTTGCATCCATTTGTGCAATTTGCCAACATCCTTTTCGAAAACCACCTTTTGACACCCGAATCTTTATATAGAAAAAACACTTGCAGTTTTCTAAAACTGGTGTTAAAATGGGTTCCATGGAGAAAATCTGTCAAAACGCCGATGGCATTTTGAAAGGAAAAGGCGAAGAAGGTGCCAAGTAGAGATCTGTACTGCTTACAGAGAGAGAGGATCGCCGGCTGTAAGTCCTCTTAAGAACAGGCAGGGATCGAATTTCCCACCTGAGCTGCATATCTGAACCCAGGTTAGTTTAACTTTGGAACATAAAGTAAGATATGACGTTTTTGCACGTTACGCAAATATGAGTGCTTAAGAATCCAGAATTCTTAAGAATCAGGGTGGTACCGCGGAACATTTCGCCCCTATGCCTTATGGCATAGGGGTTATTTGTTTGTATATAGGGAACTTTGTAAAATTTCCTATAAGAGAAAAGCCCTCTGGGCAGGGTGCGTACTCGCACAAAAGGTAAATATTACTGCGCAATTGTGCTCAGCGCGACAAAATGAAAGGAAAGATAAATATGATGAAAGAAAAATTAGAACAGATCAAAGCGGAAGCAATCCGTGAGATCCAAAATTCTGACGGGCTTGGAAAATTAAATGATGTAAGGGTGGCATTTCTGGGGAAGAAAGGCGAGTTGACAGCCGTACTCAAAGGTATGAAGGATGTGCTGCCAGAGGAGCGGCCTGTCATTGGGCAGTTGGTTAATGAGACTAGGGAGAGTATTGAGCGGCTGATTGAGGAGACGAAAGCAAAACTGGAAGCTGCCGAGCGGGAATATCGGTTAAAACAGGAAGTGATCGACGTCACCCTGCCAGCAAAAAAAAATCGTGTGGGACACCGACATCCCAATACCATTGCCTTGGAAGAGGTGGAAAATATTTTTGTGGGCATGGGTTATGAGGTCGTAGAAGGACCAGAAGTAGAGTATGATTACTACAATTTTGAGGCTTTAAACATCCCGGCAAACCATCCGGCAAAAGATGAGCAGGATACGTTTTATATTAATGACAAGATTGTGCTCCGTACCCAGACATCCCCCGTGCAGGTGCGCGAGATGGAAAAAGGAAAACTGCCAATCCGAATGATTGCGCCAGGGCGGGTATTCCGTTCCGATGAAGTGGACGCCACCCATTCCCCATCCTTCCATCAGATTGAAGGGCTTGTGGTAGACAAAAATATTACTTTTGCAGACTTGAAAGGAACCCTTGCTGAGTTTGCAAAAGAACTGTTTGGAGAGGGCACAAAGGTAAAATTCCGTCCCCATCATTTCCCATTTACGGAGCCAAGCGCCGAGGTGGATGTGACTTGCTTTAAATGCGGCGGGAAGGGCTGCCGATTCTGCAAAGGTTCCGGCTGGATTGAGATTTTGGGCTGTGGCATGGTGCACCCAAGAGTGTTGAAAATGAGCGGCATTGACCCAGAAGAATATTCTGGTTTTGCCTTTGGCGTAGGTTTGGAGCGGATTGCACTGCTCAAATATGAGATTGACGATATGCGCCTGTTATATGAAAATGACGACCGTTTCTTAAAACAATTTTAGCAGCAGGACTATTGAAAATGAAAATAATGGGTAATTGCGAGATTATTGAATTTGTGCATGGAATTTTAATCAATGGTAAGATTTAGGATCCAGTGAAAAATATCATTCAGATGTTTTAAATTTATTTGGAAAAGGATGAATGTTTCTTTTTCATCAGGGGGATAAACCTCAACCGCAGGCAAAAGCCTCTTTTGAGGTTTCTGGCAGTTTGGGTTCTATGCCCTATAGCGTGGGTTTTTGAATCATTACAGTAATTTAACTTTTTCACAATTACCAATAGGTTAGACAGAAGAAAGGAATAGAGAGATATGAATACATCATTATCATGGATCAAAGCTTACGTCCCAGATTTGGATGTAACAGCACAGGAATATACCGATGCAATGACGCTTTCCGGCTCCAAAGTGGAAGGATTTGAAAAGCTGGATGCGGATCTGGATAAGATTGTGATTGGACAGATCACAAAGATTGAGAAACACCCAGATGCAGATAAACTGGTGGTTTGCCAGGTCAATATTGGAACTGGGGAGGAGATCCAGATCGTTACAGGGGCCTCCAATGTCAGGGAAGGCTATAAAGTTCCAGTAGTTTTGGACGGCGGACGTGTTGCCGGAGGACACGATGGAAAGAAAACGCCAGGAGGGATTAAAATCAAAAAAGGAAAGCTCAGAGGCGTACCTTCCAATGGTATGATGTGCTCAATTGAAGAGCTTGGTTCAACCAGGGATATGTACCCGGAAGCGCCAGAGGAAGGGATTTACATTTTTGGGGAAGATGCAGTGGTAGGAGAGAGTGCTGTGACAGCGTTGGGGCTTGATGATATAGTATTTGAATATGAGATCACTTCCAACCGTGTGGATTGTTTTGGCGTGCTTGGGCTTGCCAGGGAAGCGGCGGCTACCTTTGGCAAGGAATTTAAGCCTCCCGTGGTGCCGGAAACTGGAAATCAGGAGGATGTAAACAACTATATCAAAGTCACGGTAAAGGATTCGGAACTTTGTCCCAGATATTGTGCAAGGGTGGTAAAAAATATTAAAATTGCCCCTTCCCCTCAGTGGATGCAGCGCCGTCTTGCCTCACAGGGAATCCGCCCCATTAATAATATCGTGGATATCACCAACTACGTGATGGAGGAGTATGGACAGCCCATGCATGCATACGACCTCGATACCATTGCAGGGAAAGAGATTGTTGTGCGCCGCGCCGCAAACGATGAGAAATTTGTGACCCTGGACGGGCAGGAGCGGACAATGGATGAATCCGTTTTGATGATTTGCGATGGGGAAAAAGCAGTTGGAATCGCCGGAATTATGGGCGGGGAAAATTCTATGATTACGGACAATGTACAGACCATGCTGTTTGAGGCGGCATGTTTTGATGGTACCAATATCCGTCTTTCCAGTAAAAAAATTGGCCTTCGGACAGATGCCTCTGGAAAATTTGAAAAAGGTCTGGATCCCAATAATGCGATAGATGCCATCAACCGTGCCTGCCAGTTGATTGAGGAACTTGGCGCCGGAGAAGTCGTGGGCGGTGTTGTGGATGTCTATGGCAAAGTGAAAGAGGGCAGGAGGGTTTCTTTTGATGCACAGAAAGTCAATCAGTTGTTGGGGACAGAGATTGATAAGGAAACTATGATCAGTTATTTTAAGAAAATTGACTTGGATTATGATTTTGACAAGGATGAAGTGATTGTGCCATCCTGGAGGCAGGATTTGGAGTGCCTGGCAGATTTGGCAGAAGAAGTGGCAAGATTTTATGGATACGACAATATTCCAACCTCCCTGCCAAGCGGAGAGGCAACGACTGGAAAATTATCCTTTAAACTGAGAGTGGAGGCATTGGCGAGAGATACGGCAGAGTTCTGCGGGTTCAGCCAGGGCATGACCTATTCTTTTGAAAGCCCAAAAGTATTTGATAAACTGCTGATTCCAGAGGACAGTAAATTGCGCAAAACGGTTGTGATTTCCAATCCGCTGGGAGAGGATTTCAGTATTATGCGAACCATTTCCCTGAACGGAATGCTTACCTCCCTTTCTACAAATTTTAACCGCAGAAATAAAAATGTCCGTCTCTATGAGCTGGGAAATATTTACCAGCCAAAGCAGATTCCAGTGACAGAGCTTCCTGAAGAACGGATGCAGTTTACCTTGGGAATGTATGGAGAGGGCGATTTCTACACCATGAAGGGCGTGGTAGAGGAATTTTTTGACAAAGCAGGGCTTCACGGAAAGGAAACCTATGATCCCAATGCCGGAAAACCTTTCCTTCATCCAGGCAGGCAGGCGAATGTGATTTACGATGGAAAGGTAGTGGGGTATTTGGGTGAAATCCATCCCCAGGTGGCAGACAATTATGAAATCAAAGATCGTGTCTATATTGCCGTGATTGATATGCCAGAAATTACGGCGTTGGCAAGTTTTGACCGCAAATATCAGGGGATCGCAAAATTCCCTGCCGTAAACCGGGATATCAGTATGGTGATGCCAAAGCATATTTTGGTAGGGGAAGTGGAGAAGGTATTTGACTCTAAGGGAGGACAATATCTGGAAGGTTATGAATTATTTGACCTCTATGAGGGCGCCCAGATTAAATCTGGTTATAAGTCCGTAGCATATTCTCTCACGTTCCGCGCCAAGGATAAGACCTTGGAGGAGGCAGATTATGCGCCGGCAATGAACAAAATTTTAAAGGCATTGGAAGAAATGGGAATTGAACTTAGAAAGTAAGGGAATATATGGATGTAAAAGATTTTTATTACGATCTGCCCCAAGAATTAATTGCCCAGGATCCTTTAAATGACCGTTCCAGTTCGCGGCTTTTAGTACTGCATAAAGAAAATGGGGCATTGGAACATAAGCATTTCCCAGCGATTTTGGATTATCTCAATCCTGGGGACTGCCTGGTGCTCAACAATACAAAGGTAATTCCAGCAAGGCTTTTTGGGGAACGGGAAGGCACACAGGGTAAGATAGAGATCCTATTGTTAAAGCGCAGGGAAAAGGATCTCTGGGAGACGCTGGTCAAGCCAGGGAAGAAGGCAAGACCAGGCACGCGCATCCTTTTTGGGGGCGGTCTGCTGGTTGGAGAGGTTGCGGACATTGTGGAGGACGGCAACCGTCTGATTCGGTTCCGCTATGAGGGGATTTTTGAGGAAATCCTCGATCGTCTGGGGCAGATGCCCCTTCCTCCCTATATCACCCATCAATTAAAGGATAAGAACCGTTACCAGACGGTGTATGCAAAATTTGACGGTTCCGCGGCTGCTCCCACAGCAGGGCTTCATTTTACGCCAGAGCTTTTGGAGGAAATCCGCAAAAGAGGGATTCGCATTGCAGAGGTAACGCTGCATGTGGGGCTGGGAACATTTCGTCCAGTGAAGGCGGAACATGTGCAGGAACACCATATGCATTCAGAGTTTTATCAGCTTGACCAGGAAGCGGCAGATATCATCAATCAGACGAAGCAAAGCGGCGGCAGGGTAGTCTGTGTGGGAACCACAAGCTGCCGCACGGTGGAATCCGCAGCGGCAAGGCTGAGGGAAGAGACGATAACAAGCTGCCAAATGGTGGAACCCGCAGCGGCAAGGCTGAGGGAAAAAGCTTTAACATCGACAAATGCAGAATGCCAGGCAGGGATTCCATTATCACAGGAAATTGTGCAGGGAAACGGTTATGAAACAGAGCGTATTTGGGTGAAGCCATGCAGCGGCTGGACCGATATTTTTATTTATCCAGGTTATCAGTTTCAGGTGTTGGATGCCCTGATCACAAATTTCCATCTTCCAGAATCTACGTTGGTAATGTTGGTGTCGGCGCTTGCCGGAAGGGAACAGATCCTGCACGCTTATCAAGAGGCAGTGGAACAAAAATATCGTTTTTTCAGCTTTGGGGATGCGATGTTAGTTTTATGATTTCTTAAAAATATCGTTTTTCAAGTAAATGTAAGTATTGAAAACCTTATGAAACTTGTCATGCGATACATGACGTGCGATTCACAGCAAGAACGCTGGCAGCGTATTTGAATTGAAAAAAGAAATTATGTACTTGTTGTGGATAGACAAAAACGTGGGATATACCAAATCTGAGGAGAGGATATGGTTTGAGTACTTATGTAATCAGTGATATTCATGGCTGTTATGAGGAGTTTCTTAGGATGCTTAAGAAAATCAATTTTTCTGATGCAGACAGCCTGATTGTGGCAGGAGATTCGATTGAAAGGGGCGGACATAGCTTTGAAATGCTGAAGTGGATAGAATCTTGTCCTGCAAATGTCCAGATAATTCGGGGAAATCATGAGGAGGAATTTGCAGCATGTATTGACCTGATGGTCTGGCTTGATGAGAAAGAGGGGTTGGAAACAGATTATTGTTCCAATAAGGAAACGGAAGCACTATATAGTTCTGTAAAATATTTTTTTAAAAATCAGGGGGAGGCTGGTTTGTACTTTGATTTGTATGGCACAATCAATACCCTTGTGAATCATTCTGGCGTTACTTTAGAGGAGTTATGCAGATGGAGAAAAATGATAAGGAACATGCCCTATTACAAGGAACTGACAGTTGGAGACAGGGATTGTGTTGTGGTTCATGCAGGATATGCACCGAAATTTGAGGATGTGGCCGCTTTGTTTTCCAGGTTGGAGGATTTTTATCTGTATGCCAGAGAGGAATCTTTTCAATTAGGAGGAAAACGGCATGGAATGGTAATCGCAGGGCATACGCCCACAATTTCCAAAGGGACGTTTGCCTATAACCAGGGAAAGGTATTTCGGCATTATGAGAAAGAAAAAGACTGCGTGTTCTATGATATTGACTGTGGATGCGTGTTTCGAAACAAAAATCCAGATGCAGGGCTTGCCTGTATCCGGCTGGAGGATGAAACGATCTTTTATATAAAATGAAGGTTCAAAAAGTAGGAGGAAAACGGCATCTATCATGGATAAATTCCAAAGGAATCTTTTGGAGTGTGTCAGAAACCAGTTGTTCAATAGGATCAAATTAATCGTAAAACCCTCACGGCAAGCGGGTGGAATATCACAGCTTGCTGTGGGGGTTTTTGTCTATCGCTTATTCGTAAATTATTTATCTATGGCTTATTCATAGCTGCACTTGACATATATCAAGGCTCATAAGGCAGTGGTATATACTAAGTTTATCGAAAAAAAGAAAAAACAAAAACATATATAAAATATTTTTTATTATTGGGAATGTGATAAAACATTTTTGGTATTTGCAGGTGGAATTTTTATGCTTCCTTACATGAGCTTTGTATTTTTTTAAATTTAGAACTATATGCTGTCTTCCTTAGTGTTATGTATTTGACTCTGTAGGATGGAAGGAACTAGAAAAATATGGAAAATCCTGTTGAGATGGAGAAGTGGAAGTAGTATAATGACAAATGGTAATTATTTCCATATTTGGATGATGCCAGGGGAGAGTATAATACGCAGACAGCCAAAAAGGAGAGACCAAAAATGGTACGGCAATACCAAGAAAAAAATGTATATGAAGCACTTCAAGAACGTTTTCATTTTTTGTTTCAGGAATTTGAAAATATCTATATTTCTTTTAGCGGAGGAAAAGACAGTGGCGTATTATTAAATTTATTGTTGGATTTTAAGCGTGAGTATTATCCAGATCGGTTAATTGGTTTATTCCATCAAGATTTTGAAGCACAATACACAGTGACAACCGAGTATGTAGAGCGGACGTTTCGACGGTTGGAACATGAAGTGGAGCCTTATTGGGTGTGCCTACCCATGGCTACCCGGACAGCGCTCAGCAGTTATGAAATGTATTGGTATCCATGGGATGATACCAAGAAAGATATCTGGGTGCGCCCTATGCCCCAACATCCCTATGTAATCAATATGCGAAATCCATTTCATCATTATCGTTATCGTATGCCCCAGGAAGATTTGGCAAAACAGTTTGGCAGGTTTTACAAGGAACAGCACAGAAGGGGAAAAACAGTCAGCCTTCTGGGAATACGGGCGGAGGAATCCCTGCAACGTTACAGCGGATTTCTAAATAAGAAGTATGGTTACCAGGGGGAATGTTGGATTTCCAAGCAGTTTAAGGATGTTTGGTGTGCATCCCCCCTTTATGATTGGACAAACAGTGATGTGTGGGCGGCAAATTATAAATTTGGATATGATTATAACAGATTGTATGATTTGTATTACAAAGCGGGATTGAAGCCAAGCCAGATGCGGGTTGCGTCTCCTTTTAACGATTACGCCAAAGACAGCCTGAATTTGTACCGGGTGATTGACCCTGAAATCTGGACTAGGTTGGTGGGCAGGGTCCGGGGAGCAAATTTTGCTGCGGTTTATGCCAGGACAAAGGCAATGGGGTATCGGAATATTACGCTTCCAGAGGGGCACACCTGGGAATCTTATACAAAATTTTTGCTGGACACCCTTCCTGTGAGGCTTAGAAATAATTATGTAAAGAAATTTCGGACATCCATTAAATTTTGGCATGAGACGGGTGGCGGGTTATCTGAGGAGACCATCCAGGAATTGTTAGACCATGGCTACCATATCCAAAGGAATGGCGTGTCAAATTATACCGTAAATAAAAATTCCAGGATTGTATTTATTGGTAAAATTCCGGATCATACGGACGACATCAAGTCCACCAAAGATATTCCAAGCTGGAAGAGGATGTGTTATTGTATCCTCAAAAATGACCATATTTGTCGGTTTATGGGATTTGGATTGTCAAGAAAAGAACAGGAACAGATAGATCTTATACGAAAGAAGTACGGAGGATTTGTAAATGAGCGATAAAACATATAAGAGTCCTGCATACCAGGTGATACCAGTACCTTTTGAAAAAATTGTACCCAATACATATAATCCGAATGCCGTCGCACCGCCGGAAATGCGGCTTTTGTATGACAGTATCAAAGAAGATGGATATACAATGCCAATTGTCTGTTATTATTCCAAAACACAGGATGTCTATGTGATTGTAGATGGGTTCCACCGATATCGGATTATGAAAGAACACAAGGATATTTATAAGCGGGAACATGGAATGCTTCCAGTGACTGTCATTGACAAACCTCTTTCCAATCGAATGGCGAGTACCATACGGCATAACCGGGCGAGAGGCGCCCATGATGTGGAACTGATGAGCAATATTGTAAAAGAGATTCATGAGATTGGAAGGTCGGATGCCTGGATTTCTAAACATATGGGCATGAGCAGGGATGAGATTCTGCGTCTGAAACAAATTACGGGTTTGACTGCATTGTTCCGCGATATCAAGTTTGGGCAGGCATGGAAGCCTGTGGAGGAAGAACAAAACGCCCAAAAAACGACGAAAACTAGCAAAAAAAAGGCGGAAAAAGCACAGCAAAGCGAGGAGGAAGAACCCATCGAGGAGTTATAGTGCAATGAAAAAACTCGAATCCTGTACCTGAATTCTAGGATGGGATCTTGAACTATGCCTATAAGCAGCAAGCAAATAGCAATGGCGGGATTCCCTGAAACATCAAGTCAAAACCCCCACAGCAAGTATTCAGGAAAGTTACTTGCTATGGGGGGTTTTATGTTATATTTCTTTGTCTTTCAGGGATAAAATATCTTCAAAGAAGGAGGGATAGGAGATGGTTACACAGTTTGTATCATCGAGAGTAGTCTCTCCTTTTGCGTTCAGTCCGGCAATGGTGAAAGACATTGCAATTCGATGATCCTGGTATGTGTGGATTCGGGCGCCGTGCAGGGGATGGCATCCTTCTATCACCATGCCGTCTTCTGTAGGAGTGGCAGAACCGCCCATGGCTTTCAGATTTTCTGTCACCACGGCAATCCGGTCTGATTCCTTTACTTTCAGCTCCTGGGCATCCCGAATAATCGTAGTGCCCTCTGCAAATGCAGCCAACACTGCGATCACAGGTATCTCGTCAATCAAAGTTGGGATTAATTCACCTTCCACAGTGACACCGTGCAAGGCGCTGCTTTTCACCAGGATATCTGCCACAGGTTCCCCGGAGACCGTCCGCTGGTTGACCAGTGTCACATTACCGCCCATGGAGAGGGCAACCTGAAGGATGCCATTGCGTGTGGGATTAATTCCAACATTTTGGATTAATAGTTCTGAATGAGGAGTGATAAGGCCCAAAGCGATAAAGTATGCTGCAGAAGAGATATCTCCTGGTACATGGATTTTCTGCCCTTCCAGCCGGGGTTCCGGTTTTATGGAGGCAGTATTGCCATAGGTGCAAAGTTCTGCGCCAAATCCAGCCAGCATCAATTCCGTGTGGTTTCTGGACAACATGGGTTCCGTTACAGTGGTCTCATTTTCTGCATATAGCCCTGCAAGGAGAACGGCAGATTTCACTTGTGCCGATGCAACTGGAGACTGGTAATGGAGACCGTTTAAATGTCCGCCGTGGACAGTAAAGGGGGCACAGCCGGTATCAGCGGGGACAAAGGAAACTGGAAAAGAATCCTTGCCCCAGCATTGAAAATCTGCCCCCATCTGAAGCAGCGGGGTGAAAATGCGTTTCATGGGACGTCTGCGGATGGAAGCATCCCCGTCTAAGGTACTTTCAAAAGTCTGTCCGGCAAGGATTCCAGAAATCAGCCGGGCGGTGGTCCCGCTGTTCCCTACATTTAGGATCTGCGAGGGCGCCGAAAGCCCATGAAGCCCTTTTCCGTGGACAAGTACCGTGGAACCTTGATTTTCAATGGTAATCCCAAGCTTTTGAAAGCAGGAAATTGTGGACAGGCAGTCTGCACCTTGCAGGAAATTTGTGATTTCTGTCAGTCCGTGGGAGATAGCGCCGAACATGATACCTCTGTGGGAGATGGATTTATCACCGGGAACAGAAAGTTCCCCATGAAAAGAAAATTTATTTGTAATTTCCATAAGTAGTTACCTCGTTGTTTTGTAATGATCATGCAAAATCCGCCCTGGCGGACCAGGGCGTTTTTGCATATGCCATGCTACCGTTCATATACAGTGTACTGGCAGTTTCTAAGCAGTGTGACGGCATTATTCCTTGCCGTTTCATCATAAAATTCCATGTGAAGCACACCCTCTTGGAATTCCCGGTTGTGGATGATGCCGATATTTTTGATGCTGATGTGATGATCTGAGAGAATGGTGGCAAGGGTGGCGATTCCTCCTGTTTCATCTGCCATATCGCAATAGAATTCATATACTTTGGGAATGGCGCCGGAATGGGTAATGGTAATGGAATCCCGGTAATCCTTTGCCGTCTGAAAAAATTCAAACAATTCTTGTCTGTTGGAGGAAAAAATCCGCTTTTTTGCGACCAGCAGGGAATCTATAAAAAGGTCAATCAACTTTAAGATCTGTTCCCGGTTGGTAAGGCAGATTTGCTGCCACATCACAGGCGAGGAGGAGGCGATCCTGGTGATATCTTTAAAACCTCCGGCTGCAATTGTTTTCATGGTTTCAGAATCGTTGTCAAGATTTTTTACCAAAGTGACTAAGCTGGAAGCCAGGATATGGGGCAGATGGCTGATTGCCGCTGTAATAAAGTCATGTTCCTCATAATTCAGCACCATAGCGATAGCGCCCAGGGAGCTGATAAATGCCTGGAATTCTGCCACAGCATCCGGGCTTGTCTCAGGCTCCGGCGTGAGAATATAGTAGGCATTTTCCAGAAGGTAAGAAGTGGAATGCTCATAACCGTTTTTTTCTGAACCTGTCATGGGATGCCCGCCAATAAAATAGGGCGCTATTTTGGTGTTTGAAACTTCTCGGTGAATGGAAGTTTTCACGCTGCCCACATCGGTAATGATACAGTGTTCCCCTGCAAAATTTGAAAGTTTTGCCAGAAATTCTGCATTTTTCTGCACGGGTGCACACAGAAAGATATATTGGCAGTCAGAAAAATCTTCTGTCAATTCCAGGTAGGCAGAAGTAATAATTTGTTCTTCTAAGGCAAGATTTAGCGCATCTTGATTGATATCATATGCAATTAATGTAATTTCGGGATGGATTCGGCGTATCGTCTTTGCGATAGAGCCGCCGATAAGCCCAAGTCCAATAAATCCAATTTTTTCAGGTATCATAGCAGCCTCCTGAATACGTATATTGTAATCATACTTTCGATTGTCTGAACCTATCGTAAGGGAAAAAAAAGGAAAAGTCAACACTTTCATTTTCGTAAGGTTTCGTATATTGTAAAAAGTGAATAAAAAGGTTGTATTATTTTATAAATTTTAGTAGAATATAAATATAAAAAACTTGTATTGGAGGAAAGTAGTATGAACGTTTACACAACTGATAAGATTCGAAACGTGGTCCTTCTGGGGCATGGCGGCAGCGGAAAGACAACTTTAATAGAAGCGATGGCATATCTTGCAGGTATTACCAAACGTATGGGCAAGGTGAGTGACGGCAATACCATCAGTGATTACGACAAGCAGGAGACAAAACGCCTTTTTACGATTAACACTTCTGTCGTTCCGATACCATGGGAAGATACGAAAATCAACTTTTTAGATACGCCAGGTTATTTTGGGTTTGTAGGGGAAGTAGAGGAGGCAGTCAGTGTCGCAGATGCAGCTGTGATTGTGGTATCTGGAAAGAATGGAATTGAAGTTGGAACCCAGAAGGCGTGGGAAATCTGTGAGAAATACAAAATACCGCGGATGGTATATGTAACAGAGATGGACGATGACAATGCAAGTTTCCGCCAGGTTGTGGAAGATTTACAGGAAATGTATGGGAAGCGCATCGCACCTTTCCATCTTCCAATACGTGAAAATGAAAAGTTTGTCGGCTATGTCAATGTGGTGACCCAGGCTGGTAATCGCTGGAATGAGAAAGGGGAGGTTGTGGAAACTGAGATTCCAGATTATTCAAAGAGTAATTTAGAATTATGCAGGGAAGCTTTAATGGAAGCAGTGGCAGAGACCAGTGAAGAATTTATGGACCGTTATTTTGCAGGAGAAGAATTTTCTGAGTTCGAAATCCGTTCTGCGTTGCGAATAAATGTAGTAGATGGCAGTATTGTTCCTGTTTCTATGGGTTCCAGTACGCTGGTACAAGGTGTTTATACATTGTTGGATGATATTATCAAATATCTTCCAAGCCCGGAAAAACGTCCATGTAAAGGCGTCAATATGAAGACAAATGAGGTATTTGAAGGGGATTATGATATTGCAAAATCAAAGAGCGCTTATATTTTTAAGACGATTGCAGATCCCTTTATCGGCAAATATTCTTTGATTAAAGTAAATTCAGGCGTTTTGAAAACAGATGATGTCTTGTATAATGCAGAAAAGGATTTGGAGACAAAGATCGGCAAGATTTATGTCATGCAGGGAAATAAATCCATGGAGGTGCCAGAACTTCATGCCGGTGACTTGGGAGCCTTGGCAAAACTTACCAAATCAACAACCAGGGATACCTTGTCAACCAAAGCAACTCCTGTTTTATATGGAAAGACACAGATTTCTACCCCTTATACATATATGCGTTACAAGGCAAAGAAAAAAGGGGATGAAGACAAGATTTCCCAGGCATTGCAAAAGTTGATGCAGGAGGACTTGACATTAAAGACAGAAAATGATAGTGCCAATGGGCAGACATTGATCTATGGGATCGGAGACCAGCATTTGGAAGTTGTGGTAAGTAAATTGGCAGAACGTTATAAGGTAGAAATCGAATTGAGCAGGCCTAAAATTGCATTCCGGGAAACGATCCGCAAGAAATCTGATGTGGAATATAAGTACAAAAAGCAGTCTGGCGGACATGGACAATATGGACATGTAAAAATGACTTTTGAACCCAGCGGGGATTTGGAGACAGCATTTGAATTTGAACAGCAGGTAGTGGGCGGCGCCGTGCCTAAAAATTATTTTCCGGCAGTGGAAAAGGGGCTACAGGAATCCGTATTAAAAGGACCTATGGCTGCATATCCAGTAGTGGGGATCAAAGCAGTGCTCTATGATGGATCTTACCACCCAGTGGATTCCTCAGAAATGGCGTTTAAAATGGCAACGATCCAGGCATTTAAAAAAGGCATTTTGGAGGCTTCCCCCGTATTATTGGAACCTATCGCAACGATGAAAGTGGTAGTTCCTGATAAATATACAGGGGATGTTATGGGTGACTTGAATAAACGCCGCGGAAGGGTACTTGGGATGAACCCAGCGGAAACTGGAAAGACCGAGATCACAGCCGACGTACCTTATATGGAAATTTATGGTTATATGACAGACCTTCGTTCTATGACGGGTGGAAGCGGATTATTTTCCTATGAATTTGCACGTTATGAGCAGACTCCTTCTGATATTCAGGATAAGGAAGTGGCGGCACGGATTAATAAGTTAGAGAAAGGTGAAGAGTAGGAAAGGGTTTCTCAATGGCGAGGGTGTTTTGGCGCCTGATATATGAGGTGGAAGATGGCTCACCGCTTTTATAAGCGGTGGGTAACTTTCGTGTTAGCGGCGGAGGGTCTCCCATCTGTGCAAGAATGCCGCCAGCGTTCTTGCAGCGAGAGGGATTCGAAACGGCGGATAGCCAGCAAACGCTGACCCAGATCCCGCGCCAAGGCTTGCAGAAGCAAGACTTGGAATGAATTGTTTGTAAAGATAGAAGGGTGGAAGTTAGGCAATGGTTAAGAAGACGAAAAAGAATGGCAAAATAAAAAATAATGAGGGGGGCATACAAAAACTAAAACAATGGTATCATGAGACAATTAAAGGAAAAATTACGGTGTCAGTGCTTGCCTTGGTTATGATATCGCTGTCGATGCTTGGAATTATTTCCTGCGGATTGAACAGTCATAGTACGAACTCCACCCTGGAGCGAAATATGAAAGCAACAGCCCGGGTATGTGCTGAGAGAGTAGAGTGGGAGATCACTTCTTACAAAAATCTTGCAGAAGACCTGGGAATGATGGCACGGCTTGCTGATAAGGAAACTTCTGCAGAGGATAAGAAAACTCTTGTAGACGAGCGAGTAGAGCTGAATGGGATGGAATCGGGCGACATTCTGGATACGAAAGGGAAAAGTATATTTACAGAAGAAAGTTTTGGGGATGCGGCGTTTTTTAGGGAGGCTGCAAAAGGAAACGTTTATGTATCTGAACCAGTAATTGGTCAGGACCAGTCAGTGAAAGTTATGATCGCAGCGCCTTTGTGGAAGGATGGCATGTTTGGTACAGAAGTGGTAGGTGTCGTATATTTGGTTCCAGAGGAAAATTTCCTGAATGATATTATGGTGGCGACCAATGTCAGCAAAAATGGTTCTGCGTATATGGTGGATAACCAGGGAACTGTGATTGCCCACAAGAATATTGAACTGGTAATATCTAAAGATAACAGCATTGAGGCAGCAAAAACAGATTCATCCTTGAAAGTTTTGGCAAAGCTGGAACAAAAAATGATTGCGGGGGAGGCCGGATTTGGAACTTACCGTTATCATGGGGTGAAAAAGATTATGGCATATGCGCCTGTAGAAAACAGCAACAACTGGAGTATTGCCATTACAGCGCCTATTTCAGATTTTAACATGGAGACGGTAGTGGGTATAATAATCACGATTTTGATTGTGATAGCCTCGATTGTTATCTCTGTTATTATGGTGAGAAGGCTTGCGGATAATATTGGAAACCCCATTCGTCTGTGTGCAGAGCGTCTCACAGCTTTGGCAAAAGGAGATCTTCACACAGAAGTTCCTGAGATTTCATCTAAGGATGAGATTTTGATTCTGGCAAATGCCACCCAGGATATTGTTTCTGGTATGGAGAGGATTATAGGCGATGTGGATTATATCCTT
Organism: uncultured Lachnospiraceae bacterium; assembly: GCA_951801955.1. Taxonomy (GTDB): domain Bacteria; phylum Bacillota; class Clostridia; order Lachnospirales; family Lachnospiraceae; genus Petralouisia. The sequence continues at coordinate 69,575 of CATOOV010000007.1, forward strand.
GGAGAGATGAGCCAAAATAATTTTAATGTCCATTCCAGGGCAAGAGAATCTTATGTGGGAGATTTTGAGAGTATTCTTGAAGCAGTCCGCAAGATTAAAGTTTCTTTAAGCAGTACCCTTACCCATATCAAGGAAGCAGCAGACCAGGTTGGTTTGGGAGCATCCCAGCTTGCAGAGAGCGGGCAGGCTCTGGCAGAAGGAGCCACTGACCAGGCGGCATCGGTACAAGAACTTCTGGCAACGGCTAATAATATTGCTGACCAGGTAGAACGCAATACGGAAAATGCTGTTTCTACCAGCCAGGAAGCGATGGAGATTGGCAGGCAGGCAGATACCAGCAGCGCTTATATCACAAAAATGACACATGCCATGGAAAAGATCAGTGAATCGTCCATGCAGATTTCCAATATTATTCAGACGATCGAGGAGATTGCAGACCAGACAAACCTATTATCCCTGAATGCTTCCATTGAAGCGGCGAGAGCTGGGGAAGCAGGTCGTGGTTTTGCCGTTGTTGCCGGAGAGATCGGGCATCTTGCAAACCAATGTACGGAATCTGTGGAGAATACCAGGAAGCTGATTGAGGCTGCGCTGAAGGAAGTAGAGAGTGGAAACCAGATTGCAGAAGAGATGGCGGGTGCGCTTCAAAAAGTGATTGACGGCATGGATGGAATTGTAAAATCAATCGAGAAGGTGGCAGAGAATTCTAACGAACAGAATGGTTCCATGCAGCAAATCAATGAAACGATTGAGATTATTTCAGAAGTAGTACAGACGAATTCGGCAGCGGCGGAACAAAGTTCTGCTACGAGCGAAGAGTTATCTGCACAAGCAACGGAATTAAATGATTTGATTGATAAATTCCAATTGTCAGATGAAGTGTATTAAGGAACATACAAAAAGTATCCTTGGGCTTGTACCCAAGAAAGCAGCAAAAAAGGCTTTCTTGGGTACTTTTTCATCAAACAGGAAATTCCTTGGAAATTCCTATTTGAGAAAATGAATATGCGCACTCGAACAAAAGGAGATATTGCTTCGCAATTGTGCTCGGCGCGGGAACAAAAGGTGTGTTAGCAAAAATAATTGGTCGCGGGGGTGAATGAAACGCACTTTTGTTCTCAAATAGGAAATTCCTTGGTAATTCCTATTTGAGAAAACGAATATGCGCACTCGAACAAAAGGAGATATTGCTTCGCAATTGTGCTCGGCGCGGGAACAAAAGGTGCGTTAGCAAAAATAATTGGTCGCGGGGGTGAATGAAACGCACTTTTGTTCTTTCATTATGTTTGTTGAATTGTACCGCAGGCGATTTTCGTTCCAGAATTACCGGATGGCTGTGTGGTAAAATCGTCAGGGTGGCTATGGATGATCACTGTTCTTCCAATTAAGTCGGTGAGCGCAAAGCGGTCAGTATAATACATCATCCATGCCGAGCCATTGTTTCCAAACAATGGTGGAAGATCCCCGCTGTGTGCCGGATGGGGACATAGGGACGGATTATAATGCTGCCCTGCATTTGCATAAGGATCTGTATCGTTTCCGGTACAAGAATGCCCTTCATGGACATGGAAGCCAAAAATATCAGAACCGCATACTTCGGTGGAAGTTGGAAGACCATAGATCTCTGCGTTTACCAGCACCCCGGCGCCCACAGGATAGAATCGGACGATACCTTTAATTTCTCCGTTTCCTGGATTTCCGGTAAGTTCTGCATATGCCGCGGGCATCTGATACAGTGCTGTTTCCAGAAAACGCAGTCCTGGATTTTCGTAAGAGTCTGTTGTTTCTGTGTAAATCATGAAAATCTCCTGAAAAGAGTCTGTTGCTATTATAGTATTGTTTTTCAGAAATTCGGTGCGTAAATTGAAAATAATCTTCTTGACAAAACACTTCTGTGTGATAAAATTTTAAAAGTGTAAGTATCTTTAAAACTTATCAGGAACAGAAAGCTGTTTTTATAAAAAAACATTTTTGACACTATCATAGAACAAGTTTTGATGATATTACTCTGGCGGTTAAATGTCGAAGAAATTTAGGCAAGTAAAAGGTTTGATATTTCACTGCAGGCGTAATAACAAACGTATCGTTATGGATTTGGGGAACATGGACCAGGCTCCAGGATCCAGTGAATTTAGGAGGATAAAATATGGCAGCACCATACAATCACAGAGCATTAGAAGAAAAATGGCAGAAGATTTGGGATGAGGAAAAAGCGTTTGCAGCGACGGATGATTATTCCAAACCCAAGTATTATGCATTGGTTGAATTTCCTTATCCGTCAGGGCAGGGGCTTCATGTGGGGCATCCCAGACCTTATACGGCATTAGATATTGTTGCAAGGAAAAGAAGGATGCAAGGATATAATGTACTTTATCCTATGGGATGGGATGCGTTTGGGCTTCCCACAGAAAATTATGCGATCAAGAACAAGATTCACCCAAAGGTGGTGACAGAAAACAATGTAGAACATTTCAAGAACCAGCTTCATGCCCTGGGATATTCTTTTGATTGGGACCGTGAAGTCAATACTACAGATCCAGAATATTATCATTGGACCCAGTGGATTTTTCTGAAATTATTTCAAGCGGGGCTTGCCTATAAAACAGAAATGCCGATTAACTGGTGTACTTCCTGCAAGGTGGGGCTTGCCAATGAGGAAGTGGTCAACGGTGCCTGTGAGCGGTGCGGCGCGCCGGTGGTCCGTAAGGTGAAGAGCCAGTGGATGTTAAAGATTACGGAATATGCTGAAAAACTGTTGGAAGGTTTGAATGACGTAGATTATATTGAACGTGTGAAGGTTTCCCAGAAAAATTGGATTGGAAAGAGCCAGGGGGCAGAAGTGGACTTTCAGATCGTCGGAAAGGATGAGAAGCTTACGGTGTATACCACAAGGCCAGATACCTTGTTTGGCGCCACTTATATGGTTGTTTCCCCAGAACACCCCGTTTTGGACAAATATCAGGATGAAATCAAAAACTGGAATGAGGTGGTTGCTTACCGGGAACAGGCAGCGCGGAAATCTGATTTTGAGCGTTCAGAACTTGCAAAAGAGAAGACAGGTGTGGAGATTGACGGTTTAAAAGCCATTGATCCTGTCAATGAAAAAGAAATTCCGATCTGGGTATCTGATTATGTGTTGATGAGTTATGGAACAGGGGCAATTATGGCGGTTCCCGCACACGATACCCGTGACTGGGAATTTGCAAAAAAATTTAATCTTCCCATTATTGAGGTGGTTGCAGGCGGCGAAGATGTGCAGAAAGAAGCATATACCGACGTCGCTACAGGCAAACTGGTAAATTCTGGTTTCCTGGATGGGTTGGAAGTTGCAGAAGCAAAGAAGAAAATCATTGAATTTTTAGAGGAAAAAAAGATTGGAAAAGGAAAAACTAATTTTAAGCTGAGGGACTGGGTATTTTCCCGCCAGCGTTATTGGGGAGAACCGATTCCAATTGTAAATTGTGAAAAATGTGGATTTGTGGCATTGCCTGAAAGTGAACTTCCTTTGCAGCTTCCAGAGGTTGACAGCTATATGCCGACAGATAATGGGGAATCCCCCCTTGCGGCAATGGCGGATTGGGTGAATACCACTTGCCCCTGCTGCGGCGGACCGGCAAAACGTGAGACTGATACGATGCCCCAGTGGGCTGGATCTTCCTGGTATTTCCTGCGCTATACAGATCCTAAGAATAAGGAGGCGCTGGCAAGTAAAGAAGCCTTAAAATATTGGCTTCCGGTAGATTGGTACAATGGAGGGATGGAACATACGACCCTGCATTTATTGTACTCCCGTTTTTGGCATAAATTCTTGTACGACCAAGGCGTAGTGCCTACCCCAGAGCCATATCAGAAACGTACCTCCCATGGTATGATTTTAGGGGCAAATGGGGAAAAGATGTCTAAATCCCGTGGAAATGTGGTGAATCCAGACGATATTGTAATGGATTATGGAGCAGATACCCTGCGTACCTATGAGATGTTTATTGGAGCTTTTGATTTAAGCGCGGCATGGTCTGAAAATGGGGTGAAGGGATGCCGCAGATTCTTAGAGCGTGTATGGAAATTACAGGATATTCTTACAGAGGGGGACAGTTACCGCGGGGAGTTTGAGACTAAGATGCACCAGCTTATTAAGAAAGTAAGTTCTGATTATGAGAATTTAAAATATAACACAGCAATTGCAGCTATGATGTCCATATTAAATGATTTTTCTAAGGATGGAAACATTAATCGGGCTGAATTTCGGACGTTCTTATTGCTGTTAAATCCAGTGGCGCCCCATCTTACAGAGGAATTGTGGAGTGTTTGTGGGTATGAAGGCAGGGTATATCAGAATACCTGGCCAACATACGATGAAGCAAAAACAGTGGAGAATACTGTGGAGATCGCGGTACAAATCAACGGCAAGACAAGGGCAACTGTGGCAATCCAGGCAGATGCTGATCGGGAAACTGCCATTGCAGCAGGAAAAGAGGCACTGGGGGCAAAGCTGGCGGGAACGATTGTAAAAGAAATCTATGTCCCAGGCAGGATTATCAATATTGTTGCAAAATAATTAAGAAGAAATTTTCACAAGGAAATAAAGTGCTAGGAAATGTTGAAAAGTTACCCAGAAACTCAAGGTTTACAACCATTTTTCTTCAAGAAAAAAGTATCATAGAATACTGTAAAATATCGTAACGGATTTTTAAGATGGAGTAAATTTGGAGTAAATTTGGAGTAAAAGCCGAAAGGAAATGGGGTAAATATTTCAAGAGGACTTGAAAGGCTGATAACCTTACAAGTCCTCTTGTTTTATCATATAGGAAATTCCTCCGAATTTCCTATATGATAAAATAAATATGCGCACTCGGCGCGACAAAGTGTGCACCCCCCAAGAATAGGGGGGTGCACACTTTGTTCCACGGAAGTAAAGAGAGATTTTATTTCCGCATATTTTTCATTAATTGCATCATAAGGTCTACCTTTTGCTGTTCCTGGGGCGGAAGATTCTGCTTTAATACTTCAATGATTAACTCCCGTTCTCCAGAGGAAAAATCGACGCCCTCTTTATTGGCACGTTCAGAAGCATTTTTTAAAGAAGCTGCCATGTCTTTTGGGTTAGATGCCGAGGGGGAAGTGCTCTGGGCAAGATTCATTAAGAACTGCAGTTTCTCTGGTGAAATATTCTGAAGCTGTGGGTTGTTTAATAAGTCCTGTAGATTCATATAATTCCTTTCTTTGATTGGTCCAGAGGCTGATTAGGTGAACAGGGTTCCATAGGTGGAAAACATCTGCACAAAAGTAACCATGTTGTCAATCATGTCTTTCTCTTTGTCTGTGCAGTATTCACGTATTGCTGTCAGCATCTGCAATGGTGCATCCTCTATATTCTCTTCTTCGGAGCACATCCGCAAATTGTTGCTTGGGTTCTCAAACAAAGCCATGGTACGCTGTAATTCCATAAATTTTACAATCATTGCCATGGTTTTCTGCCGGGAATTATCCAGATAGGGAAGCGCCGCCTTAATCATTTCCAAGTGTCGGTCTTGAATCAGTGTATCGATGGATTCCATTGTATTCGCCTTTTTTATTTTAATTTATGTTAAGATAAGGAAGAATATGACTATAGTACATCAGATCCCAGATGACTCCTATCTTGGCAGGATGCGGGTAACAAGTGAAATTGTCCTGCACCCGCAGAAGCTGGGCTTCATATATTATTAGGAACCGCAATTAATTATAGGAGATCATAATTATGGGAAAATTAGTGATAGATGGCAACAGTGTTTATGAAATTGATGAGGAATGTATACGGAAGAAAGAGGAGCAGGAGAAACAGCGCAACAGAAAAAAGGAGGAATATGGAAAAGGGGAGCATTTGAGAAATAGAAAGAAATAAAATACAGTTTAGGTACGCCGCCAATATCCTTGGTGGCGTACAGGTGTGCATAAAAATTTGTAGGGAACAGTATCATTTGATCGCAACAGGCTGAAAATAATAATTGATTCCGGCGAGCAATGTACCCAAAGGGCACCTACCCCCGCCCCTTGGGGCGGTCTTGCGAAAAACAAGCTAGGTCATGCCCTGTAGCTTGCTGCGGGGTATTTGACTTGCTTTCAACTATATTTTCATATATAATCTAATCAAATACGAATGATGTATGGCGGGGGTAAAGCTAACGATACATTTCATTGGGGATGATGGTGGTTAAGGGCATATAGAAAGGATTAATTAATTTGAGATATCTTGGAAATAAAGATTCTATTATATCAAAAATAAAAGAAATTATCTTAAGTAGGGTTGATATGGAACCTGAGACAATTGTTTTTGATGCTTTTTGCGGGACAGGTTCTGTAGCTAATGCATTTAAAGATACCTGTAATATATTGATTAATGATAATCTTAATTGTGCAACGACATATGCCTACGGACGTATGGTAGCTGCGAATTGTACATTTGAACGATTAGGCTTCGACCCCTTTGTATTTTTAAATTCGACAGACGAAACGATTGAGGGATTTTTTTTCAGAACGTATTCGCCCGGCGGTTCGGCAAGAATAGACTTTTGAGTGTATTAAGATACCATATAAAAAATATGAAAACTGGAAATCTAACAATACAAAAATACATTATGAATATCTTTTCTACATAGAAAAAAAGCCTAGTGAAGATATTTTTTACGAATCTCCGCTTAATTATACTGGAAACAAATATAAGGTAATTGCATTTATTAGAGAAAACATACGGAAAACTAGTACATTTATAGATCTCTTCGGCGGAGGATTTAATGTAGGGATTAACTTGGAATCAGAAACTTTATATTATAATGATATAAATTTTATTGTAAAGGATTTAATTGAATCGTTCAGACACTATGATACATATGATTATATAAGGTATGTAAAGAAATTTATTGAGAAATATAAATTAGAAAAAGGGAATAAAGAAACCTATTTGGCGGCTAGGGAATATTATAATTCTTTGCCAGAAACGAAAAAGGATATACGGATGTTATTTGCAATTATATTATATAGCTATCAGCAGCAAATACGTTTTAATAGTAATTATGGTTTCAATAATACTGCGGGTGTGCGTTGGTTTAATGATTGCATTTTGGCAAAATTAGTAAGTTTTAGCAGGGTCATTAAGAAAAAGAATGTTTCATTCCTCAGTGTAGACTATATTTATATCCGTGAACAAATTAAGATAGATGAAAACACCTTTTTGTATTTAGATCCACCTTATAAACTGACAACTCATGATTGTGATGTACAATTTGTAGAAAATGATTATGAAGATGAGTTTATTGATGCAAAATACAATCAAGGCAGACTCGGGATCTTGCAATACCATAACACGGCAAATTATATTAGTTTTTCAGATGAAAAATGCAAAGGAAGAAATTCTGGAATTCAAAGTGTTCCAACTGCCTTTCATAGATTTTATTCAAATGCACACCAAGAGAAAAAATTATATTTCTATTTTCTTCCCTGTTCTGGTAATAATGCTACACCTTATTATCTATTTATGTACAGATTGATGAAGACAGCAGGATTTCATTTTATAAATGTTCCATCTGCACTTACTGGGCAAATCACAGGATTTTCATCCATAGAAGATATTATTCGTGCCAGAAAAGAAAATAGGGATAGAAATTCTGGTAATAACGCGACTTATATATTACTCCGGCGGTTAAATATCGACGTTTTTACTTGTCTAAATTTCCATCTGCTACGTTGTCATCAATCGTTGTAGCACTCGCTACAACTCACTCTTCCGCCTTGCTGATGAAAATTTATTCTGC
>CATOOV010000008.1 GCA_951801955.1 uncultured Lachnospiraceae bacterium
TTGCCGCGCTGAGCACAATTGCGTAGCAATATTTTCCTCTTGTGCAGGTATACATATTTATTTTTTATATCATAGGAAATGCAAAACAGTCTCCTATGATGATTCGGGCGCCATTTCCAAACACAATGTTTGGAAACGGCTGATCCCCGCCATGGATGGAGAATATCAGCCGATTGCGTAAAGATTCCGTTTCTATCATCAGAACACTTAGAAATTCTTCTGTCCCTAACACTTGGAACAACGTTTGCATTTCTTTGTGTAATTTGCCAAAAATGTCTTATGGAACTACCTTTTGACACCTGAATCCTCTGAGATAAATAACAGGAAAACATTCTTTACAACACCATATCCACTGCAATCCCCTTAATATCTTCAATCAGCAATTTCTGTTCGTCCAAAATTCTCTCCGTATTTCGGGCAATCTCTTCTTGCGCCTGCAAAAGTTCATCAGCTGAAGGCGGATCTACATGGTTCTTGGCACGCTGTTTTTCTTCCTCCACCTTTTCTTCTACTTTCTGTGCCTGTTTCTCCCGTTCGGCACGAATCTTCTCCCGCTCGGCTTCCGCCTTTACGTTTTCTTCTTTTGTTTCCTTTGCTTCCTCTACTACTTCTTCCAAATCTTCATCTATCTTATCAATCGCTTCATCCTTCAGCATCCCTACGATCTCATCACTGGAAGCTTTCAATGATTTTTCAGCCGCCTCAGTCGCATCCTCCATGCCATGATGCTTCAAAGCCTCCTGCTTAATGGATTTGATTCCCTGGGTAGTTGCTGAAATCGCCCTATGTGCTTCGTTATACTGCTTTTTCCACTCAGAGGCAACAGCATTTAACTCACTCAGACGAGCCTTATATTCCGGATCTTCCTCATTGGTATACATCTCTTTCAACTCGTCCTTCTCTTTGTTGACCTCTGCCAATTCCTGGGAAGCTTCCTCCGCTAAAGCCTTATTTTTGTTAATATCTTCCCGGAACTCTCCCAAAATATCATCCACCATTCCATCCGATGAAAACTGCTTTTTAATAAAGTCCATTGCCTCTTCCATCGCCTTTTTCTTTTTCTCCTCGATCGGATCCTGAAAAAGATTCAAGTCAGCGGCTTTCACATTTCCATTCTTTACCCGCCCCTGCTCCTGCTGCTGCCTGCCATTTTTTTCTACCTGGTCCCTGGCTTTTTGATTGACAATATTTTCTGTGCTTGATAAATTATTTATCTTCATAATCCAGCTCCTTTCTGCTGCATGTGATTTATTGGCAATTGCGCAACCTGATACTCTCATGAATTTATAAAAAAATTAAAACATTTATACATAATTATACCTTATGAACGACCGAATGACCATAATGGGGCGCCCTTGGGTATCCCTTATGACACACCGAATGGCGCAACGGGCGGCACTTGGGTATATAAATTGCATATTAAATTTTCATCATTCCGTCGATTCGCAATTGTCAGGAATAATCTCCCATCCCGCCACTGATATAGCTTTGTTACCACCACTTATCGAAGCAGGAGTGATCTCCCATCTGATATATTTATCGGCTTTCTAAAATATTTCATTAAATTTGAGCATAAAAAAAACATTTTTTGATGTGAACAATAATTTGCCTAGGAATTTTTCAAATCACATAATCTAACGTCCCGTTTATTTCCTGGTCCCATTGCACCATATCGGCAAGTGTTATTTTATCTACTACATCATTGATGGCTTCATAGAGCATTTTCCAAACACGCAGTGTGGAGCATTTTTCCTGGCGGAGACAATCATTCACTTCTCCTTCCAGACATGGTACAGGCGCCAGGCTGCCCTCAATCTGGCGCAAAATCATACCCACCGTATATTCCTCCGGCTTCTTTGCTAACATATATCCCCCGCCAGGTCCCCGGATACTTTTTACATAACCGCATTTCTGCAGTACCGAAATAATTTGTTCCAAATACTTTACGGATATATCCTGCCTGTCTGCCACATCTTTTAAGCGCACCACCTGGTTTCCCGCCAGGGCAAGATCCAGCATAAGCCGCAGCGCATACCGCCCTTTGGTAGAAATTCTCATAACGCTTCCTTCCTAATCTATATTTACCAGCAAATCCTGGGCAAATCCCGTACCCAAATTCAAAAACGTCGTTGGCGTTCTTGCTGCGGAGTGCGGGTCAGCCCTGCTGACTTTTTGCCCTATTCTTTCTTTTTTCCATGTTCCTGTTCTGTAAGGCTTTTCTGATAATTCATATGGGAAATAACCATCAAAGCTATTTTGAATAACATGGCGTCTTCAAAAGTACGGATGTCAAGCCCCAATATCTTTTGTATACGTTCCAGCCGATAAACCAGTGTATTTCGATGCACATAAAGTTGTCTTGCCGTCTCTGAAATATTCAAATTATTTTCGAAAAACTTATGAATGGTTATCATAGTTTCTTCATCAAAAACGTTTGGAACTTTATCCCCAAACACTTCCTTCAAAAACATTTCACAAAGACTTGCCGGAATCTGGTAAATAAGTCGTCCAATCCCTAATTTACTGTAGGAAACCGTATCATTTTCTACATAGAAAATACGTCCTACCTCTAAAGCCATTCTTGCCTCCTGGTAAGAACGTGCGATATCCTGTAACAATTCTACTTGGTTGCCATATCCCACCCGCACTTTTACCATTGCCTCTGTCTGAATGTTATCCACCAGCATCTGCGCAAAATGTTCCATCTCGCGATTGGAAGAAAAATCCCGGACATCTTTCACCAGTATGACTGATTTTTCATCTACCTCTGTCACAAAATCCCTGGTTTTCACCGCAAATAGATTCTTTACCGTCTCTATCACCAAACTATCCCTTTTTCCAGATACCTCAATAATAAAGACAACCCTTTTTGCCGGCTCGATATGCAGTTTCTTTGCTTTATTATACATGTCGACAACCAGCATATTCCCCAACAGCACATTCTGCATAAAACTATTTCGGTCAAACTGTTCCTGATATGTGCTTACCATATTTCTGATCTGGCACACAGCAAGCCGCCCAACCATATAGGCTTCCTCATTGCCAGCACTGGCAAGCAGGACATATTCCAGTTCATTTTCAATCATCACTTTAAAGTAATGGTGCCCCGACAGCATTTGGCTCTCAGCCATAGATTCCGCAAACAATCGGGTCATATCTTCCATATCTTCTTCTATTTGGTAAGTAGATGCCAACAACTTGCCTTTGTCACTGAAAAGCGCCAGGTCAACTCTGGAAATATCCTTGATTTCCCCCAAGGTAACTTGCAATTTATGATTTGATAACATAGTAACTTCCTCACTGTGATCATTAAGAATAAAAGTGCGTTTCACGCACTCCCGCGAACAACTTCTTTTGCTAACGCATCTTTTGTTCCGCGCCGCGCACATTTGCGTAGCAATCATTTCCTTTTGTGCGCGTGCGCATAGTAGTTTTCTCATATAGGAAATTTGTCGGAATTTCCTATATGAGAAAACAGGAGTAACACATTCCTGTGCTACTCCCATACCTTTGTGCTATACAATTATAGTAACCAATTAGTGGGTAATTGTCAATTCTGTTTCCTTATCAAACACATGCATTTTATTAATATCCATTGCAATCTTGATCGGATCCCCAAGGCGTGCTGGCGTACTGGAATCCACCTTTGCTGTCATATTGGCGCCATTGATTGTGTAATACAACAATACTTCCGAGCCAAGCAGTTCATATCCCGTTACTTTGGTATCAAATACGCAGTCTTTGTGTGCCTCAAGAGCCATCTTGGAATCGTCAATATCCTCTGGACGGATGCCAAGTACCACTGTCTTACCATTGTACTTGCCTTCGATCAGCTTCTTGCCCTTTGAAGGAGGCAGTACAATTGTGTTCTTTCCAACTTTCATAGAAACTTTATCTCCCTCAATCACGCAAACTCCATCCAAGAAATTCATCTGGGGTGATCCGATAAATCCAGCTACAAACAGATTATCTGGCTCATTATATAATTTCTGGGGTGAATCTACCTGCTGGATAATACCATCCTTCAATACAACAATCCGGGTTCCAAGGGTCATAGCCTCTGTCTGGTCATGTGTTACATAGATAATGGTTGCGCCAAGTCTCTGGTGCAGGGAAGCAATCTCTGCACGCATCTGCACACGCAGTTTTGCATCCAGGTTGGATAACGGTTCATCCATTAAAAATACCTTTGGCTCACGCACGATAGCACGTCCCATAGCAACACGCTGTCTCTGTCCACCAGACAATGCTTTCGGCTTGCGATCTAATAATTTTTCCAGATCCAAAATCCTTGCAGCTTCCTCAACTTTTTTCTTAATTTCGTCCTTTGGAACCTTTCTCAATTTTAATCCAAATGCCATATTGTCAAATACCGTCATATGGGGATATAATGCATAATTCTGAAATACCATGGCAATATCCCTGTCTTTCGGCTCAACATCATTGACAATTCTGCCATCAATGGAAAGCTCTCCAGAAGAAATTTCTTCCAAACCTGCTACCATACGAAGCGTGGTTGATTTCCCACATCCTGACGGACCTACAAAAATAATAAATTCCTTATCTTTAATCTCAAGGTTAAAATCTTTTACAGCTTCAAATCCATTGGGATATTTTTTACAAATATTTTTTAATGATAAACTTGCCATCTTTTCATTACCTCCTGTATTGCTCTGTCCAGCAGAAATTTTTCATGTATATATAGTACCAAATTTCATTGAAAAATACTATCGCTAACTATACAAAAAGCAATATCCTTTCTTGTCATATCCAACAAGAAAAAATATTGCTTCTTCGTTACTTCGTCACTTTAACGAAATTTTCTTAATTTTCTATACAACTTGACGAACTATAATTTGGAATACCCAAAACCGTTTACCATTGCTTCCAATTTGTGCCCGTTTCTGCAATATGGACATTCTCCAGGCTGATATGCGGTATATCCTGGAATATCATCCTCATCAAAAACGCCCTCAATGGGAAATCCCTCAATCTGCTTGATCGTACTAAACACAGACGCCACTCCCACCGATATTCCTCCATAGTATTGGACACATTCCAAACTGCGCCGGATTGTAGCTCCAGTGGTAGTGGTTGCCAACAACAACAGCACATGTTTCCCTGCAATCGCCGGCTTTATATTATCCCGGAAAATCATCTGGTTATTTGTATCAATCTCTGGCGATACCACATAAACGGTCTTATGCTGATTGATCGTAGTCATAATGTTTCTTCTTTCCATTTCTTCTGACAGAAAAGCCCCGATAATGTCCGTCCCATCCATACATACAATGGTATCCACCGTGATATGGCTGGTAAATCTTCCTGCCAGGACTTTTGCAACTTCCTTTGCCTCTTTTACACGTGTTTTCAAGCTTGTAATATCAATATAATAATTGATATGTGAATTACTGGTAGCAAAATGCCCTGGAAGAGCATGAATTGCTACGGCATTACTGTCCTTGGCATAAAATTTTACTTGACGTTTTTCCATAATATCCTCCATTCTGCGATGTTTACAAAATAACCAAATTAAATCTTAACTGACGCCAGTCGTCCCAAATCCCCCCCTGTTCTGATTGTCCAGGGAAGACGTCTCATCAAAAACAATATGGGGCTGATTCTTCATAATACGGAATTGGCAGATCCTGTCATTTTTCTGAATAATGGTATCTCTGGTGGCGTACACTGGCATCCGCCACATATCCCCATCCCCGCAGTAGCTTCCATCTATAACACCACAGCTATTGACCTGCAAAATGCCATAATTTTTAAAGGTAGAACTCCGCGGCACCACATGTGCCTCATAGCCTGCCGGAAGCTCCATCGCAACGCCCAAAGGAATGAGCTTGAATTCCCCCGCCTGAAGCTCCACCGTCTCACTTGCCCTTAGATCAATCCAATCCGACTTTCCATCTATATAGGCAAGTTTATCAATATCCTGGGTAAAATATTTTATCTTAATTGTTTCCATCTCTGTCTCCTGATAATACACAGATTTCATCATACCACTGTATTTAAGCCCCTGGGAAACAAATGTTCTTTTTGGCTTTCTGCCTAATCCCACAAGGAACAGCTTGTGATGGTTTTTATACAGCCTTACAATTTAATTCCTGCCAGCAAATCTCCCAGGCTGGTTGATGCATTTTCTTTCGAAATATATTCTTCCACTTTTTCAGTCTTGTCCACATCCACCATTTCTTCTTCCAATGCTTTCATGCTGAGGCTGACCTTATTGTCATTGGTATTCAAAACCTTTACTTTAACTTTCTGCCCTACACTTAAAACCTCGGAAGGCTTTCCAATCCGCTTCTGGGAAATCTGGGAAATATGCACCAGACCGCTGATTCCATCACCCAAATCCACAAAAGCCCCATAAGGCATCAGGGATTCCACGGTGCCCTCTAACACACTGCCTGGAACCATTCGAGCAATTTTGCGGTCATGCTCTTCCTGTTGCCTCTCCTTTAAAATCACTTTTGCAGAGAGAACCAGCTTCTTCTTTGATTCCTCTACGGTAATCACGCGGACCTGGACCTCTCTCCCAAGCCATTCCTCCGTGGCTTCCACATAAGACAAATCTAACTGGGATGCAGGAATAAAACCGCGTATTCCCTCTACATAAGCAACCACGCCGCTGGGCACTATCCCTGCCACCTTTACAGAAAGCTCCGTCCCATCTTCCAAATAAGTATTTAACTTTTCCCAGGCAAGTACATCATTTGCTTCTTTCTTGGACAATTGAATATTTCCTTCTCCATCATCCGTCTTTACAACCGTGGCTTCTATCACATCTCCTGGATGTACTTCTTCCATTGCCTGGAAATTCGGGTCATTGCTTAAATCTTCCACTTTTATAATCCCCTGGGTATAATATTTTAAATCCAGAGTTACTTCCTCTTCTGTCACACCAATCACGGTACCTGAAATAATGTCGCCTTCCCTGATTTTGCGGAATGACGCTTCCAATTCATCCTTATAATCTTCCATAGATTCTGACATAACCAACTCTCCTTTTCTGACATATACTACATAATTATATTTATTTTAACAGAAATACACAAAAAAAGCCAGAAAAATATACGCAAAAAAATTTGGGGCAGCAGAACTGCCGCCTTTTATCCAAAATATGGATCATTCAAACAATCAAAACCGTTATACTGAGGGAAAACAAGGAATCATACTGTGCACAACATTTTCAAAGATATTACGCAATGTCTAACGATCGTTTCACATAGATCAATTCTGCAAACTGAGCATACTTTTTTACATCCTTCAGAAAAAAACGTTTTAGTGCTTCTTTCTGTGCAAACAATGGGATTCCATCCCCCAACAAAACAGGTGCGATCTGGATAATCAGATAGTCAACCATATCAAAATCCAACAAAGGGGATAATATCATATTACCGCCGATAATCCAGATATTTTTATTTTCTCCCATCCGCTTTACAAATTCCACAACATCACCATTTACAGGTATAAATCCCTTTAGAGATAGATTTTTAGAATGTGTAAAAACATAATTTTGTGTCGTTGGATAGACCAATTCTGCATCTGCTGTCTTTTCTATCTCATGAAAAGTCCGTTTTCCCATTATGGTAATATCGATTTCTTTATAAAATTCTGCATAACTTGTTTCTTCCGTAGCTCCAGTCTGATAAAGCCAGTCCAAATTGTAATTTTTATCTGCTAGATAACCGTCCATAGTCATACAACCATAAAAATAAATACTCATTTTCATTACTCTCCTGATTTCCCTTTTGTTTCCAAAAAACAAAAGAACCTTGATTTCTCAAGGTTCAAAAAAGCTGCTGACGGGAATCGGACCCGTGACCTCCGCACTACCAATGCGACGCTCTACCGACTGAGCCACAGCAGCAACTTGTCCAAAGTTGTATTACCAACCGACTTGACTAGTATACTATGAATGTCCGCGATTGTCAATATATTTTTATTATTTTTTATTATTTGGGATATACCATTCAAGAACGTCGCCAGCGTTCTTGCTGTGAAGCGCATGACAAGTTTCTATCAAGACGCGAGTCATCCCTTATCTGATACAAATATGCTATCCACTACCTACAGCGGCAACTGCCGTCCCACATCTAAAATAATTGATATACCTTTTGAAAACTTCGAATCCCCTTCCTCTAAGAAGCAAACGACTGGATCATTAATGCTTTTCCCCGAATACGCTGCAGGGCATTGTCGATTGCCTTGGGTTCCTTTTCAAGCTGCTTGGCAATCTGCCTGTAATTCATTCCCTGAAGATAAAGCTGCAGCACCTGGCGCTCAAACCTGCTAAGGTTTTTTTTCAGTTTTTCTTCCATTGCATGGGTATTCTCCCGATCAATGATAAGCTGCTCTGGATTGAGATTTTCAATGGATTCCAAAAGATCCAAAAACGTGCCGTCCCCCTCCTGCCCCATCTGCGCATTGAGGGAAATATAGGTATTTAAAGGCTGGTGCTTTTTTCGTTGAGATGCCTCTACCGCATGATAAATCTGCCTTGTAATACAAAGATCTGCAAAATGGGAAAAGGAAGAATCCTTTTCCCTCCTGAAATCCCGAATTGCCTTAAACAACCCAATCATACCCTCCTGAATCAGATCATCTGTATCTCCCCCGATCAAAAACATGGCGTTTGCCCGCTTACGAACCAGATTTTTATATTTATCTAAAATATAATCCATAATTTCTTCTTGTCCGCTGCGAATTTGTTCTATTAATGTTTCATCTGTCTGATTCTGATAGTCCATTACTTTGTACACTTATTTTTCCCCTGTTCTTTTATCACTTTCTGCTTTATGGGATTCTCCGCCTGCGGTGGGCTGCGTTCGAACCTTTTTGTCCCAGCGTGCTGCAAAGCACATGAAGCAATTATTGCCCTATGTTTCTCTGCCGCAGGATTTCATAGGCAAGCACCCCTGCTGCAACAGATGCATTGAGGGAATCAATCTCTCCTGCCATGGGAATGGATGCGATATAATCACAATTTTCCCTTACCAACTTGCTGACTCCCTCTCCTTCGCTTCCCACCACCAGACCAATGGGACCTTTCAAGTCAAGCTGGTACATAGAAGTCCCTCCCATATCAGCACACACAAACCATATGCCCTGCTTTTTCAATTCCTGAATGGTCTTGGAAAGATTTGTAACCTTTGCCACCGGGGTATAATTCAGCGCCCCGGCAGAAGACTTTGCCACAGTAGAGGTCAGCCCCACTGCACGGCGTTTGGGGATAATCACCCCATGGGCACCCACAGTATTTGCCGTACGGATAATGGCGCCCAGATTATGAGGGTCTTCGATATTATCCAAAAGAATGAGAAATGGATCTTCCTTTTTCTCCTGTGCTGCTTTTAGAATATCCTCCACCTGGGCATATTCATATGCCGCCGCAACAGCGATGACTCCTTGATGCTTCTTTGTCTCAGAAAGCTGGTCCAACCGTTCCTTTGTCACATAATTGATAATTGTATCATGTTTTTTTGCCTCTCTGGTGATAGTTCTGACAGGTCCGTCCTGGCAGCCAGACAACACAAACAGCTTGTCTATCGTTTTCCCAGAGCGAAATGCCTCAAGTACAGCATTTCTTCCCTCAATTTTCATTTCTTCGTAACTCAACCCTGTACTCCTTTTCCAATTTTATCAAGCCCAATTAGTATCAATTCCATAATACGGTCCATACGGTCCTCCAAGTACAAATAGCCCATCAAGGCTTCAAAACCGGTAGCCCTCCGGTAATCCATGATCGTTGCATTTTTCGCAGTGGTAGGAGAATTGGCATTTCTGCCCCTCTTGTAAATCGTGATTTCCTCTTCTGTCAAATCCTGCTGCAATACCCCTATCATTTCTGACTGGGTATGCGCTTTTACAATCTGGCTGGTTTGACGGTGGAGCGAATTTACATTGCTATTCCCCTTTCCAACGATCATGGAGCGGATAACCAGGTCATAAATTCCATCTCCGATATAGGCGAGTACCAACGGAGAATAGCTGCGGATATCTCTGGGCGATATACCGGATTTCTCCAGAATAAATGTATTTAAACCCGTTTCCATTTTACTCCTTCTCTGGTATCTTCCAAAACAATACCTTTCTCTGACAGTATCGTGCGAATTTCATCAGCGCGGGCAAAATTTTTCTCTTTTCTAGCCGCCTGACGCTCTTTAATCAGATTCTCTATCTCCTCATCCAGTAATTCCTCGGTTTGTTCCAAAATGATTCCCAAAATATCACAGAGTTGATTCAAACGAGAATAAAACTTCTCCAAAAACTCACTGGAACTTTTTTCAGTTACATTCGTATTGATATATTTCACCAATTCAAAGATCGCTGTAATCGCATCTGCAGTATTAAAATCATCTTCCATTACAGTTTCAAATTTCAGAACAAATTTATCACTGTCATTCCATATCCTGGTTTCTTCTTCCGTCATGTGCTGTTGGCTGGCATTCTTGATCAAATGCTTTAAATTCATGCCTGCATTCCAAATACGCTCCAGACCATTCTTCGCTGCTTCCATCAATTCCTCACTGAAATTCAGGGGACTTCTATAATGGGCGCTTAGCATAAAGAAACGAAGCACTTGTAAATTATATTTCTCTCCAATTTCCCGCACAGTAAAAAAATTTCCTGCAGACTTTGACATTTTTTTATTGTCAATATTTAAAAAACCATTGTGGAGCCAATATCTGGCAAAAATTTTTCCGCTGCATGCCTCACTCTGGGCAATTTCATTTTCATGGTGGGGAAAGATCAAATCCTCGCCGCCTGCATGGATATCAATTTCTTCCCCCAGATATTTTCGTGCCATAACAGAACACTCAATATGCCAGCCTGGTCTGCCCTGGCACCAGGGTGACTCCCAATAAGGCTCCCCTTCCTTTTTTGGTTTCCAAAGTACAAAATCCAAGGAATCCTCCTTCTCTTCCCCAGACACTTTGATATCCCGATGCCCCGCCTGCAGGTCATCCAGATTCTTATGGGAAAGTTTTCCATATTCCCCAAATTTCCGGGTACGGAAATAAACGGTTCCATCTTTTACAGGATAAGCATATCCCTTTTCAATCAAAATAGAAATCATCTCCAGCATCCCGTCAATTTCCTCTGTCGCCAATGGATGTACCGTTGCTGGTTTCACGTTCATATCCGCCATATCCTGTTTGCACTCCCTCATGTAGCGTTCTGCAATTTCTTGTGCCGAAACGCCTTCCTCCACAGCTTTTTTAATTATTTTATCATCTACATCGGTAAAATTGGAAACAAAATTTACCTCATACCCTTTGTATTCCATAAACCGACGGACCGTATCAAATACAATCATTGGTCTGGCATTTCCAATATGGATATAATTATATACGGTAGGTCCGCACACATACATTTTTACTTTCCCTTCTTCCAAAGGGACAAACGTCTCTTTTTTTCTGCTTAACGTATTATAAACTTTCATGTATTCCTCCTATTTACACTGTTCTTCTTTGCAGTTTTTGCAACGCAGTTCTTTTACTTGTTTCTCTAGATCAATGATTTTATTGCAGAGGGCGGAATTTTCATGCTGTAATACTGTGATATCCTCCATCACCGGATCTGGCAGATGAACCTGGTCCATATCACTCCTTGGCACTTTGATGTTATCCCTCTTTACAATCCTGCCAGGAACCCCTACCACCGTACAGTTTGGAGGAACCTCTTCTAGTACCACGCTTCCAGCGCCAATTTTACTGTTCTCACCGATCGTAAAAGATCCAATCACTTTCGCCCCTGCGCTCACCATAACATTGTCGCAAAGGGTAGGATGGCGTTTTCCGGTTTCTTTTCCTGTCCCGCCCAGGGTAACCCCCTGATACAATGTCACATTGTCTCCAATAATCGTAGTCTCCCCAATAATTACGCCACTGCCATGGTCAATAAAAAAACCCCTTCCGATCACGGCGCCTGGATGAATTTCAATCCCAGTTTTGCGTGCCGCTTTCTGGGAAATCCTCCTGGCTCGAAAATAGTGTCCTTTTAAATATTGTTTGTGTGCCTTCCGGTAACTAAGCATTACCCGAAAGCTCGGATATAACAGGACTTCCAGAGGAGACTTAATGGACGGATCCCGCTCCCGGATAATCTCATATTCTTCCTTTATCTGCTGAAACACGCCCAACTTTTAGCACTTCCTTTCTGGCAGGCTTTCCTCTCTGCGATCTATGGACCATACAGGACCATCTTGCATAGGTACCCATGGATTCGGTGTTCAAGAACGCCATATTTGCGCAGCAATCATTTCCACTTGTGCGCGTGCGCATATTTATTTTCTCATATAGGAAATTCGGAAGAATTGCCTATATGGTAAAAAAACTCCGTCTCAAAATATAGAGACGAAGTTATCCGCGGTTCCACTCTAAGTAGATACCCATAGGTATCCCCTCAAAACATGTAACGAATGTCCAACGTACCAGAATACTTAAATTCTTCTGATCAGCTCACAGAGGCACTTCGAAATCATCTCCTGTTCAAAACTGCTTCCAGCCACGGCAGCTTCTCTCTGGGACAGACAGATACCTACTCTCTCTGATCTTCGCCTTTTTCCAATCTTCTTATGATAGTTTATGCACAAATTCCCAATTTGTCAATAGGAATAAAACATTTTGCGTTTCCTGATTTTGTGAATCAACAATACCAAAAGGTTCACAACATAAAGTAATGGAAACGCCTCGCACATTTGCTCAGCAATCTTTTCCTTTTGTGCGCATATTATTTTTTGTTCAATAGGAAAACACTTTCACGTTTTAACGTGAAAAGGTCTTTCCTAATTTAAATAAAATTCAAAAATGCCATCGGCATTCTTGCTGCGGGGTGCGGGCCAGCTCTGCTGACAAATACAAATTCACACCCATTCATTTAAATAGACAGAGGTTCTTTCCAGCAATTCTTCTGCTAATTCAGAGATATCCCGTTCTTGTCCTGTCCCTGTGCCCATAATTCTTTGAATCCTTCCTCCCTCATGATCGGTTTCAATCAGAAACGTCCCATTGTTTGCTTCAATGATCGAATCTTTCACTTTCACATAAAAGGAATGACGCCCCTCACTTCTCATAAGGGAAACAAATGCAGGAAGGTTGATAATACGAACCATCATGTTTGGAATCATAAACGCTATTTGCAAGGATTCCTCCTGCTTCCATTTTGGATGGATACCTGCCAAAGCGATTTGGCAAAGTTTTTTTGCATCCTCCCTTGAAACAACAGATTCCAACAAAAGTTCTTTTACCTCTGCCGTCCATGGCTTTCTTCTGTCTGCTTGTTCTGCCACGCCATATACCATCAGCCCATACAGCTCTCCTTCTAACTGCAAGAGCAGTACCCCGCCATTTTCCGCCGCTGTTTCAGCAAATAAACGTTCATAATAAGCAGCATCCCTGTTTATAAAAATATCGTCTCTCTGTTCCAAGACCTTATTGGAGAAAGATACCATTGCCGGAATATCTTCTGTATCTGCCCGTTTCCATTGCAGCCCTGATGCGAGCACATCTCCTTCCAAATAATAATGATCCGCCGTAGCGGCACTGATTTCACGGTTCTGAAAAGTCTGCTGGGACTCTGTGTCCCCCCTGTTCGCAGGATACAAACAATCCTTTCTCCTGGAATCTTCCATACAAATTCCAGGATCCTGACAGGGGAAAAATACAAATCCCTGTCCTTTATAGTATGCGGGATCCGCTGGCAAAAGAAAGGAAAACGGTATCTGCTTTTGTTCCATATCCCTTAAGGCAAATCTCATAACCTGCCCCATCCGCCCCTGCCTGCGGCAAGCCGCATATGTCGCCACCGCCACAATATAAGGAATATCCAGGAGTGTTCCATTGATGCAAAGGGTATAGGGGTTAAAATGAATCATAACAGAAAAAGAGCCTTCTTCGAAAACGTCATCTTGTTCCATTACAAGGATCTCATTATCTTTCGTTTTCCATTTATAATAATAATCTACAAACTTATGGGAATCTTCTGGAAATATAGCCTGATACATGGGTTTGGTTTTCTGTTTTTCCCATTGCTCCAAATAACGTACCTTCCTAACTTCCGTCTTTCCTGCCTGGTCACCTCTTATCTGTTCCACCCCCTGCCCTCTCAAGCCTTGTCAAATTCATTTTGTTTTGCACACCCACTGCAGTTGCTGCAATTTCTTTCACTGTGGCATATAGCCATACTTCCCTCATAAAAGCCTGTAATTGAACAAACTGCCTGCGCAGAAATGCCTTCCTGCCTGCCAGTAAAACCAAGCCCCTCTTCCGTGGTTGCCTTGATATTCACCTGGCTCACCGCAAGATTCAGCACACGCGCTGTATTTGCCACCATCTGTTCGATATAAGGGCGCAGTTTGGGCTGCTGGGCAATGATAGTAGCGTCAATATTTTCAATCACATACCCTTCCTGCTCAAGAAGCCCTTTCACATGTGCAAGAAGTTCCATACTGGAAATTCCTTTATATGCTGGATCTGTGTCTGGAAAATGCTTTCCAATATCTCCCAGCGCTGCCGCTCCCAACAATGCGTCCATTATGGCATGAATCACAACATCTGCATCAGAATGCCCTTCCAGTCCCAACGGATAAGGTATTTCCAATCCACCTAAAATTAATTTTCGGTTTTCTGCCAGCTTATGAACATCATATCCAATTCCAACTCTCATTTTCCCTAGTTACCTTCATACGTAATAATACTGTCCACATTGTAGCCTGAAAGCTTCTCTCTTCCCTTAAGCCCGGCAAGCTCCATGACAAAACAAATCTTTACCACCTCGCCGCCAAGCTGTTCAATCAGCCCAACAATTGCTTCAATGGTTCCTCCAGTTGCAATCAAGTCATCTATAATAACAACTTTCTGCCCTTTTAAAATTGCATCCTTATGTATCTCAATCACTGCACTGCCATATTCCAGGTCATATTCTGCTGAAATAACTTCACAAGGCAATTTTCCCTTTTTTCGTACAGGAACAAAACTTTTATGTGCTTCATATGCCACAGGCACTCCAAAAATAAATCCCCTGGACTCTGGTCCAACCACCACATCATAATCTACATCTTTTAGACGCTCCAATAATCCATCAATGGCAAGGTGCAGTCCATCTGCATCCTGCAAAATACTAGTTACATCCCGAAAAATAATTCCTGGCTCTGGAAAATCTGGAATACTTCTTACATACTCTTCTAATTTTTTCATGACTTTTCCTCCATAACTGTAATTTTCAACCTGCTTTATCTTTTGGTTTTCTTCGTTTTCTATGATACTTTCTAAATGCACTGTAAATTTCCAATTCTGCTTTATCTTTTGGCTTTCTACAATGTTTCTGTATACACTGTAAATATTCGATTACGTTTTATTCTTTCGTTTTCTTATTTTGTAACTATTCAGAACCCCAAGCCACAGACATGCCAGCAAAGCTGTCATTCGCCTCTAACGAGGCTTCTGTCTGTGGCTGAGGGGATGATCACCTCCCTGGAAATAGCAATTCATCCCTTTTCAAATAAATTTGAACGTTCTGAATTGCTATTTTCAGGGGGTTCTGAATCGTTACCTTATTTTCTACAATACTTCCTGTACACATTGCAATGCCGCTTCTATGGTATCATCCATATCGTAATACTTATATTGTCCCAATCTGCCGCCAAAAATTACATTTCCTTCTTTTTGGGCAAGCTCCTGGTACTTCCCATAAAGCGCCGCATTTTTTTCATCATTCATAGGATAGTAAGGTTCATCCCCCTTTGTCCATGTCTGAGGATATTCCCGCGTGATAACAGTTTTCGGCTGTTTGCCAAATTCAAAATGCTTGTGTTCAATAATCCGGGTATATGGCACTTCATATTCGGTATAATTTACCACTGCATTTCCCTGATAATTCTCCTGTTCCAGCAATTCCGTCTCAAACCGCAGCGAACGGTATTCCAGTTCCCCAAAACAATAATCAAAATATTCATCAATCATTCCTGTATAGACAATCCTGTCCGCAGCTTCTTTATATTCTTCCCGCTTTTCCAAAAAATTTTCATTTAATTTTACTTTCGTACCTTTCAGCATATTTTCTACCATCTTGGTATAACCGCCTAATGGAATTCCCTGGTAATTATCGTCAAAATAGTTATTGTCATAGGTAAAACGCACAGGAAGGCGTTTGATAATAAATGCTGGGAGATCCGTGGCACGTTTTCCCCATTGCTTCTCTGTATATCCTTTTACCAGTTTGGTATATACGTCTGGTCCAACCAAATTAATTGCCTGTTCTTCCAAATTTCTTGGATTCTCCACAGAATATTCCTGTTTCTGCTGCTGAATCTTTGCCTGTGCCTCCTGGGGTGTCACAACCCCCCACAATTTATTGAATGTATTCATATTAAACGGCATATTATAGATCTCACCTTTATAATTCGCCACAGGGGAGTTAGTGTAACGGTTAAAAGCTGTAAATTGGTTGATATAATCCCATACTTCCTTATTAGAGGTATGGAAAATATGAGCGCCATATACATGTACCTGGATTCCTTCCATCTCTTTGGTGTATATATTTCCAGCGATATGGTTCCGTTTGTCTATCACAAGGCACTTTTTTCCCGCCTTTTTTGCTTCTTGGGCAAAAACTGCGCCAAACAGCCCTGCGCCAACAATTAAATAATCATATGTCTTCATTTCCGACTCCTTACTTATACCTTATGACACGCCGAATGGCATGATGGGGCGCCCTTTGGGTATCCCTTTTGAAACGACCGAAGGTCATACTGGGTGCCCTTGGATATGCTTTTATTACTCCAGCGGTTAAATATCATCGTACATCCCTTTATAGTATAGTATAACCGCTTTTCTTATACAAGCAATTTTTCTAAAAGATCTTTTCATGTTACTGTGGCGGTTAAATATATTATCCTAACTTTATAAGGTTTCAAACATCGCCAGAGTTTTAACGATGCCCTTGACAGATCTGCAACAATTGCAAACTGGCAGGCTGACTTTTCCTATTTCGACGGCAGACTGCCCCATTCTACATAAACTGCCAGCATTCCTTCTTGTTTCTTTACATTTTCTTAGCACCCGATTTTTCGTGATTCTGCTATAATATTATTGAGGTGATAAAGATGACAGTTAGCGATATTTTAGAAAGCAAAGATATTGATTTACTTGAAAGATTACGAACAGAAAATGTACTCCTGCTGGAAGAGAATAGAAAACTAACTGAAACGGTAGATTGGATGCATGATACCATTTGGCGCCTTGTGCGTATACAACGGTCAGAAAGTTGACTCCTCAAACCTTCTACCAAATATTTTTCAAAAAAATATCGGCGGGATTATCCTGCCGGTTATTTTTTATCATACCCAAAGTGCCGATCACCATTCGGGAGGACGGCAAACCCTTTGCTTATTCCTCTATTCTATGATGGGGAATTTTCTAAAGCGCCATTCGGGAAGATGGCAAACCCTTTGCTTATTCCTCCCGCCTGCGCACCAGGACAATTTTTGTAATCCCATTACTGGAATCATCTTTTCTGGTCTGCAGCTCAGGAAAAGATTCGATCAGTTTTCCAAATTTATGAAATCCATAATTTCTACAGTCAAAATCTGAATACAATTTTTGAATCATATTGCCCAACTCTGATAAATACATCCAGCCATCCTCATCCGAGTTTTCTTCCAACAGTGAAATCACAGTCGCCTTGATGGCATGGAGGTTTGTGATTGGCTGTGCCTCTTTTGGCAAGGCTTTTTCCGGCGTCACACATTTTATATTCTGTTTCCTTACCCGTTCCGGCAGGCTGCTCTTTTGCTCTGAATGATGGTTTTTGTACAGCACATCCAATGTTTTAAACTGTTCACATGCCCTTACAAACGGTGTTGGGGTTTTACTCTCTCCCATTCCAATCACCCGCTTGCCAGATTCCCTCAGCCTCATTGCCAATTTTGTAAAGTCACTATCAGAAGACACAATAATAAATCCATCTACATCATTGGTATATAAAATATCCATAGCATCAATGATCATGGCAGAATCCGAGGAATTTTTTCCAACTGTATAGCTATATTGCTGGATAGGGGACAATGAGTTTTCCAAAAGGGAATCCTTCCAGGAATTTTTTGCACTTGCCGTCCAATCACCATAAATTCTTCGGATCGTAACATTCCCCAATGTCTGCGCCTCCTTTGTAACAATCTCAATATATTTAGAAGACACATTTTCCGCATCAATTAGTAACGCATACTTATTTTCATCTTTCATCTTATTGCTCCTTTCCTTTACACAATTTCATAAGCAGTTGCGAAACTGCTAAATTGTCATAATTTCATATATACTCTCACATTCGGAAACAATTATAATACTTTCTATCTTGGAATACAAGCATACTTCCTTCCTACATACATAATCTCACCATTTTTTTCACATACTATACCGAGGTGATTATATGGCATCCTATGTAGCTCCCGCCTTACGGGACAAATTTGAAACATTGTCATCAGAACTGAAGGACTGTATTTTGGAGCGGAATGTTCGCCTGAACACCCTTCAAGATCTGATTTGCGTTCTGGAAGAAATCGTAAAAGAAGGGGAATCTTAATCCTTTCTGGAACAAAAGTGCGTTTCACGCACCTCCATGACCAATTATTTTTTCCAACGCATCTTTTGTTCCGCGCCGCGCACATTTGCACAATAATCGTTTCCACTTGTGCGCGTGTGTATATTTATTTTGTCATATAGGAAATTTGAAGGAATTTCCTATATGATAAGCCAAATGCCCTGCCACAAACTGACGGGGCATAAAACTCAGCAAAACTTTGCGTTATGATTGTTTTATAATTGGCAGTTTCCTACCTGATTCGTTTTTAGAAGTGTATACCTTATGACATACCGAATGGCATCATGGGGCGCCCTTTGGGCATGCTTTAGAAAAACACTTCCGTCAGCACACCGAAACCAAACATAGATAATAGAATTCCAAAAACCCTGTTCACTTTTTTCAGTTCTATGGGGTGTTCCTTCTTCTTGAATATCTGTGTCCCGACTGTCAGTATCCCACACCAAAAAAAGCCCATAACCAAAAGAATTAAATACCTTTCGTCACAGACTTCACATATATATTCTAATATTCAACTTTTTTCGAGTAGCGGAAGAGGGATTTGAACCCCCGACACCACGGGTATGAACCGTGTGCTCTCGCCAACTGAGCTATTCCGCCATATCAATTATTTTAAAATAGAAATGGGACCTACAGGGCTCGAACCTGTGACCCTCTGCTTGTAAGGCAGATGCTCTCCCAGCTGAGCTAAGATCCCATGTTCCATATCTTACAGCCTCTGCATAACTCATTCCTCGCTCGACTGCTTGACCATTATACAACTATTTCACATGAAATGTCAATACTTTTTTCAAAATTTTTCTATTTTTTTGTAACAGTCCGTTACTGTTCACATGGCGACCAACAAATAAAGTACATCTGCCATATATCCAGCCCTCACGAATGCCACTAAAAATGGGCTGGATACTGTTACTGTTCAGCCATCGCCGATATTATAGGCGAATTATGCCAGCATAAATAAGCACATAATATTGACGATAAGTGGAATCATAGAATTTCCTACCATAAAAATAAGAAATCGACATTGACATAACTATGTCCTGGTGGTAAATTAATAAGGAAATAATTTTTTCGACACCATTTATAAAGAAAGAGAGGAACATGTGTTATGAAAATGGAAAGCAAAAAACGTTTCCGCAAAATTGTAAGCCTTATGCTTGCAGCAATCATGATGGTTTCTGTATTCTCTGTGTCAGTACCACAGACAGCAGAAGCTGCGACTCCCAGTTTGAAGGGTTCTGGGAGTTCCAGTGTTAAAATCACGGATAGCAACTGTTATGGAATGACTAAAAAAGCAAACTACATCAAGTTTAAATCCAACGTAACCGGATATGTAACCCTGAAATTCTCCAACAACTCCAGAATAATGAATGCCTGGGGGCATGTAACCTTCTGCAACAGCAAAAAGAAAGCTTTGGGTGTTCGTGAATTTTTTAATACCGCCTCTTCAAATTCTGCTATTAAAATGAGAACTTACGGCGTAAAAAAAGGCTCTACCTACATGATCAAGGTAGAGAGCGAGGGCGGCGTTAAAGTATCTGCATCTGTAGTTTCTGTCAAGAAAAGCGCAGGAGCCTCACGAGGCAAGGCAAAGAGCTTGGGAAAGAACAAGACTGTAAAAGGCGTTATGATTGCCGGAAGCAAGGCTGGTGACTGGTACAAAATTAAATTGACCAAGAAACAGAAACTGCACATCAGCTATTCTGTAAAGACCAATGGTCTTACTCAGAACGGATACTGCACAGGCGGCATTAAATTTACATTATATAAGAGCAATGGGACAAAGTTTACCAATGATTTTGACTATGCAAACCTGGCAACTCCAAAGAACGGAAGCATTTATTGTCTGAGAAACCGCTACACTGGAGCAGAGACCGGACTGAATCCAGGAACTTACTATATTAAAGTAGAGCCCCACAGAGCTTCCTCTTCTTACAAAACTTCTTCTGGATATTATACCTTGAAGTGGAAATAAGATCATAAAAATTTTAACCAGACATATTTTTTGATTGATTACATAAAAAAGAATCTCCCAAGGGAGATTCTTTTTTCATGGAACTGTTGCAAAATGCAGGGATTCCACAACATATCGTAACAATACTACAAATATCTGTACTATATGTTGTGGAATTTCTCATTTTGCGACAACCCCACAAAAAATAATTATGCGCACTCGTACAAGAGGTAAATATTTCTTCGCAATCGCTCGGCACGGAACAAAAGATGCGTTAGAAAAAGCAATTGGTCGTGGGAATGCATGAAACGCACTGCTGTCCATCCAGAATCATCATTCACAAATGTATAAAGTGCACTTCATTATGTCCTTACAGCCTATTTATTTAAAATATTCCACGCCGCTCTCAAACAGTTTCATATCCTGCTCCCCATAAATGTTGACTGCCACTCCGTCCCCCCGGCGTTCTGAGTGTGCCATCTTGCCTAAGATACGCCCATCCGGGCTGGTGATTCCCTCAACGGCAAGATAGGATCCATTGATGTTCCACTCCTCATCCATGGTAGGCTGCCCCTGCTCATTGACATACTGAGTTGCCACCTGGCCATTGGCAAAGAGTTTGTCAAGCCATTCTTTCGGCGCAACAAAACGTCCCTCTCCATGGGAAGCTGGATTGCAATAAGTCTTTCCCAGTTCGGCATACGCCAGCCAGGGGGATTTGTTGGTCACTACTTTCGTATACACCATCTTGGATATATGGCGTCCAATGGTATTGTAAGTCAGTGTTGGGGAATCTTCACTCTGCTGGCGAATTTCACCATATGGCACCAACCCCAGCTTAATTAACGCCTGGAACCCATTACAGATCCCCAACATCAAACCGTCCCGCTCTCCAAGAAGCTTATTTACAGCCTCTGCCATTTTCTCATTGCGGAACGCAGTAGCAAAGAATTTCGCGCTTCCTTCTGGCTCATCCCCTGCGGAAAACCCTCCTGGGAACATAATAATCTGGGACTTCTCAATTGCTTCCACAAACACTTCAACAGAATCCCGGATATCCTCAGCGCTCAAATTTTGAAATACCTTGACAATGGTATCTGCCCCTGCACGCTCAAATGCCTTGGCGCTGTCATATTCACAGTTTGTTCCTGGAAAGACCGGAATAAATACGGTAGGCTTTGCCACTTTATGCCGGCACACATAAATGCTGCCAGCATCAAAGACGCCTGTTTCTACTTCCTCTTTCCCATCCACGGCAATGGTAGGAAATACTTTTTCCAACGTGCCTGTCCATGCGTTCACTGCTTCCTCCATGGAGATTTCCACAGCGCCATAGATAAACTTCTTCTGGTCATTTACCTCGCCAATCACCCTGCAGTATGCCTGATTGCCGCACCTGCTGTTTTCTTTTGCCGCCTTTTCCGCATATACTTCCATAGCTGACGCAATCGTTTCTTCCACCAAAGAAACCTGACCTGCGGGAACCTCTGCAACCAATTTTCCAAAATGTGGAGAGAACATACAGTCTGTGCATACATCTTCCTCGATGGTAACACCGAATTGATTGCCAAATGCCATCTTGCTCAATGCCGCCGCGATTCCTTTTCCATCCAATGCATATGCAGACACAATCGCTTTCATTTGAATCAGCGCATGAATGGCATCGTATAATCCCATTACCTGGGCATAGACTGGCAGTTCATACTGATCTGTGGCGATCTTAAAGATCATGATTTTATTTCCAATCCCTTTCAATTCAGGTGTGATAATCTCCTGCTGCCTTGCCACATCCACCGCAAAAGATACTAAAGTTGGGGGAACATCTATCTCATTAAATGTTCCAGACATGGAATCTTTTCCTCCAATGGAAGGAAGCCCAAATCCAATCTGCGCACTGTAAGCGCCCAAAAGAGCTGCAAAAGGCTGGCTCCACCGGCTTGGTTCCTGGCTCATCCTGCGGAAATATTCCTGGAAGGTAAAACGGATTTTCTTATAATCACCGCCTGCGGCAACAATCCTTGCCACAGATTCCAGCACTGCATAAACCGCGCCATGGAATGGGCTCCAGGAAGAAAGATAGGGATCAAACCCATAGGACATCATGGTAACCGCATCACAGGTTCCCTTAGCAACGGGAAGTTTTGCTACCATGCTCTGGGTCTCTGTCAACTGATACTTTCCGCCGTAAGGCATAAAGACACTTCCTGCACCAATGGAACCGTCAAACATTTCCACCAGTCCTTTTTGGGAACACACATTCAAATCTGCAAGGGTCGCAAGCCATGCTGCCTTTACATCCCCCTGTTCCAATGCCTTAGCAGCCTCTGGAATTTCCTTTTTCCCAAAGAAACTCTCATCCTTTGAGGGAATTTCCACAGAAACAGTTGTCTCCTGGTGGGCGCCGTTGGTATCTAAAAAAGCTCTGGAAATATTTACAATTTCCTTCCCCCTCCACTCCAACACAAGCCTTGGTTCTTCTGTCACCACTGCGACCTCGACCGCTTCTAAATTTTCTTCCTTGGCAAAAGCAAGGAACTGCTGCACATCCTGGGGTGCAACTACCACTGCCATACGCTCTTGGGATTCGGAAATGGCAATCTCCGTCCCATCCAAACCTGCATATTTCTTAGGAACCTTGTCAAGCTGCACCCGCAACCCCGGCGCCAGCTCTCCAATCGCCACAGACACGCCCCCCGCTCCAAAATCATTACATTTCTTAATGATATGCGCCACTTCTTCTCTGCGGAACAGCCTCTGGATCTTGCGCTCTGTAGGCGGATTCCCTTTTTGGACTTCCGCGCCGCACACAGCGGTAGATTCCGTATTATGCGCCTTGGAACTTCCAGTCGCTCCGCCGATACCATCCCGCCCAGTACGTCCCCCAAGCAATATAATAATATCCCCCGGATCGGAAGTAAGACGCTGCACCGCACGTCTGGGCGCCGCTCCCATGACAGCCCCAATTTCCATACGTTTTGCCACATAATCTGGATGGTAAATTTCCTTTACATAGCCTGTGGCAAGCCCAATTTGGTTGCCATAAGAACTATATCCCGAAGCCGCGCCCCGCACCAGTTTCTTCTGGGGAAGCTTTCCTTCTAATGTTTCTTTTACTGACACAGTGGGATCTGCCGCCCCTGTCACACGCATTGCCTGATATACATAGGTGCGCCCAGACAATGGGTCACGGATTGCCCCTCCAAGGCAAGTTGCCGCGCCGCCGAAAGGCTCGATTTCCGTGGGATGGTTATGGGTTTCATTTTTGAAATTCACCAGCCATTCTTCTGTCTTTCCATCCACCTCTACCGGAACCACAATGGAACATGCATTGATCTCATCAGATTCCTCCTGATCCTCTAATTTTCCTTCCTTTTTCAGCCTTTTCATTGCCATCAGCGCCAGATCCATCAGGCACACAAACTTATCTTCACGCCCTTTGTATAATTCCTGATACGTAGCCAGGTAATCCTGATAGGCCTCTTCCATGGGCTGGCGATAATAACCTTCCTGAAACGTTACCTCCTTTAATTCTGTGGAAAACGTGGTATGGCGGCAATGGTCAGACCAGTAGGTATCCAGCACACGAATTTCTGTCATGGAAGGATCACGTTTTTCTTCCTTTTTAAAATAATTCTGGATATGCAGAAAATCCTGGAACGTCATGGCAAGCCCTAAGGAGTCATACAATTCTTTCAGCTCTTCTTTTGGCTTGCCCTGAAAGCCGTCAAATATCTTCACGTCCTCTGGTTCATCAAAATCATCCACCAAAGTCTGAGGTTTTTCCAAGCCCGTCTCCCTGGAATCCACCGGATTGATACAGTGTGCTTTGATCGCTGTAAACTGTGTCTTGTCCACTTCTCCTTCAATTACATAAGTAACCGCAGAACGAATAATGGGTTCTTCATTCTCATTTAACAATTTTACACATTGTTCTGCAGAATCTGCCCGCTGGTCATACTGCCCTGGCAGATACTCCACACTGAACACCTTTCCCCCTTTTGCGTCAAAAGATTCCTCATACACCTTATCTACTGGAGGCTCCGAAAATACGGTTACCAATGCTTTCTGATAAGTTTCGTCCGAAATATTCTCCATGTCATAACGGATCAGCACACGTACATGGCTTACAGTCTTAATCCCCAAATAACTTCGGATCTCCGATTGAAGTTCCTTCGCCTGGATCGCAAAATCAGGCTTTTTTTCCACAAAAATACGTCTTACACTGCTCATAGCTACCTCCTGTAATTCTTTTTATCCCTGATAGTACCTAGGTAATACCTAGTATATCACACGGATTTAGATAAGTATAATTAATATATCTAATCCTTTTTATAAGAAAATTTCTTATTCCTTTCTGACAGCCTTCTTTTCGGTTTTCTCCCGATACATCATTTCATCCGCCTCATTCACATAATCCTCCAGTTTTTTTTCAGTATTGCAATCTGTAACCACATACCCTGCGCTGATACTCAACTGGCAAATTCCCACTTTTTCTCCAGCTCTTTTTACCTTTGTCCGTATTTTTTCAATCATTGTCCAAATTTCTTCTGCCGGCAATTCTTCCCGGATAACCAGAAATTCATCCCCTCCCAGCCTTACGGGAATCGCCCCTTCCTCCAATGTGCTGGCAATCGCATCTGAAACGGCACGGATTGCAAGATCTCCCATATCATGCCCAAAATTATCATTGATGTATTTCAGGCGGTCTAAGTCTATAAATAAGATCAGCAAATTCTTTTTTCTCTCCTGGTCGGCAAACATCTTTTCTGCATACTTGCGATACCCCATCCGGTTATACATGCCAGTCAGTGTGTCCCGCACATACAATACAGACAACTGCTGATTCATCCATTCCAGCTTCTCCTGCCTGTGAAGGTTTTCCATTGCTTTGGTCAAGGCGCCCATGACATGGTGTAGATACTGTTTTTCCATCAGATACACTGCATTGCGTATCACAAGGTAACCTACCGTCCACTGCCTAAAATGCAAAGGCAAAAATAACAGGTTTACCCCTGGCTTATTATTCTCAAATGCAGGAAAAATCCCTTGTATCTCTGTTTTTAATTCTTTGCCGTTTCTTATTTGAGGGCTGCTTCCTACTTCCTCCTGGCTTCCTCGATCTTGCCTATAGGATGCTGTTCCACTCTGGCTCTCCCTTGCTTGCCCACTGGTCACTCCTTCTTTCTGGCTTTCCCTTTCTTGTCCCCAGGCTGCTGCTCCTTTCGGGCTTTTTCTATCATCTTTCAAACCTTCCTGCTCCAACCGCCCTTCTGTTTTCTCATAAGAAAATTCCAGTTTCATTTTTTCTGGATACCCTTTGATAAAATATCCTTCTTCTTCTGTGAGAATCAGTTCTGGATTGCCAATCTGTTCTTTGTATGCATTTAATTTCGGATCCAGCACCAGGTACATAGCATCACATTTCAGCAACGGCAGGCATTTTGGAATGCAGTTGACCATTTCTGCAAATGTACTGCATTTCAAAAGTTCATACTCCAAAAAAAGGACGTCTTCCAGAAAACGGTCTGTCTCAATCTGATAAATAATTTGATTCTTCAAATAATCCCGTTCCTGCCGCTGATGCCCGTCCCCACATCCGCAGCTTTCCCCAAATTTACATTCATAATTTGTATATTGAAGCTTGGGCACCTTTTCTCCCTGCCAAATCCTCAATAAAAGATCTCCGCATCGATACCCCACCTCTTCCCTGACATGGCTGACAGTTGTAATTCTCGGAGTATAAAAAGCCGCTTTATCAAAATTGTCAAAACCAGTAATCAAAAAATCTTCCGGCGCGTGATATCCATATTTTGCCGCCTCTTCACAGACGCCCACCGCAATGTTATCATTAGCACAGACAATGGCGTCTGGAAGACTCTTTTTTTTCTGTAAAAATTTACGAAAACCATTGACGCCGCATTGGTACTCATAATTCTCATAGTAAAAATCCGATTCCTCCCAAGCAATCCCCTGCTGGTCGAGATATGCCTGAATGCCATTCACCCGACCATAGTTTTCATAATTCTTCTCAGGTCCCATCACAAACCAAAAACTTCTACAGCCATGCCCCACTACTAGGTGCCCCATAATCTCTTCCATTGCCTTTTCATTGTGGAGCCCTACATAATAAAAACCTTCCCATTCACTTCCAATGGAAATCACTGGCACACCTGACTCTTTTGCCCGCTTGACAACTTCCTCTGTTACCGTATGGATTTCTACATTGTTTAAATCCAGAATAATTCCGTCAAATTCTCTTAAATCTGGAAGCCGGAAAATATTGTACTCCCCCTGGTTATACTTTTCGTCTTGGCTCCAATTTCCAGAACTGTTAAAAATATAGAGATTCACCTGCTCTTTGGTCTCCTGAATCCGCTGTAAAAGTCCGGCAGGCCATGCAAAGGTAAAATACCGTTTCCAGCCGTCCATCAATAACGCAATCTTTTTCATGCGCATCCTCCCACTTTATCTGTGCTATCTTTCAAGACTCGCTTACGAGCATACCTTATGGCACGCCGAATGGTACATGGGGCGCCATAAGGTATGGCTCAAGTCACAAGTATTCTGTGTCAAATCATAAATTACAGATATTTTCTCTGCCCTTTGCATATATCTTATCATATCTTTTGTCAATTCTAAAGAAGAATATACAGAAATCCCATTGACATATTTATAATCAGTTCTTATAATTGTAGTAATTTAAATTAATGAACATCCAAGAGAATTTAGATTAATGTATCAATTATTTTGTTCCACGCTTCACAGGCTCCGCTGCTCGCGGGAATAGAAAGGAGGCACTTATGGATATCAACTATGAATTGTATAAAGTTTTCTACTATGTAGCCTCTTCCCTGAGTTTTTCCGAGGCATCCAAGAAATTGTTTATCTCCCAGTCTGCGGTAAGCCAGTCTATTAAAACACTGGAACGGAAGTTAGAACAGCCGCTTTTTATCCGCAGCACCAAAAAAGTACAACTTACCCCGGCTGGCAAAGTCCTTCTGAAACACATAGAACCTGCCATCAATCTGATACAAAAGGGGGAAAGCCAGCTTTTAGATTCCAATACGCTGGGATTGGGACAGCTTCATATTGGCGCCAGCGACACCATCTGCCGCTATTTTCTGGTTCCATACTTGCAACAGTTCCACAAACAATTTCCCAACGTGCCTATAAAGGTCACAAATGCAACTTCCTTAAGCTGCGTAGAACTGCTGTCACAAGGAAAAGTGGATTTGATTGTGACGAACTATCCAAATTCCCGAATGAACCATTCTTACCTCCAAAAAACAGTCGCCACTTTTTCAGACGTATTTATTGCAAACCCTGCTTATTTTGACTTAAAACAGCAGGAAATAACCTTTGTAGAGCTAAAACAATACCCTATTCTGATGTTGGACCGCAAAAGCACTACCAGCGAATTTCTACATAATTTATTTTTACAATATCAACTGGAACTGATTCCAGAGATAGAATTGAGCAGCAACGATCTTCTGATTGACCTTGCAAAGATCGGTCTTGGAATTGCCTTTATTCCAGATTATTGTCTGTCCCAGGAGGAAGAAGATCTATTTATACTCAAAACAATTGAACAGATGCCAAAGCGCCAAATGGTCGCCGCCATTAATCCCGCGCTTCCAATCTCCCCTTCTACGAACGAATTTTTAAAACTTCTTCCAGAGGATAGAGGATAAGATTCTGTCAAAAGGCGGACCAACAAGACATATCAATGAAAAGGAGGAGTTTTCAATGTCATTCAAAATGGTACATGAAAATTATAATGTGCAAGATCTGCAGAAATCTCTGGCTTTTTATAAGGAAGCCTTTGGTTTGACGGAAATTCGCCGAAAGGAAGCCCCTGACGGCAGCTATATTATCGTGTATGTTGCCAATCAGGAAAGTGATTTCCAACTAGAGCTTACCTGGTTAAAGGACAAAGAAGGTCCCTATGATTTAGGTGACTGTGAATTTCATCTTGCTTTTGAAACAGATGACTATGACGCAGCCCATACCAAACATCAAGCCATGGGCTGTATCTGTTATGAAAATCCTGCCATGGGTATTTATTTTGTGGCAGATCCTGACGGGTACTGGCTGGAAGTAGTCCCTGCCAAGTAAGGTTTGTTCCGGCTGAATGGAACAAAACACTTGGCAATGCACATATTTCAAGAACGCCATCGGCATTCTTGTTGCGGGCTGCATCCCCTAACCATATATCATTTCAAAATGAAAGGAGCATGATATTATGAAACTTTATAACATCAAAGACACAGAAGAATTTTTCAAGGTAATTGATCAGTGTAAAGGAACCGTGGAACTGGTCTCCACCCAAGGCGACCGCCTGAACCTGAAATCCCAGCTTACAAAATACATCACCGTTACAAATCTTTTCAGTGACGAGTCTATGATTAATGAGCTGGAATTGGTGGCTTATGACCCAGAAGACGCAGAACGTCTGATGCAGTATATGTTTGGCACTGACAAGTTCCCTGGACCGACTACGCCATAACAAAGGTTTCTTCCATATCACGATGATACATTTGGGAGAAATAGAAAAGCACCCATGTATTTTGGTATTCATTCCCCTGTCTATGTTGGAGGTATCATATCATTTTGCATGGGCGCTTTTTTTCGGTTCGTTCTTTTTCCAGGTTCCTGTTTCCCCCAGAAATCCTCTACTATTCCTCCAACTTGTGGCAATGCGACTGTCTGAAACCCTTCCCATTCTCTTGGAAATAAATTCTGATAATTTTGCTGCAAAAAACGTTCATCCAAAAGTAAAATCACTCCCCGGTCTTCTACAGTACGAATGACACGCCCTGCTGCCTGAAGCACCTTGTTCATTCCTGGATAAAGAAATGCATATTCGAATCCTAATCCTTCCTGCTTATCATAGAAATCTTTTAATATCTCACGTTCATTGCTGACCTGGGGCATCCCAGTTCCCACCACAATGGCTCCAATCAACGCCCCTCCCTTCAAATCAATTCCCTCTGAAAAAATCCCCCCCATAACGCAGAAACCAATTAACGTTTTTTCCAGATTTTCTGAAAAGTGATCTAAAAATTTTTCCCGCTGCTGCTCACTCATCCCACTTTCCTGACAAATACAGTCAATGTCCTCGAAAACTCCTTCCCTCTCACGAAAGCACTCAAACACCTGCTCCATCATTTTATAAGAAGGAAAAAATACCATATAATTTCCCTTTTTCCCCCTTGCAGCCTCCAAGATATAAGATGCAATCCTTTCAAATTCCTGCTGGTTTCTTCTTGTGTACTTACTGCTTACATCCCTTGCCACTGCCAAAAGGCGCTGCTCCTTTTCGAAAACCGTCTGGGCATAAACTGCATAATTATCCTGACAAGTACTCAGAAATTTTTTATAATATTGAATCGGCAAAAGGGTAGCAGAGAAAAAAATAGTAGCCCTGCCCTTATCCAGACATGACTGCAGATTTACTGCCGGGTTGACACAGTACAGCTTCAATTTAAATCTGCCTGCAGATTCATGTTCTGTATAAACCACATAATTCTCATCCACAAAATCATATATATTCAAAAAATGCCTAAGATTCAGATAAAACTCCATCAATTCTTTCTTCTTTGGAATATTGATATCCTTCTGGAAAAACTCTTCCAGGGCAGAACCCAACTGCATCAATGCGAAGACCAACTCCCCTATACTTTCCAATACCTGATAATTTTCACAACTACGCTTCATCTTTAGAAGGTGTTTGTTGCAGCGTTCCATTGCCATGGTACATTTCTTACTGTGCTCCTTGAGTACTTTTTTATATGTTAGAAAATCTTCCTTGTACAACACAGCACTGTACATCTCCCTGCCACGGTCTACCAAATTATGCGCTTCATCCACTAAAAACAGATAATCCCCCTTGATGTTCTCTGCAAAAAAACGTTTCAGATATACATTGGGATCGAATACATAATTATAGTCACAGATAATATTATCTACCCAGAGCGCTGCATCCAGGCACAATTCAAATGGACACACTTTAAATTTTTCTGCCTGGTCGATTAGAATATCCCTGGTAATATCCAGATTATTCTCAAGCAAATCAAAAACTGCATTATTTACCCTGTCATAATGTCCCTTGGCATAAGGGCATTGTAGCGGATTACATTCCATCTCCTCACAAAGACAGAGCTTTTCTTTTGCCATAATCATCAAAACACGCCCCACATAACCATTTTTCCGCAGCAAATCAAAAGATTCTTTTGCTGCAAGCCTGGTAATGGTGCGTGCTGTTAAATAAAAAATCTTATCTGCCAATCCCTCCCCCACAGCTTTTACTGCCGGAAACACGGCAGAAAGTGTTTTTCCACTCCCTGTAGACGCCTGAATAAACAAATTTTTCTTACGGCTTATGGTACGGTATACACCCACAACAAGTTCTTTCTGCCCCTTCCGATAAGGAAAGGGAAATTCCAGCCCAGCAATGGATTGGTCCCGTTTACGCTTTGCTTCAAACTGAAAATCTGCCCATTTCTCATAGGCTGAAATGACAGATAAAAACCATTGTTCGATTTCCTCAAAAGAATATGTCTCAAGAAATCTTTTTATCTCCTCTGTATCAAGGTTGCAGTAAGTCATCTGCACAGAAATCTCCGAAAGCCCCTGCTGCAATGCAAAAATATAAGCATAACATTTTGCTTGTGCCAGATGTATACGAACAGGCATATCCAAAAAATTTACATCTTGATAAATTCCCTTGATTTCATCCACAACCACCTGATCTTGTTTTGATATTATCCCGTCTGCCCTGCCTTCTATAATCAGCACATACCGTTCCCGGTATAACTCTATTTTTAGAGGAACCTCTGACTGATAATCCGCTCCCATTCTTCTCTGGATTTTTCGATGAATCCTGCTTCCTTCCTGCATGGCTTCTTTTTGCGCCGCCCTTCCGTAACGGTTATCAATATCACCAGAACGTAAAATAAATTCCACCAGGTTTCTCACAGACATTTTGATCTGCTCCATAATAATCTCCTCATTTTGTGCGCGTGCGCATCTTTATTTTTTCATATAGGGAATTTTACGAAATCTACTATATAAAAAAAGATGCATAATTAATTATGCATCTTTTTTCTCTTCCTGTCTATCCTTGAATGTCATTAAATTTCTAAATTTACGCAACTGTGTATTTGCTCAATACATTTTCAAAGCTCAGATTTTCACCGCCATACTTTACAGTAAGTTCCTTTTCTACTCCCAGTCCCATCACTCCTAATATAGACTTGGCATCAATGACCATGCGCTGGTAGGAAATATCAATATCGAAATCGCACTTGCCAGCCGCACTTACAAATTCGCATACATCATCTACATCTGATAATTTAATTACTCTTTCATTCATAACTATCATCCTTTCTACCTTGCGTTTGCATCTGAACTTGTGGGAAATTATGCCACCTTTTTTTCCATTTGTCAAATTCCACGTTTTCCAAAACTTCCCCCAAAACGCACAAAACTGACGATTATTTGCGAAAAATTTGGCTGTTTTACCTATTAAGAGACAAGTTACCATCCTTAATCCTGCAAATTCTTCTTTTTTACTTTGTAGGATTTTCCATTTTCCTTCTTTATATTTCAAAATAATTGTCAGTTTCACCAATCTTTTAAGAAATATAGGGCATACTTAAATTAAATTTTTTCACACACACTTTCTTAAAAATGAATACCCGCAAACCGTAAATCATATGTTAAAAATTTCCATAAGGCTTCCGCAACATTTAAAAATGAGTTTTTGCTTTCTTGACTATTTTGTGGGAAAATCCTATAATTATTCATAACAATTGAAAAAATGCAGAACATTTTCTGCGGAAAAGAGGATAGGATGGAATCACAGCATATGTTATCTGTCTTAAAGCAGGTACAAGATGGAACCCTTGACATCCATACTGCTTACGAAAAATTAAAAATCAGTCCTTTTGAGGATTTGGGCTATGCAAAAATTGACCACCACCGGAAAATCCGCCAAGGCACGCCAGAAGTCATCTATGGCGCTGGAAAAACTGCCGGACAAATGGAAGGGATTATTCGTTCCCTGCTTTCCCATTGCCCCAAAAACATTCTGATTACACGGCTCTCTGAAGAATCTGCCTCTTATCTGGCAGAACGTTTTTCCCTGACTTACGATAAACTTTCCCATATTGGGATTATCAACCGCACGGAACTTCTTACCGCTTCCGGCACGATTATAGTCGCCACTGGAGGCACCAGTGACATCCCAGTAGCAGAGGAAGCAGCCCTTACTGCCGAGGTACTTGGAAACAAAGTAGAACGGTTATATGATGTAGGTGTCTCTGGAATCCATCGTCTCCTTTCCCATATAGACAGTATTTCCACAGCCACTGTCATTGTTGCCGTGGCGGGAATGGAAGGCGCCCTTGCCAGCGTAATCGGCGGACTTTCTGACTGTCCAGTTATTGCAGTTCCCACCAGCGTGGGCTATGGCGCTAATTTCCAAGGACTTTCTGCATTGCTTTCCATGCTGAATTCCTGTGCCAGCGGGGTCAGTGTGGTAAACATCGACAACGGTTTTGGCGCTGGCTATCTTGCCAGCATGATCAATCATATAGGAGGTAATGAAGAATGAAAACACTTTACATTGAATGCAACATGGGCGCCGCCGGCGATATGCTGATGGGCGCCCTCTACGAATTGTTAGAGGATCCTCAAAAGGAAAGCTTTCTGAAAACCATGAACGGCATGTTTCCAGGTCAAATCATGTTAAATGCTGTTCCCTCTGAAAAATGCGGTATCTGGGGCACAAAAATGAATGTGGTAATTCTGGGACATGACGAAAAGGATTCCCCCGAATCTGCCCATGACCACTCCAAACATCTTCACACAAGTTACCCAGAAATGCTTGCCCAAATTGATGATCTGCCAGTTTCTTCCCAAGTAAAAGAACAGGCAAAAGCAGTATACACCTTAATCGGCAACGCAGAAAGCACTGCCCACCATACAGACATTTCCCAGATTCATTTCCACGAGGTAGGCACATTGGATGCAGTGATGGATGTGGTGGGCTGCTGTGTCCTGTTGGAACTGCTGAACCCGGAACAAATCCTTGCATCCCCGATTCATGTGGGCAGCGGCAGCGTTCGCTGCGCGCATGGAGTGCTTCCTGTCCCTGCCCCTGCGACAGCAGAAATCCTCAAAGACATCCCCATTTACGGTGGGACGATAGATGGGGAATTATGCACTCCTACAGGCGCTGCGCTGTTAAAGCATTTTGTCAGCCAGTTTACCACCATGCCGCCTTTATCTGTAGAACAAACCGGCTATGGCATGGGAACAAAGGATTTTCCTACCGCAAACTGCCTTCGGGTATTTCTTGGAACTTTAAGCATTCTCCCTGTTCCATCCCCCCGACAGCTTCCCAGCCCTTTTTCTCCTGGAGCATTGAAAGTAGCCATGGAAGGGGAAACCCATCCTGATTATTATACAGAACATTTCCACAGCCTGGACCAAATTTTGGAATTGTCCTGTAATCTGGATGATATGTCACCGGAAGCAGTTTCTTACGCTGTAACGCTTTTGCGGGAAGCTGGAGCGCTGGACGTTTACACCACCCCCATCTATATGAAGAAAAACCGCTCTGGCTTACTGCTGACAGTTTTATGCAATGTCACAGAAGAAAGCCGCTTCAGCCGCATCATTTTAAACCATACCACTACCCGCGGCATCCGCATCCAGCCTTGTTACCGCAGAACCTTAGATGCACATTTCCGTAAGGTTTCCACAGTTTATGGAGAAATTACTATAAAAATCAGTACCGGATATGGCATCCGTAAATGCAAACCAGAATATGACGATGTTTCCGAAGCTGCCAAACAATGCAAAGTTCCATTCCAGACCGTATATGATGCAGCTATGGAAGCCTGCAGGAAAGAACTTTAAGAAATCAAATGGGCTTGTTCTCTGCCGTTTTCTCAGCGGTGAGTAACAAGCCTTTATCAGTGGAGGGATTCAATCCCCATAGAATAAAACTGTCTGTGTAAAAATTGAATCATTTATAATTTAACGCACAATACGCGTGACTTTCTCCATACCCAAGCGCACCCCATGATCCATTCGGCGTGTCATAAGGAATCTTTGCCATCCAAATATTAAAATTGCCTGGTCGGATGAATTTCCTGCAAATCCAAATCCGCCAAATCATGGAATGGAATCCGGGTATGGCCAATATTCAACATTCTGCTGTTTCTGTCTATTTTTGACACTCGTCCTGTCACTTTACTATATTCCCCATTCTGGTAATATTCTGCCATAACCAGGTCCATTTCCTGAATATGGCACAGTTTCTCATTTAATGCTTCCTTCCAATCCTCTGGCAGCTCTTTTCTTGAAACTATCATACGTTCCTTTTCTGCCAAAGCTTCCTGAAATCCTTTTAACGCGTCAAAAGGCATAAACTGT
Organism: uncultured Lachnospiraceae bacterium; assembly: GCA_951801955.1. GTDB lineage: Bacteria > Bacillota > Clostridia > Lachnospirales > Lachnospiraceae > Petralouisia. Next base: position 35,009 of record CATOOV010000008.1, read on the forward strand.
TTTGCACGGTTTGCCCGATCCATCGGAGGGAATAGGGATTCTTTTTTATTCTCCACTTTTGTGCCCTCCAATTTGTTTATTTCTCTCAATTGCGGTTCCTGCTTTCTGCAGATCCATCCCTCTTACAATTGCATTTTTCCCAAATCTCTGCCTGATCGAAAGAACCGCCTTTTGCATTTTTCGCTCTTTTTCCACTGCTGCTTCCTCTGTAAAAAGGCGATATTGTCTCCAAGCATCCTCCACAACACTGTTGCAGGTCATGCGGACTCTGCGGATTGGTTTTTCCCTCTGAACAATCCGCTCATACAATGCAAGGATTGACGGGATGATTTGTTGATAAGAATTACTTTGCTGTTCCAAGGATGCTGTCCCCACCGCCGGGCTTATCCCAAGTTCATTGGAATAACCAACATTTAAAGAAATAGAACTTGCCGCCAGCCCCTTTTCTGCCAGGTCAACGCAGAGAGAATCTGCCATTTCTTTTACGATAAGTTTTCCCTCGCCATAAGAATAATTTCTTGGCAGGACTTGGCTGCTGGACAGGGAATTACTTTTTGGCTTATAAGACTTAATATCTTCCATCATCGTACTTTCCCTGCCCCACGCATGGTCAATCAAAAGCTCTGCGTCTACTCCAAACAAACGGTAAAGCATCTTTTCATCCGCATGTGCCAAATCCCCCATTGTTAAAATCCCTACATGTTGAAGACGCTTTTCGATTCCTGTTCCGATACGCCAGAAATCTGTCAAAGGCTGGTGATCCCACAGATTTTTCTGATAGGATTCCTCATCCAGACAGCCAATATTATCAAAAGAATGTTTTGCCATAATATCCAATGCAACCTTTGCCAGATACAGGTTGGTACCGATTCCCGCCGTCGCCGTAATACCGATGTTTTCTTTGATATCTTCCATAATTTTTACTGCAAGTTCGCTTGCCGTAAGCTGATACAATGAGAGATATTGCGTTACATCCAAAAACACTTCATCTATGGAATATACATGGATATCTTCTTTTGCTATATATTTCAGATATATTCCATAGACATCGGCGGAATAATTCAGATACAGCTTCATCCTGGGCGGCGCCATAATATACGTTATCCCTTTGGGTATCTGAAATACCCTGCAGCGGTTTTTAATCCCAAGCCTTTTCATAGACGGAGAAACGGCAAGGCATATCGTTTGTTCACTTCGCTCTGGATCCGCTACCACAAGATTTGTAGTCATGGGATCCAGCCCACGTTGCACACACTCCACAGATGCATAAAATGATTTTAAATCAATACATACATATACATGCTGCCCCACTTTCCAGTTGCCTCCTATTCTAGTACATGTACTAAATAGTATTCCTGCTTGCAGAATAATTATGAGCCACTGTCCATTCCTTCACAGGAATTAGAAACACATTTTATTCCCATGGAAATGGGTCTTAAAAATAGTGGAAGTGTAACATGAAAAACCATTTCAAAAATTTTTCCTTGCAATTCCAAAACAAGCATAGTATAATCAAGGACGGAAAATTATATAAGACAGTTCGTGACCATCCTGTCTCTAAACAAAACTAGGGATTTGTGAAACGGTTAAATTCCGTGCCTTTGTGCCGGAGTATGCCGTTTTTTGTATTATAGGATTCACATGTTAAAAAGCGGTTAGATAAAAGTTTGGATATTGCTGTTCCAAAAACTGAACACAAAAAATTCTAACTGTGGGGACAAGCCGTAACTTTTTGCACCCATCTACGCAAATTGCCAACACCCTTTTCGAAAACCATCTTTTGGTACCGGAATCCATCAATACAAAAAACCTTACAGGCAGGTTCACACTGTAACAGAAAGGAAAAAAAATGGAAGAATTTAACCCAAACCGCTATGCGGTAATTACAGAAAAAAACCCCAGGGAGATTGTTATGCTCCGGGGAACTGGATGCTGTTGGCACCGGTGCCGGTTCTGCGACTATCATCTGGATTCCTCTAAGGATGAAGCTGAAAATTTTACATTAAACCGGGAACAGTTATTGAAAGTTACCGGAATTTACCAAAAACTGGAGGTCATTAACTCCGGCAGTTTTGTAGACTTGGATGCCCCCACCGTAGAGCTCATTATTAAGATCTGTACAGAACATCAAATCAACCAGGTACATTTTGAATGTCATTGGCTGCACCGCAATGCAATCCAGGCATTCCGAAAGCGTTTTTTTAATTATGGAATTGAGCTGAAAATCAAGACTGGTGTGGAAACTTTTGACACACTTTTTCGTGAAAGTTACCTAGATAAAGGAATTGACGCAGACAATCCACAAGAAATTGCAGAATATTTCGACGAGGTCTGCTTATTACAGGGAATCCCTGGGCAGACTGTTGAGGGCATGGATCAGGATATCCAGACGGGGCTTGCATATTTTGAACGGGTATGTGTAAATATTATGCAGGAAAACCGAAAACCAATCAAACCAGATCCCAAGGTCATTGCAGCATTTGCAAAAGAAATTTATCCAAAATACATAGATAACTGCCGGGTAGATATTTTAATGGAAAACACGGCATTCGGCGTAGGGGGTGTTGTAGAACATGCAGAATGAAATACTGTTAATTTTATCACTCCTTCTCACTTACTCTGTTGTTTTGCTTTTATTTAAACTCTTTCACGAGCAGGGATTATATCTGTGGACGGTGGTCGCGACCATCTCGGCAAATATTGAAGTGTTGATTATGGTGGATGCCTTCGGCATGGAAATGACTTTGGGAAACATCCTCTTTGCCTCTACCTTCCTAGTGACTGATATCTTAAGTGAGCTGTACGGGAAAAAAGCAGCACAGACTGCCGTCTGGCTTGGGATTGCAACTTCTGTAACTTTTGTCCTGATCAGCCAGTCCTGGATGCTTTACATTCCAAATGAAAATGATTTCGCAACCCCAGCCATCCGCACAGTATTCTCCAATACTCCACGGCTGATGATTGTAGGAATTGCAGTGTATGTAATTGTGCAACTCTTTGACGTATGGGCTTATCATAAGTGGTGGGAATTTACCAGTAAAAAATTCGGGGACCGAAAAAAATATTTGTGGCTGCGCAACAACGGTTCCACACTGGTCTCCCAGCTCCTAAACACCATTCTATTTACCTGGGGGGCTTTCCTTGGCACACACAACACAAAAACCCTGGTTTCCATTGCGCTGGCAAGTTATGTTATCTTCATTATCACAAGCCTTGCCGATACGCCCTTTGTATATCTGGCACGCTATATCATCAAACGCTGACCTGCCTTGCAGACAAATATCCAGAAGCCAGGTTTAAACTCAAAGGGACATCCCCCTGGACGCTTACCTAAATTACAAGCAAGCATTCCAGGGGGAACGAACCTGGAAAACAAAAGTGCGTTTCTCTCCGCAGTATGGCTATACATCTTCTATTTTATAAGAAAAACAATACATCTCCCACACGATTTTCCTTTACTTTCCCAATTCCAGCATCCGCTCCAATGGCTGATTTGCACGTTGGCGCATTTCTTCTTCTATTTCAATCGTATTGTTCATTTTCTCGAGAGCATCTGCTATTTTTTCCAAGGTAATACACTTCATATCAGCACAAACAGCATGGTTTCCAACAGGATAAAACCGTTTTCCTGGATTTTTTTGTCTCAGTTCATACAGTACCCCCATCTCCGTTGCAATAATAAATTCCTCTGCTTCGCTTGCCGTGGCATAATCAATAATGCCTGATGTGCTTCCAATATAATCCGCCAGTCCTGTCACATCCATAGTACATTCTGGATGAACCAAAACCTTGGCATTGGGATGCTCTTCCTTTGCTTTTTTTACCTCCTGCCTAGTCATGCCTTTATGGACATGGCAATAACCGTCATTCAAAATTATATGTTTTTCTGGAACCTGGGATGCCACATAACGACCCAGGTTTTCATCTGGAATAAAGAAAATATGCTGGTTAGGCAGCGCACGCACAATTTTTAAGGCATTGGAAGAGGTAACGCACACATCGGAATATGTCTTTAACTTTGCAGTGGAATTGATATAACATACAACCGCTAAATCCTCATATTCCCTGCGCATTTTTTCAATCTTTCCTATATCTGCCATATGCGCCATGGGACAGTCCGCCAGCATGTCTGGCATAATAACTGTTTTTGTTGGATTGAGGATTTTTGCGCTCTCTCCCATAAAAGACACGCCGCAAAACAAAATCGTCTTTGCCTCCGTCTTTGCTGCAACTTTACTGAGATAAAAGGAATCCCCCACATAATCCGCAATTGCCTGTACCTCGTCATTTACATAATAATGGGCTAATATAACGGCGTCCCGTTCTTTTTTTAATTGTTTGATTTTATCTATGGTTGACATATCTGCTCCCGCTTTCTTTTTGATCAATTTGACTATATAAGGAAAATCATATGCCGTCTTCGGGCAGCGCCAGCATTCCAGGCACGCCTTTCCTGTGGCCTAGTCTAACATCTGCCTATTCGACAATAAGACAATACATTTGTACTATCCCGCCAATCCTGCGGCACTTTCTTTTCTGCTTACTATCTCACAAGATTTGCCCCCTGTCAATCCCCAACCCATTTACAAAACCGTTCTTTTAGAGAGGCATTCAGTTTGACGCCAAGTTTCTCCATCGTCAAATCCAGCGCTTCCATGGTTTCTGACATATCTTTGACATTGGCATTGCTTCCCATATGCCCAATCCGAATCACCTGCCCGTCAAGTTCCTCCAAGGAACCTGCCAGCATAATCTTGTGTTCTTCCCTCATTATGTCCAAAATATTCCTTGCAGTAATCCCTTCTGGCACCTCAAACACAGTCACCGTGTTGGAATATCCGCTTTCCAGATACAGCTTAAGCCCAGCTTCTTGTAAAGCGCTTCGACATGCCTTGCCGATCTTTGCATGACGTGTGAGCATCCCGCCATCCATGGCAATATTATCAAATGCAGTCCGCAGACCGTATATATCACTGATTGGCATAGTATAAGGAAACCATTTTGTCTCATAATATCCTTCAAATACCCTCAAATTTGCATAAAAGGAAGCGATTGGTGTTTTTCGGTCTGCCATCACTTTTTTTGCCCTGTCACTGATTGTAACAAACGTTAATCCAGGAGGCGCAGAAACCGCTTTCTGGGAACCGCCGCAAAGAATATCGACTTGGGCATCATCCACGCGGACTTCCTCCCCAAACATTGCCGACACGGAATCCACCACGGTCAAAATACCATATCTTGCAAGCAGAGGACATAATACGCTGATATCATTTAAAATTCCGCTGGGCGTATCGCAATGTACCAAAGTCGCATACTTATAATCGTGGTCCTTTTCAAGGAACATTTCCAATGCCTGTGGGGCAATTGGATTTTTTCCATCCACCGTATAAAGCCTTGGCACCCCTCCATACATCGACACAAAATCTCCAAACCCCCTTCCGAAAATACCATTATCCAACACCAGCACCCGGTCCCCCGGCTCTGTCAGGGAAGCGCATGCAGCTTCCAAACCGAGAATCCCTTCTCCCCCCAGAATCAATGTCTCATTTTCTGTACAGAGAAGGCGGCTGACCAATTGGCAGGTCTCTTTATAAAACTCTGTAAATGTTTCGTCCAGATCTGGATTGGTGCATGCTTCTGCACGCGCCAAACGGATATTTTCTTTCACCTGGGTAGGCCCAGGAGTCATAATTTTATACATCTCTTTCCTCCTGTTTTCGTGGATATTTAACTTGGCACCTTATTTTATCGATCTGATATAGTCAATCATTCCCCAACTCCTGTTTTGCTTTCTGCACGCTCTCCCGTATGATCAATGTGGAAGGAACAGAAATACACAATGGAATGCTGTCTTTCCCTCGAACATTCCTTACCAGCAAATCCACCGCACAGTCCACCATCTCCTCCATATGAATCCGTATTCCTGACAAATGCGGCTGTGTCAGTGTTGCAAGTATTGTATCATTGTAGCTTAAAATACTGAAATCCTCCGGCACCTGAAAGCCTAAAATCTGCAGTGCACGAAGCACGCCCATTGCAGTTGTCTCATTAAAAGCAAAAAATGCCGTAGGTTTGGGATGCCCTTTTTTCATATAATTTAAAATCTGTTCAGATATATCACACTCCAGCCAATCTGTATCAATCAAGATTCCTTCTATTTTGTTATCCCCATATCGTTCCAGATAATCACAAAAAAATTTTCTTCTAAGTTCCAATGCCTGCCTGTTGATAGAATCGGTAGAATATTCCGGTCCTACAAAGGCAATCCTGCGATGCCCCTGTTCCACAAGATACTTCATCCCCTGCCGGATCCCAACCTCATAATTCGGCACTACGGAACAAAATTCCTCTGGACGCGGCGATGAGTCCAAAAATACAATGTGAGGAGCAGATTTCTTCATAGCTGCAATCTGCTCCTCCCGAAACTGTCCAATTGCCAGAATCCCATCCAATTCTCTGGACACGGCACTCCGATAACATGCTTCTTCTGAATTGTATTGCATGACAAAGGTCTCCATCTCCCTAGAAAAGCAGCACTTTTCCACATTACTTTTGAGATAGAGGTAATAGGGATCCTTTTCCGATTCCTGGGTAATCTCCATCTGGACAATCCCAATTTTCAAGTGTTCTCCTGGGCTGCCCTTTTTATTGCCGCCATGCTTGTTGGCATAATCCATACTGCCTGCTGCGTCCAATATCATCTTGCGCGTACTGTCTGTTACCTTTAAGGTTTCATCTTCATTTAGCACCCTGGAAATAGTGGCTATAGAATAACCTGTGATTTCTGATATTTCTCTTAATGTCGCCATATATCGTTACACTCCGCTGTTTTTCGATCTATAATAAAGAATCCTATCACAAATCCACCATAAATACAATACGAAATATCATAGCATGGATTTATCTGAATTCTTCCCAGACCCTCATAAGGATTTTGCCCAATTGGTTTTGTCTTGTGCCATTTACAGTCCCCCAAATCCTGTCCCCCAGTGATTGCCCTCCTCCATTTACACGATTGATGGCATTGCGGCGATGGGAAACTATCCTGGAAGCACCCCATTTTTATCTGCCCAATATAGTACCGCTATCAGAAATCCTTTTGCCTTAATAGCAATAGCACAATCAGCACATCCTTTTTCCCTGAATGTAACTATAATCAAACAACCATTTTTCTGCGCCTCTTGCGAAGTTTGTCCAGTGCGGCCTAATGTGCCGCAGCCAAGGCTTTAAAGGCATCTGGAAAATCTGGACTATCCACAACAGTAAGCGTATGTTCTGGATTCACATAGAGGCTTCCAGTACCGTCCTGATATACTGTCAATAGTTATATCCAATTTCCCTCTCTGCAACTTCTACTGTGACAAAAACGATATCTCCTGGTTGTTTTCCAATTTTGTTTTGAATGTCTTTACGGATTCCAATAATATAACAGATAGAGCCGTCTGCATTCTTCACACCCATATTTACGATACTTCCTGAATATGGCTCACTGTCAAAAGTAACATTTGCTTTCACCCTTCCTTTTCCGAATTCTTTTCTAATATCATATGGAAAACGGATATATGCGCCGCCCTTATCGGGAACAGCTTCTACTTTTGCCTGAAACTTATAAATGTTTTCATTTCCCATGGATTGTTCCTTTTTATATTTTTGATATATTGCCTATTTTGTTCCATCCTCATCAGGAATATTCTCTTCTTCCTCCAGCGATCCATAAATTTTATACATAGAAAGTATATTTGTCAGCAAGATTGACCAGAGCCCTATAGTAAGAACGCCGATAGCATACTTGAACTTCTACCGCTTAACCTGCCGCCCTGTGCTGCCAAAAACAGAACGTGACCAATTCACGCTGTTTTAAATCCCTCTTTGTAGGTATCTATCCCCTGGCAGCCTAAAAGTGTGGCAAGGATTGCCATATAGCGCGTGTCTTTCGGCAGTTCCATCCCTGGTTCCTGAACCACTTCCTCCGAGATAAAATATGTAAGCCGTTCTATAAATTCTGGATCTGTCTCATAATAACTCATTTGAATGACCTCCTGAAAAAATCACAGTTTTCTTATTATTTTTCGTGTATATTGCGAACTCCCCATTGTGTAAAGCCAAAAGGATTGCCGTTGCCCTATTTCAATTTGCTGTAGGCTGCATCATCTACTGGTTCACACCATTCGTTACTCGTTTCTTCACCAGGAACCTCCACTGCAATATGAGAAAACCAACTGTCTGACTTGGCGCCATGCCAATGTTTTACTTCCGCTGGAATTGTAATGACCATCCCTGGCTCCAAGCTGACCGCTTCTTTTCCTTCTTCCTGGTACCATCCGCTTCCGGCTGTACAAATCAAAAGCTGTCCGCCGCCATGTTTTGCATGATGGATATGCCAATTATTCCTGCAGCCTGGCTCAAAAGTAACGTTCGCCAAAAATACTGCTGTTTCTCCTGGAACAGTCAAGGGATTGAGATAGGAATTGCCTAAAAAATACTCTGCAAAAGCGGTGTTCTCCTGTCCCAGTCCAAATACATTCTGTTTCGAAAATTCTTCTTTGTTGTCAATCTTCATCCGAAAACCCTCCTTTTCAATTCTAAATGATATACACAAATAATGGAATGTTCTAATTGCCTGCTGGAATCTTGAACATCCTGCCATATTGATTATAAATCCATTTCAATAAAATGTCTAATTCCCATATTGTATTGTAAGAAATGCCTATTTTGAATGTTACATTCCCTCTGATCCTGCCAAATATTGTTTGGCATGTTCTATAAACCGCGTCATCAGTGGCGAAAGCACCTGATTCTTTTTCCAAACCAAAACGCAGCCGCTTAGAATCTCTGGTTCCATTGGCCACAGGCACAACGTATCACAATTACAGGAAAACTCCATCACCACAGCCATACCAATCCTGCTTTCCACCATGACAGACTGGTTATTGTGGGAGAGATTGCAAGCTGACGCAACATGAAGTTTCTTTTTCTTATCTGAGAACCAATTTTAAAGCCCATTTCGTACCGACTGGCGTTTTGCCACGATTAAAGGGATTCCTTCTAAATCTTCTGGAGTAATTTTTTCTTTTCTTGCCAAAGGGGAATCCTTGCGCATCAAAATCTGCCACTTTTCTTTCCGCGGCATCCGTATAGAATGGTATCTGCTGATTTCCACAGGCTCACCTGAAGGGCAGGAAGTCAACTCTTGGCTGATATAAGTGCAATATGATATTCCGTTATCCCATGTCTGAGCAATTGCATAATTTTCAATTCATCCAGTGCATCTAACACAGCATTGTGTGTCTCATGATATCCCTTGTCCCCGCTCAGCATTTTCAATATCTTTTCCACGCCATATCCCCGTTTCAATCTTCCCGTCTTATAACAGTCCGCAGAATCTGATATCGCCCTATTATATTGTCGATATGCAGCCAAACGCATAATGTCATACCATTCATACTCTGAAAACTCTGGCAAATGTTTCTTATCAAAAGACGCGTTATAAGCAAAAAGTTTTTGAACGCCATAAGTATCCAACCACTGTTTGATTTCCTTTAAAGCCTGCATTCTGTTTGTAACACAAGCTTTTTTTTCATCAAGCTGCAATTCATCGGAATACATTCCACCTAATCTGTATTCTGGATCAATTATGTAATATATGGAATCAATTTCTTTCTTAGTCTTTGAATCGGCAACTACTATACCGATTGACATTACTTCATTATTCCAGTTTGTCTCTGTATCAATGACTGCAAATTTATCTGTAATATTGTTTTCCATCCTTTTTCCAGATGGATACCCTATGGATTTTTTCTGTGACGCCACTCGTTTTGTGGCAGGTTCATAATATTTTTCAATCATTCCTTTGGTAATTGCTTTTGTTACGGCATCCAAAAACGCTTTTCTATCCGGCACTTCTATTTCATAGGATGTATTATCTCTTGTATTCCATAAAATTCCCTTTGAAAGATTCATTGCAACCATATAGCTGGCACACTGTAAAAAATGTTCATGGGTTAATTCTGATACAAATTTTAATTCATATACCACATCATCCTTGACTACATCTGCAAAGCCTTTAGCCGAAAACGCAGCTTTTCCATTTTCCCGATCAGAAAAATCAATCTGACACCTGACCTGTGCTCTCTCATCCCTATGGAATCGTGTTTCTAACCGTGCCTTTATCAACTTACTTTGCTGTTCATTGACAAATGGAATTACTACTTGTGTGCGATATCTATTCTGTTTCGTCTCAAGGGACACCAAAAATAATATTTTTTGATCTAATAGACTGTCCTGCAGTTCTTTCGTATACAATCTCGATAATTTGGAATCCAGGTCGATCCTTAGTTCTATATCCGCCTCTATTTGATAATTATCAAAAAAAATTGCCTCTTGGTATATTCCAATACAAGGGGATAAATCTATTAAATAATCTTTATTTTTTATATCAATGGATGAATGATCTTTTGTAGTAAGCTTACGTAATTTTAACTGGGAAAAACACTTCTCAACATCTTCTTTATACTTAAATTCAAACATTTCACTGATATTTACATCATCAAATTTTTGATTCGTCTCTACATATGTGGAAAGGGTTTTTTCAGACAACATCGCCTCATCTGGTTTTACAAAAATAATGCGGTTTTTCCCCCTGCTGGCTGCAACACAAAAAATATTTCTTAAAATAAGATAAGACTGTTGGGGTTTTTCTATCCTTACATGCCAATAACTTTCTGTAAAATCAAAAATCACACAGATTTTTCTTTCCAACCCTTTACTGCTGTCATAAGTGGTAAATATTGCAGATTCTTCTTTGGGTCCCGTCCTTCCCATTGAATCATAATCCGCGATCGTTGCATACACCGTCTTCTTATTAAATTTATGCGGATATGTTTCTTCTAAGGAGTTTAGCGTATCGGACATTGTTCCTGTTCTTGCTCCTAAACACAAAATATCTGCAGGATCCTGCTCTGACAAAAACGGTACCACCTCTTCCTTCGTCATTTCTTCCACGCTGCAACAATCATTTACCCCTTTTATTTCCTTCTTCCAAACCCTTCCAAGCATTACAGCCAAATCATTGGACAAACGAAAACATTGGGTGAATTTCAACCTAAGATGTTCTTCCAGAAATTCTTTCATAAATGATTCCACATTCAATGTGGTTTTATCATATATTTTCTGTTCCATATCTCCAACTGCAATAATCTGTATATCTGGATTGCAAGATTTCACCCATAGCAATAACTCTGCTAATTCCTGTTCAATATCCTGATATTCATCAATCATTAAAATATCATACTTTGTGATGGGTAGTTTTTTTTGGATAAACGTCTGTATAAGATCCGGGATCGCTGCAGATACACCGTTTCTTTTTAAAACCATAGATGCGAATCCATGATAATTTGTCACCGTAACATTTCTTTTTCTTATCTTAGATTTGGCATCTAATTTCAAAAGCTTATTATAAGTCAAGTACAAAATTTTTTTGCTGCTTGGCAATTTATTACATAAATTCTGAATAGCTGTAGTTTTCCCACTGCCAATGCATGCATCTACAAGAATATTCTTCCCCTGCAATGCCTTCTCTATAAATAACTGCTGCTCACTTGATAACTGTAAACTTGATTTAATACCCATACCAAGTTCCCCCCTTTCTTAATTTGTTTTGCCAGGGAACTGACCTGCACCCCGCAACAAGAACGCCGATGGCGTCCTTAAAAATTCATAGGCATTAAAGATTAAAATAACCGCAACCCGCCAAGCAATATCTGTGTTATTAATTCCAATCTGACATGGTATGTTTTGAATCGAATTGTTCCTGTTTTTTTACGATTTCAGAAAAATCCTCCTTCACAACTTCATATTTGGAAGGATCCCGCAGGTTTGATAGGTAAATACAAAACTACAAATTTACCAAAATTTCCGATATTAATGATTGAATTTGACAATATTATACACACATACCATTGAAAAATCAAAGTGTTTAACGTCATTTTTTCTCTGTTTAAGACTTCCTTTTGCGACCCTTGGTATCAGATTCAGGTCAGTTTATTGTAATATCCGCCTTACCTATCTGGGATTCCCGGTGTCGCTTATTTCGATTTCCGCCTTACCTATCTGGGATTCTTAGCGCCGCTTTTTATATGGTACCATTCCCGTTTTTCCATCTCCGCGCCAGAGAGACAAATTTTTTTACCAAAGGATTGGTGGAATTTTCTTTATAAGAAAAGCCAAAAGAAGTGTTCCCTACGCCTGCAAAGGGAATGGCACAGAGCTGATAATCATTGTTCTTTATTTCCGGTAAAATACCAAATCCATACCCTGCCCTCACCAATGCCAGCATGGCATTGAGATTATCGCAGTAATAGACGCACCCCAAGGGAAAATTCCTCTCCATGCGGTTCTGCAAAACGGCGGCTTGCGCTGGAAGGGAATAAGAATTGCAGATAATGATATTTTCTGAATAAAGCTCCTGCTCCAAAATTTCTTCCTTTCCTGCATACTTATGTTCCGCGGCAATTGTACAGCAAATCGGAGCCTGGAATATCTCTTCATAAATAATTCCTTCCCTGGAAGGCACATCGTTCTGAAACCCGAATATGATGTCTATCTCATCTTGGAGAAACAGGTTGAGTATGGAGCGGTGTGGAATAACCCTCAAAAATGGATGCAGCTCAGGAAGATGTACGCGGCACTCTTTCAAAAGCCCTGCTGACAATTGGCAGTCTATATCATTGCCGAATCCAAGGGAAAGAATCTGAGCATTGGCTGCACTGTGACGTTTTATTTTTTCCTTGGCTATCCGCAGCCCACCCATAAAGTTCTTAGCGTCTTCATAAAAGCTGATTCCAGCAGGGGTCAGCGCTACGCTGCGGGATGTTCGATGGAATAACCTAGTCTCCAATTCGTTTTCTAAGGAATGGATCTGTCTGGATACGGCAGACTGGGTTATATTTAATTCTTCTGCAGCCCTTGCAAAGCTAAGGTTCTCTGCGACTGCAAGAAAGCTCTCTAATTGCTGTGTATGCATAATCCCTCCTTCTATTATTGCATTTTTTTCATTGATAATACCATTTTTTCACTTCACATTCAATTGGTTTTATGATTTAATCAATATTAGCACTCGATCTTACAGAGTGCTGATACCAATTTGTGCGCGTGCGCATATTTATTTTTTATATCATTAGGAAAGCCAAACAGTTTCCTATGATACAAGAAAGGAGTGTATTATGAATCGTACTACTATCGCCGCAAATCCTCTAGAGACAGAAAAAATTGGGAAGCTTACCATTCAATATGCAGTTCCCAGCGTCATCTCCCTTGTAATCAATTCACTTTATAATATGGTTGACCAGGTATTTATCGGGCAGGGCGTCGGCTATCTCGGCAATGCTGCAACAAACGTAATCATGCCTATGACGTTGATTGTGATGGCAATTGCTATCATGCTTGGAAATGGCGCCTCTGCTTTTATGAGCTTACACTTAGGAAAAAAGAAACCCAAAGAAGCTGCCGACGGCGTGGGCAATATGGTAACGCTGAGCATGGCTGCAAGCGTGTTCTTCCTTATTTTATTTGAAATTTTTTTAAAACCTCTGTGCCGCTTGTTCGGCGCCACTGCCGACGTAATGCCCTACGCCCTTGAATATGGAAGGATTATCGTGCTAGGCTTCCCCCTCTTTGTCATCGGCGTTGGATTCAGCAATGTTATCCGCGCAGACGGACGTCCTAAATCCAGTATGACGGGCATGTTGATTGGATGCATAACCAATATCATTCTGGATCCTATATTTATCTTTGTATTCCAGTGGGGTGTAAAGGGCGCTGCCTTAGCCACGGTTATCGGGCAATTTTTGAATGCTGTTTTCTTTATCTGCTGTATGTTTCGTTTCCAGACAATCAGGCTGGGGAAAGCAAATTTTCCCATAAAAGGGCAGATTGCCAAAAACATTATTTCCCTTGGCATGTCTTCCTTTTTCAGCCAAATTGCTGCCACTGTAGTAATTGCCATCCAGAATAATTTGCTTGTAAAATATGGTGCAGAATCAAAATATGGCTCTGACATCGCCTTGGCAGCACTGGGAATCACCATGAAAACCAGCCAGTTAATTACAAGCATTGCTATGGGAATTGCCACTGGGATCCAGCCTATCCTTGGCTATAATTACGGCAGCGGCAAATATGACAGGGTCAAAAAGACCTTTTGGCTTTCCCTGGTTTCCTGCACCGCTATCATGGTGTTTGCCTTGTTTGTATTCCAGGTTTTCCCAGAGGAAATTATCAGTATCTTTGGACAGGAATCAGAACTCTACATGGAATTTGCCGTGAAATGTTTCCGAATCTACCTATTATTCTGCTTTATGATTCCAAGCGGAATGGTGGTGAGTATCTTTTTCCAGTCAATCGGAAAACCCATCCCTGCCATGGTGATTTCACTCTCCAGGCAGATAATTTTCCTGATTCCTGCCATGTTCCTGCTTGGCTCCCTGTTGAGAGTGGATGGGCTGCTATATGCCGGTCCGGCGGCCGACTTGCTGTCTGGGATTGTCTCATTGGTTTTGATAAAAGTTTATTGGAAAAAGATTTTTACGGAAAATCCTCCCCTTTTTGCCGACGCCAAAAAAGTTATACCCCTCTGATACACCAGACGGCATAATAGGCGGCACTTTGGGTACGCAATATTGGTACAGCGTTATCTTTTTTATACGAGGTTTGCCTATTCCACTGCCCTCGTATATTCCACCAAAGCTCCTGCCAGCCTAAAGAACATAAAAACATGCCCCCTTCTAGACAACAAGTTTTTGTTATTTCACCTGTCTATTTGGAAGGGAGCATATCTGTCATTTATTTAGACCGTTTGCAACGCCCCATATTTTAGTTATTTGTGTCTCTTTTGCTGTTATTTTGTAATCAACTCTACTTCTACAGGCAAGGATTTTTCTACTTCTTCCCCAGCAATCAGGCGGATTGCCGTAAGGATTGCCGTTTCACCCATCAATTCCGGCTTCTGTGCCACTGTAGCTATCATTCTTCCACCTTTGACTTCATTTACTGCATCATCTGTTGCGTCAAAGCCTACAACTTTAATATCCTTTCCGGTTGCTGCAATTGCCTGAAGCACTCCTAATGCCATCTCATCATTATGGGCAAATACGCCTTTGATGGAACCGTCTGATTGGAGCACATTTTCCATAACCGTCATGCCCTCTGCGCGATCGAAATTAGCGCTCTGGCTTGCCCCACATCCAGAGCTTCGTCTGCTGCTTCGTGGAAACCAGCGCCCCGGTCAATGGTCGCGGACGCGCCAGGAACACCTTGCAGTTCCGCTACCTTTGCGCCTTCACCAATCTGTTCAATCAGATATTCCGTAGCCATTCTTGCGCCAGCTACATTATCAGATGCAATCTGGCAATCCACATCAACGCCATTCACCACACGGTCAACAGAAATAACCTTGATCCCTTGGGAAATTGCGTTCTGCACTGCGGGAGCCACTGCGTCAGAATCTACCGGATTCACAATCAACACACTTACATTTTTTGATATCAAATCCTCAATGTCATTCTGTTGCTTTGCACTGTCATCCCCTGCATCTGCAACTACCAAATTTACGCCTTTTTCTTTTGCTGTGGCTTTTGCACCTTCTGCAAGAGACACGAAAAATGGATTGTTCAGTGTGGAGACAGAAAGCTCAACGGAACCATTTCCAGTGCTTTCCATAACCTCCCCCTTGCCATCAATCGTGATTGCGTTACACCCTGTGAGACCAAATGCCATACACAATACCAACACAATACTTGTTATTCTTTTCATCATCTCTTTTCTCCTTTCCCTATCTGTACCAAATTGCCGCGCAAATTATCTCTTCCGATCTGATAATACGGCAATCAGGATTACAAATCCTTTGATTACATCCTGATAGTAAGAAGACACGCCAAGGATGTTAAGCCCATTGTTCAATACTGCGATAATCAGTACGCCGATTAAGGTTCCATAAATCTTTCCCCGACCGCCGCTCATACTTGTTCCGCCCAAAGCTACGGCTGCGATTGCATCAAGCTCGTATCCAGATCCAAGCGTGGGCTGTGCAGAACCGGACCTGGACAGCAGAATCAAACCAGCAAATGCAGACATAAATCCAGAGATCGCATATACGATAATCTTTGTCTTATTGATATTAATACCTGCAAGTTTGGCGCATTTCCAGTTGCATAGACCGCACGCCCGAAAGTAGTCTTGTTCAGCAAGAAATAGAATCCGACAAAAATTAAAATCAACAGGATTACCGGAATAGGGATACGATAGAAGTTCCCTCTTCCCACCAGCTTCAGCACAAAGCTGTCTCCAGGTTAGAAATTGGTTTCCCACCAGTAAAGATCATCGTTGCACCACGGTAAACAGTCATCGTAATCAATGTTGCGATGAATGCCTGCAGCCTTCCTTTTGTTACCAGAAAACCACTGACAGCTCCAAGCATCGTTCCGATCACCAGCGCCAAAAGCATTGCAAGCCCTGCCGGAACCCCGGCTGTAATCATGCCTGCGCAGAGTACCGTACTCAAGGCAAGAACCGAGCCGACAGATAAGTCAATGGCATCGGTCAAGATTACACAGGTTATGCCAAATGCAACCAGCCCGTTAATTGAAGACTGATGGAGCAGGGATAAAAAGTTACTTCCCGTCCTGAATTCAGGACTTATGATACTGATTCCGACAACCAGCAGTAACAGCGCGATAAGGGCGCCCAGATCCTGAATATGATCCGTAATTTTTTTTATTTGCTTCCATTAAATCATACCTCCTGTCGCTAATGTCATGATAGTATGTCTCATATAGGACAATACCCTTGAAATATCTGAATTTATGATACCGTTCTTTTTCATCCTTTACTCCTCCATTGCTTTTTTTACTTCATCGCGGGACGGCATTCCTCCCTGCGCTCCAAATTTCTCTGTAGACAGCCCAGCCGCTGTATTGGCAAAAGCAAGGGCTTTTGCAATATCCATCCCTTCTGTAACCGCTACCGTAAAGGCTCCATTCAAAGTGTCCCCAGCACCAGTGGTATCTACAACATTTGCTTTTCTCGCAGGCACCAGAATCACTTCTCCGCTCTTAAGACATGTACTAACCCCCCTGGCTCCTTGTGTAATCACCAGTTTTTCAGGATATTTTTTCATCATTTCCTCAAAAAAAATGTTCTCGCCAAACAAAATTACGGCTTCATGTTCATTCGGCGTCAAATATGTTACTTTCTCCAAAATCTCTGGTTTTACCGGTCGTGCAGGTCCTGGATTCAAAACCACCTTCACGCCATTTTCTGCACACAATCCAACCACATACTCAACCGTCTCTTGTGGTATTTCGTGCTGCAGCAGGACAATTTCACATTCCAGAAGGGAATCTTTTACTCCATTTACATAGTCTATGCCTACATAGTCATTGGTTCCTGCAACAACGATAATCGTATTGTCATTGTCTCCAACTGTGATCATTGCCAGTCCGGTTGGCGTCCCTGGAATTGTCTGAATACATTTTGTCTCAACGCCTGTTTCCTGCAGATTTTTTACGAGGCTTGCACCTGCAGCATCATCCCCTACGCATCCGAACATCTCAACTTGGGCGCCAAGTTTTGCCATGGCTACAGCCTGGTTCGCTCCCTTCCCCCCTGGAATGTACTTCAGATCTTCACCTTTTACCGTTTCTCCTTTGAGTGGAATCCGTTCTGCTTTTACCGTCATATCCATATTGATACTTCCGACTACCCCAATTTTTCCCATAGCTCTTCATCTCCTTTATCAATCTTGTAATTTATATTATAAACATTTATATAAAATTTTCAATATTTTTTTGTATTTAATTTATATACCACCTATAATTCGTATATATTATACAGTTTTTAATTTATATTTTTATCTAATTTTACCATAATATATTTTTATTTCTAAGTTAATATTTGTTTATCCGCTTTCTAGGATTATCATTTTTATATAAATTTTTTATAATATTTTATATAACCAGTTAATACAGCCAAATACCACACAGCAAGCTGACAGGACATGTCTTAGCTTGTTTTTCGCAAGTTCTCCCTAAGGAGCGGGAGATTTGCTCCCAAAGGGCGCTTACCCTCGCGGCTGTCTGCACTCCGTTTCGGTCCATGCTTCACATACGCCGCTGGCGCATAGCACCGTCAAATATCTATGGAAACATTGCCATGTTCCTAAATGCCCTTTGGGTACATTGCTCGCGGAAATAAACGCTTTAGCAATTCACATTACTAAAGCGTTTCAATGTAAAAAAATAGAACCTCTGTATCCTTTTTCATACATCAGTCCTATATCACACTATAACTTCCTGTATTAAGGCACACATCCTTTTTTTATTTCTTTTACGCTTTTGCGTTCTATAAATTCCGCACAAACTTGAATTTTTACCTTTGCCTCACTAGTTTTGCCTTCCGCAGACAACAGCTCCCGAACCGCCCTTGCCCCCAGCTCCTGCTTATATACATGGACCGTAGACAGCGGCGGATCTGACACGATTCCATAAGCGATATCATCAAAACCTATCATGGAAATGTCTTCTGGTATCTGATAGCCATATTCCTTGATCGCCTGCATACTCCCAATTGCAATCACATCATTATCTGCAAAAAATGCCGTTGGCACCTCTTTTGTCCTTCCAAGGTATTCCTTCATCTTTTGATATGCCGTCTCAATTCTGGTTCCAAGCGTTACAATGTATTCTGCCTGGACTGGATATCCATATTGGTTCATCACCTGATAATATCCCTTTTCACGAGACCGAAATGCCTGTATCCGAAATTCCCCTCGTAAATAACCGATTCTTGTATGTCCCTTTTGGACCAGATAGTCCATGGCTTCTATTGCCGCCTCTGTATCGTTGATTAATACGCTGTCAAATGCATACTTATCACTGCGCCCATCCAATAATACAATTCTGTTTTTTGCACTGGCATAGGGTTCATAATCTTCTTCAAGCATCTCCGTCCCCAAAAGTATTACTGCACCCTGCATATCTGTCAAAATATCAGAAAGCTGTTCCTGGTAATCTGGATCACTAATGTCCACATAACAGAATACCATCTCATATCCCATAAGCTTTGCTTGGCGTTCCACTCCCTCAATCACAGCCGGATGAAAAAAGCTTTCGTCAATAATCAGCCCATTCCTTCGAAATATCACAAAGCGGATTTTTGTAATTTCCTCTTCCATGCGATAGCCAAGTTCCTGTGCAGCTTTCAGAATCTTTTTTGCGGTTTCTTTATTTACTCCCTTTTTGCGGTTCAGCGCATTTGATACCGTAGACATTGAAAAACCGGTATCTTCACTGATTTTACGAATATTTACCTTCATAACTTTTCAATCCTCTCATCTATTGACCAAAACATCAAATCATAAAAACCTGTCTGGCACATTTATGATTGGTGTAGTAAATATTATTATATCATATCTAAAAATTTTTAGAGTATAAAAATAAAAATTTTTGTAAATTATTTCGATATGCACAGATTGCCAACTTAGACGGCTGCCCATGCTATGAGCCTACCACCCCCGCTGGTGGACAGCCTGATTTCCCTTGGCAGCCGCATCTGTTTAAAAAAATATTCTGACGATTACAAGCAATATAGTAAAAATCAAGTTTATGGCAGTGCGTCTCACCTTATATGGAGAAAGGTTCCCCCTTCGTTCTTTTCATCTTTGGATTGACTTTGCCGTCTTCTTCACAGATTTATTCAATTGCTGGTACTGTTTTACCGCTTCCTTTGTCGCGCCTGCAAATTGTATATCCGTAGGAAATACCGCCACATAAGAAATCCCGTTCCACTTGCCAATCAGTTCATATTGTGGCAACTCCATATAAGTATCGTCTTTATATCTCATAATGGAAAAAATCCATCCCTTACCGGTTTCCATATGGCACTTTTTTGAAGAAAATGCCACATAGGAACCATGTTTTTTATTTTTGTTTCTTTTTATCACATAGTTGTTTTTCCAATTTGCCGGCAGCCTTACTGTAAAGTCAGAAGCGGCTTTGATTGTAATTTTCTTATCTTTGGATGCTGCCGTCCCCTTTCATAGACAGGGGGTACCCTGCCACAAGTGACAGGGCGATAACAACCGCCAGAAAAAAACGGAACTTTTTCATAAAATCCTCCATTTCCTTTTTTGTTTTCACCGTAAATCATGTCTGCTATTTTTTAATGTGAATGCTCTTTGCCGTGCTCCAAGCGCTTGTCAGCTTTTTTCCTTCCTCAAGCTTGTATGCCCTGATACACACATAACTATTTCTTATTCTTTTTCAGTCCTTTTATGGTCGCTTTCGCACCTTTGGCATCCACAATCTTAGCACCTTTTTGAAACTTACTGTCCAAAGCATACTGGACCTCATATCCTTTTGCGCCAGAAACTTTTTTGCTGGTAATCTGCGCTTTCTTTCCCTTGATGTTGGTAAGTTTGGAAATGGACGGTCTTTTGATTGTAGTAATTTTGAGATTCACCACACCCATATTTTTGTATTGATTGCCAACCAGCTTCGTCTTCTCCCACCAATCATAAGACTCGTTACCACTCACTGCAAGATAATAAGTTCCTGTCGAAAGCATGGTATTGGAAGAAGACGCCTTCTGATAATATGTCTGACCTGTCACGTTAAAGGACGTGATATATTTATGGCTTGATTTATACAGTGTCACCCCTGCAGCGCTAAGCGGAAATTTTCCGACTCCCAACGGATTTTCCAAGGACACCGAAATTTTTGCCCCAGTTCCTTCTGTTACCGAAAATTTATACCAGCTTGTCCTAGTTGCGCTGCTCAAAAATCCACTCACTTTCTTGTCTGTGGAAATAGCTTTTGCCCTTGCCCAAAAGCCGTTCCATGGCGTCATCTCCTGGAAGCATCATCCGCTTTTTCCTGATTTTCAATGCCTCATTTTTCGTAATCGTTGTAATCCAAGGCTTAAACTTATGTACATTCCTCAGTTGATTCAAATTTTCGTATGCTTTCAAAAGGAATATTGGCAAATTGCACAAATGAGTGTAAAACGTTGTGACTTGTCCTGACAGTTCGAATTTCTTTGTGTTCTGTTTTTAAAGCGACAGCCCTATTTGAGGCGCAAACACAAAGGGTGGAAGATGTGTGTTTGCATTTTTCTTTCTTTCACCCTTTCCCACTTATCTTATAACGAAAAAGAAACCAGAACTATATCTGTCTGGCATCTTTATATTTCTATTCTCTATTCATATCTTAAAATTTATCTTGATTTTTTCTTAGTCGGAGTTTCTATTCCCTTTTGACGTTCCAATTTACATATTACATCAGTTACCCGACTGTATACTTCAATAAAATCCGGTTTATTTTTTATGCCCTTCATTTTATTATAAGCTTCACCCAACTTGGCGATCTGAGTTTTATATGTTTCTAAATCCCCCCATTCCCTACCTGTTTCAGTCCATATTTGATACAATTCTTCTATTCATATCCCGAATATTCCGGTAAATGTTTCTTATCAAAACACGCATTGTAAGCAAAAAGCTTCCGCACACCATAAGTATCTAGCCACTCTTTAACCTCTTTTAAAGCCTGTCTTCTGCTTGTAACACAAGCCTTCTTTTCGTCAAATTGTAATGCATTTGAATATCTTCCACCTACTCTATATTCAGGAACAATTATATAATATACCGAGTCAATTTTTTTCTTAGTTTCTGAATCAGCAACTACTACACCTATCGACATTACCTCATCATTCCAATTTGTTTCAGTATCAATTACTGCAAATTTCCCCATAGTATTTCTAGCTGACTTTTTCCAAGATAATTTATTTGTGGAATCTAATGGTATTCCGATTGGTTCATAATAGTTTTCAACTTTATATCTTCATCTATTTGATAATTGTCAAAATAAACCGCCTCCTGATATATTCCAATACAGGGGGATAAATCTATTAAACCGTCTGTACTTTTTATTTCTATTATTGAATCATCTGTTTGTTCAAGCTTGTTAATTTTTAACAGTGAATAAGACCTTTCTACATCCTCTTTATATTTGAAATCAAACATTCCGCTTATATCCAAATCATCAAATTTCTCATTGGTTGGCAAAAAGGTTGAAAGCGTTTTTTCAGACAGCATAGCTTCATCCGGTTTCACAAAAATTATATGATTTTTTCCTCTGCTGGCTGCGACACAAAAAATATTTCTCAGAATAATATACGACTGCTGTGGTTTTGATATCCTTGTACTCCAATAACTTTCCGTAAAATCAAAAACAACGCAGATTTTTCATTCCAACCCTTTACTGCTGTCATAAGTTGTAAATATTGCAGAATCTTCTCTTGGTACCGTCTTTCCCATCGAATCATTATCTGATATCGATGCATACACTGTATTCTTATTATATTTATTTGGATACCTTTCTTCTAAAATATTTAATGTGTCAGACATCGTTCCTGTTCTTGCTCCTAAACACAGAATATCCGCCGGAGTTTGATCTGACAAAAATGGTATCACATCTTCTTTTGACATTTCTGCCACCTTGCAGGAATTATTTACTCCGATGATTTGTTTTTTCCACACCCTTCCAAGCATAGATGCTAAATTATTTGACAATCGGAAACATTGTGTAAACTTCAATCTAAGGTGTTCTTCCAGAAATTCCTTCATAAATGATTCAACATTTAATGTTGTTTTATCATATATTTTCTGCTCCATATCACCAACTGCAATAATCTGGATATCTGGATTGCAAGATTTCACCCATAGCAATAACTCTGCTAATTCCTGTTCAATATCCTGATACTCATCAATAATCAGAATATCATATTTTTTAACGAGCGGTTTTATCTGAATAACTTTCTGTATCAGATCCGAAACCCCAACTGATATACCACGTTCCCATAAAATTTTATAACTGAAAATCTAAAGGTGTACCCATATCAAGCTCTCCTGTTTCTCATCTTTGTATTTATCAATCTCATTGTAAAATCCGAACCATATGCTGCACCATTAAGTAGTATCTAAACTTATAAGATATTTTGATACCATACTATTATATCTTCAATTACTGAAAATTCCTACATATTTTATATAGATCAACAAAATTTTTTCAAAAGGAACAAAAAACATAGTAAATGATAAGGCATATATCATTTCATTCCAAAAACAGGAAAAGAAAGTATCATCGCCTCACATGATACTTCCTTTCCATTCTTAGCCTAAATCCATTTGCCTAACCTCACCCCGGCAAACTATCCCTCAGACACAGCACGCCCCAGCCAAGCTGTGGATTGGGATATTCCAGCAGAATCGGCAGATGCCTTGCCCCCCGCAAGAGATATGCCTTCACTTTCTCCCCGTATGGTGCTGTCAAGTAAGGACTAACAATTTTTTATACTTTTTTTAGATTTTTTCATTTTTTCTTTATAAACTATATCAAAGTGCGATTTCCCATATACATATATAGCTTCAATCCATTCATCCGCTACTTCTCTGGTAAGGCTTTCCATTCTCCCAGTGTATTCAACCTCTTCCTGATGTAAACTGCTTTCTTCTTCACGCCGCCCTCTTTCTTCCTGTATCTTTTGAAGCTGCTCACTTAATCTGCTTTCTTCCTCTCTCAATGCCTCCACCCTGTTCAGATATGTTCTCCGCTCCATCTGATCCAGTTTATATCGTTCATAAAGATACTGCTTTTCTCTCTTTAATGAATCCTGTTTCTGCTCCAACACCATGCACACTTTTTTTATCTCTTTTACCGAATGGAATTTTGACTGATTATCGTCTGTCATCAAAAAACCTGCATCAGGTTTCTGATCTTTTCTATCCAAAATTCCTTGCTCTAACTCCTGATTGATACGTTCCAGAACAGCCGCTTCCAGTTCCGGCTCCCTTAGCCGTTCACCGATACATCTGCTTTCCTGTTCATATGCCGCCTTTTGACAGGTAAAGCATGGCGTACTCTTGCATCTGATCCGCACCAAACTTCTTTTACAATGCCCACACCGCAGTTTGCCCAACAATATGCTCTCCTCTTTCCGGTTGTGCTTTTTCCCTTTCTGCCATCCATTGTTCTTTATCACTTCTGACGCCAGCAAAAACTCCTGCTCTGTAACGATAGCCTCATGCATATCCGGGACACATATCTGTTTTGCATCCGGCACCTGCCAAAAATGACTGCCGCCTACCTCTGTCACTTTGGTTCTTCCATTTACGATAGTTCCAAGATAAACCTTGTTCTGAAGAATTTTCCGAACCTTCCCACAATTCCAGTACCCTTCTTCATCCATGATATGATACTGCTGTTTCTTCTGATTTTTATACCATCCTGGCGTTGGTATTTTTTCTTTATTTAATATTTGTGCTATTTTTCCAGTCCTGTATCCCTCACAGGCCAGTTCGAAAATCCGTTTGACATACTGCGCCGCCACTTCATCCACGGCCAGGACTTTCTTATTCTCGGAAAACTGATAGCCAAACGGCGCCCTGGGACCAATGAAATCGCCCCTCTTTCTCCTTACCAGCAATGAAGAACGCATTTTTTCAGACAAATCCTTGCTATACATGTCATAGAGAAGACTCTTGAAAGCAATCTCAATCCCTCCGGTTGTTCCTACGTGATCGTTACTGTCGTATCCATCGTTGATCGCAATAAACCGGACTCCCATAAAAGGAAATATCTGTTCTAAGTAATCCCCCACTTCCAAATAATTTCTCCCAAACCTGGAAAGGTCTTTCACAATGATGCAGCATATTTTCCCTTCCCTGGCTAGCGACAGCATCTCTCTTACTGCAGGTCGGTCAAAGTTTGTTCCACTGTATCCATCATCCACAAACTCCAACGGCTGTACAGCGGGATAAAGCTGTTTGTCACGGACATACCGTGCGATCAATTCTCTTTGATGGCTGATACTGTCACTCTCTGCTTTCGTATCATCCAATATTACGTCCCCATCTTCCACGGAAAGCCTGAAATATTCAGCCAGAAATTTCTCTGCCATAATCCTCACCTCTTTCCGCTGGCTGGTCAGCCAAAGATATCCGCAACGCCTGATCATATGGGGCATGTTTTCCACCATGCTCCTTGCCCATAACTTCACTGCTGCTCTGCAGCAGCGAAGTTAAATACTCATACTCACTGCGAAAACGAAACCTGATATGGATTCTTTTATCCTCATATACTTCCACCTTTTCCAACAGGCTTACCGCCATATCCCTTGTAAGCTCTTTTGCATCCCGAAAATTCAGAAAGGCTTTCAGCCAGCGGTTTTCTCCACTCATACATTGCTTAAGATTATCCAGTTCGGTTTGTTTATTGTCCAATTCTGTTTCCAATTCAGAAATCTTTCCTGTATATCTTTCTTTCGCAGTTAAATATTCGTCTTTTGTCAAAATACCCTGTTTCAAATCTTCATAAATACTGGTTTTCAAATATACATATCTTTGAAGTTCACCCCTTGCCTGCTCCGTTTCCTTCTTTTTCATCCTGTAAACCGCAGACTGTCTATCCGATTTTTTCATTCGTTCCAGCGCGCTGCCGGCTTCTACGGACAATTCTATCTGCATCTTTATCTGTTTCAGCACCAGATCAAAAATTTTATAATCTACAATGGAGGATGTATTGCACTTTGCCTGGGAATGACCATAGACCAAGCCGCAGTAAAAATAGTACCATACCTTTCCATTCCTCACATCTTTATTCCTCCACATCGCATGATGGCAGATTCCGCACACCAGAATCCCTTCCAGTACATTTCCATATCCCGGTCCGCCCTGCCTGTCCTTCCATACTTTCCGGTTCTTTTCCCGGATTTCCTGTACTTTTTGGAATGCCTCCCTGTCAATGATTGCCGGATGTGCATTTTCTATGACTTCCCATGCAGCTTCTTCTTTTTTACCCCGCTTTTCCCTGGAATAAATGGAACGGTTATATTTCCCCTGCACCAAATCCCCGGCATACGCCCTGTTATATAGAATCCGGCTGACTGCTTCCGGCTGCCATAAAATATGGCTGCAGTCCTTATACTTTTTCAAGCCCTGTTCCCCCGCATATCTGCTGGGGGACGGGATGCCCTCCTGGTTCAGTATGCGGGCAATTTTATAAGCGCTTATCCCGTCTGTCTTCATTTCAAAAATCCACCTGACAACCTCTGCCGCCGATTCATCTATCACATAATGATTATGTTTCAAGACATACCCATATGGAGCCTTCCCGCCTATGAACTGCCCCTGTTCCTTTTTCACACGGAACGCTGACATGACTTTATTCGATATATCTTTTGAATAGTAATCGTTTGCCAGGTTTTTAAATTCTGTAATCAATTCTTTCGGGGGAAAAATCTCTCCTGCGCTGTCAAAACGGTCATTGACTGCAATGAAACGGATGCCCAGGAATGGAAATATTTTCTCCAGATAATCCCCTGCTTCCAGATAGTTCCTTGCAAACCGGGAAAGATCTTTCACAATAATGCAGTTAATCTTACCGCATTTTGCGTCCTCCATCATCCGTTCCCATCCCGGCCTTTCGAAATCAGTCCCTGTCTGCCCATTATCCATATAAGTTTCAACCACTTTCATCTTTTCAAATTGTTTTACAAATTCCAATAAAAACTCAAGCTGGTTATCTATCCCGTCTGCACTTCTGCCTCCATTATCTTCATCTGACAAACGGACATACAGCCCTGCTTCCACGGCAGGCGGTTTAAGCTGGTCTGCCGCTTTTCCTTCTTCCTGCCGGATGGCATCAAGATATCCCCGAAGGGGATTCCCCTGCTTTCTACTCGTCCTTGCCATATGTACCCTCCTTTTTCCCATCACTGGCAGACACACCGCCTGTATATCCTGTGAAAGTTTCCCCATGCAATTCTTCCAACATGTTTACAGATGTCTGAAATTCATCCTCATATTTGAAATGTATTTCTATCCTCGGATAGCGCTCCCCTTCCTTCTTTTCATAAACCAATATCTGCTCAATCAGAGAAACGACAACTTCTCTGGACAGGCATTCCAAATATCCATATTTCTTAAACTCATTGATCCAACCGCATGTATCTTTCTCTCCATCGGCAAAAAACGCCATCTCCACTTCCATTGCTTCCAGCGACTGTTCTGCTGCCCTGGTACGTTTTTCATAGATTTCTTTTAACTCCAGATATTCTTCCTTCGTAATCAGCCCATCTTTGTAATCCTCATATAAACCCAGGCGCAAATGGTTATATTTCTGCACTTCTTCCTTTTTCTTTGTAATCTGGCGGTTCCTTTTTTCCTCTTTTCTGCCGAATGGCATAGAGGTATCCTTTAGGGTTTCTATCTCTCCTTTCTTGATCTGCGCTTCTTCCAGCTTATCCAGAATCCGTCCTAAATCCGCCACATTCTTAATCTGATAATTTAACAGCTTCAGTACGCTTTCCTCCAAAGCCTCCGCATTGATGCTGTGGGAACTGCAAATATCCTTATTTCCTTTATGGCTCCCACATACATAATAAATAAATTTCCTTTTTCCGGATGGAACCGTCTTTCTGACCATGTTTGCGCCGCAATCGCCGCACTTTACAACACCGGACAGATAATATACTTTCTCTTTTGCGGTTCCTGTCCTCGTATCCATCTGTAATTGCTCCTGTGCATTCTGGAAATCAACGGACGGTATGATCGCTTCATGGGTATTTTCCACCTGGCTCCATTTGCTCTGGTCACGCTTCACTTTCTTTTTCACTTTATAATTTGGCGTGGTTTCCTTCCCCTGAACCAGCGTCCCGGTATAAACGGGATTCCCTAAAATGCGAAGTACATGCATATGTGTCCACTGGCTTTTCAGGTTCTTCTTAAAGCCGGTATAAAACGCACTGCCATTCTCTTTCTTATAGTCCATTGGCGTAAGGATGTTCTTCTTATTCAGCTTCTCCGCTATTTTATACGCATTGCTGCCCTGCAGATACATCCGGAAGATAGACCGCACCACTTCTGCAGCTTCTTCATCAATCTCCAGCTTATTTTTATCTTCTTCTGTCTTCCGGTAGCCGTAAGGGGCAAAGGGACCTACAAAATCCCCCCGTTTCCTTTTCACTTCCAGGCTGCTCCGGATTTTAATGCTGATGTCTCTGCAGTATGCGTCATTGATCAGATTTTTGAATGGAATGATAATGTTATTTGTCTGTGCATCATTGGTTATACTGTCATAGTTATCATTGACTGCAATAAAACGGACACCCAGGTATGGGAATATTTTTTCAATATATTTCCCTACCTCGATGTGGTTCCTCCCAAAGCGCGATAAATCCTTCGTTACCACGCAGTTCACTTTCCCTGCTTTAATATCCTCTAACATCTGCTGGAATGCCGGACGCTCGAAATCCACCCCGGAATAGCCATCGTCCACCCTGACGGCATGGATTCTGATGTCCTCCCTGGATTTTAGAAATTCTAAGATAAGCTCTCTTTGATTCGTAATGCTGTCGCTTTCCTCCTTATCCCCATCTTCTTTTGACAGGCGCAGATAAACGTCAGCATCATATACATCAGTATTCAGATTTGTATTCATTTCATCACCTCAAATAGTCTTGTCTGTTGTCAAACCTTTCCTATTTGGGGTTCTGCTTCGTCCATAATCATTGTACCATCCCAAATCGCAAATGTCCATAGAAAGCCCTAACAAAAACTCTGCCCTTCCATACTCATGCATAGCTGAACCATTTTGTTTTCAAGGCTCTCTTTTGCCTCGGAGTAGGAAATCTTTACAACCATGCCGTTACAGATAAAACAAAACGGATTCTTAATCTTCTCTGCAAAATCCATCCATCTCTCCCTGGCTGAAAGGGAACTGTCAATCTCTATTTTCTCTATATCTTCTAAAGCGGAAACATCCACTGTACGGACATCCACCTTTTTCCATTCTTCTAATTCTGCCCAATCCATCTTAAATTCCTCAACTTTCCTTTATTCACTATATTATCCTTTGATTGTCCATTATGTTCCTTTTCTAAATCCTGCAGGCAGCTGTCGGGGAACAGCGCCATTCGCCATAACATGCGGAAAAACTGTATCTAACAGGTTTTCCGTAGGAATTGCAGTCTTTTCAGACCGGAGCAGCTTACCTCTGGAAGTGTGTCTGCCCAAATTCGTCATACATTTTTCTGGTGGATAATTTTGCTATGTAGGCTTCATAGTGCTTCAACACTGTCTGGATTGCCTGCGCATCCCCTTCTGATGCCGCCTTAATAATATGCTTTACCGATTACAGGGTTCGCGAAGCGGTTCCTGTAATATGAAAAGGCGGCAAATTCTTTTCTTCCTTACGCTTATTCTTCTGCTCCATCCATATTGCTCCATAAGTTTTTTCAGTAATTCTAAGGAGCGTATCCTATGCTCCCGTATCGTACTGTGTACCAGCTTCATTTCCCTTGCGATCTCCGCATCCGTCATTTCCAGAAAATAAGACAAAAGGACTACGTTCCGCTTTTTCCCCGTCAAAGCCTGAAGCGCCTCTACAAGCAATATGTCCTTTGCCTCAATGTCATACCCAAGGACTTGGAAGTACGAACTGTCTAGATTGTATTCATCCACCACAAAAATGCTATCTAAGTCCTTTTCTGTCATTTCAGAAAAATTTACTTCGTGATCCCTCCGGTATTCCATATGCCGGTAATAATTCGCTGCTTCACCGTCCAATGCTAACTGGCACAGGCGGTCAAACTAGTGCATGACCGTCAATTCATCCTGGGAAGGAGATTGTTCCATTCGGTTTCACCTCCTTCCCGTTCCAACTGACAGAAAGAGAGGGCATAAAACTTCCCCTCACTCTTTCTCCCGAATGGGAATGCTGACGGGTCTTTCCAAAAAAATTGAATTTTTTCATAAATATAAAAAATGCCCGGACGGATAATCTTCCGCCTGACGTTTTTTAGTGTGGCAATATTCTTTTTAGATACATAAATATACTCTAATACACTACTTTCAAGAGTGTCTTGTGAAAGAGAGACAGCAAAGATTTTTTTAGCAGACTCACCTGTATTTTATTTCCATATGCTGCCGAATAATCTTTCATACTCCCGTGCCGGCAGGCATGGAAACACATTTTCCCAATATGCCCATCGTCGTATATATTCTTGCTCCTGCACAGTCAAAAGGCATAAAGAAAACACTCAAATAAGCCTTTGAGGACTGTGTTTTTTATAATCTCAAAAGCTATAGAGTGTTTTTCGTAGTCTATTACACTACGAAATATTCATCTATTACACTTTTCACTTTCTTTTAGTATTGTTATACACTACTTAAAAGAAAGCATACGAGGTGAATCATATGGCAGAAGTTGATCCAAAATTAGGCGAACTGATTAAAAAGACACGTATCGAACGGCGGTTTACACAGGAAGAAATGGCAGAACTGGTTGGCTGTCATCCAAAGTATTACAAGAATCTAGAAATGGAAAAGGTATGCCAAGCGTCTCAATGTTCCGCAGGATTATGAGGGCGCTCCATATTTCTTCCGATGACTACATATGGCCAGATCAAAACCGGGATAACCCACTCTATGTATCCTTGCTGAATTTGCTAAGCCTGTGCGATGAATACAAATTGTATGTTTTACTCGCCACTGCAGATGCGCTCCTGACGGATTTCTCTGACAAGGATAATAACAAGGCATAAAAATAGGATTTTTATGGTGGAAATGTAGAATATGGATAGAATTTTTGTCTACTTTCAAAAAAGATTATTCCATGAGAAAATGGTCCACCACTTATTCCGATGAGCCATTTTTTAGCTTTGCTATTATTTTTTCCACATTTTCATTGGCAGACAGGACACCCAAACCAAACAATATCTGGAAAGCGTCAATCATTCCCTGCAGATATGCCTCTTGCTGTTCAGCAAAAGCCTTTGACTGCATTTGCTCCGTATAGGATTTCATGATGGTTTTTGAAGAATTTTCTAAACCGCTCATTACCTGCCTGTATCCTTTTTCCAGTTCAGCAAGCCTTTTTGATTCTGCCCGACAGCTATCTAAATGTACCAATGTTTCCCTTCCTGCATCCTCACATCGTAAATTCTGTAAAAACAGCTCCAATTTTTCGATAATTTCATTTTTCATTTTCTCACCTCATTTCTCCAGTATAATATTCTTACATTATAAAATAAGCAATGACGACATAATTCATGCATCACTGCCTATTCTATTTTCTCATTAAATTTATATGCAATTCCCCAGACCGTCAAGATATAACTCGGGTGAGCCGGATCGGGTTCTATCTTCTTACAGATTTTGTTAATATATGCAATGATATTTCGGCTGTCAGAAAAATAGTTTTCTCCCCAAACCTGATCATAAATCTGGTCTTTACTAAATACCTATCCCTTATTCCTTGCCGATAGTTCTAAGATGTCAAATTCTTTATTTGTCATAGGAACTTCTTTCTTATGGAGAAACAACTGGCGTTTTGAAGAAATAATCTCCAATCCATTGATGGAAAAGCTGTCTGTATTATGGACAACGACCTCTGGCGTATACCCATGATCCGATATGAACTTTATCAGGCTTTTATAAAAATCATTATCTATTCTTTCCAATTTTATAAGAAGCAGCTCCACATCTTCTCCTCCTGTCCCCCAATTGGATTATCGGTTTTCCTTTTCCTGTCAGCGTCAACCGAAAGCATTTTTCTCATTTATCCAATTCGGTATTGATTTCTTTTATCATATAGCACAAATGTCACAGAAATGTCCGAGCCTATCATCCGGTCAGCTTAAAAACGGTCTGAATTGTTACAAAGCTCGGACATTTCAAAATTTTTAGTCAGTATCCATGTGTTACTGCTGCAGCTTTATGGTATCCACAATGGACAGCTGCCTGATTCTTTTGATTGGCTGCCGGATCGCCAACGCCGCAGATCCAAAACATAACATGACGATCAGCAGCAGGGAGGCAACTGGAAGCTGCCAGGTCGTTCCCCATTTATCTGCAATCAGGAACTGGAACATCATCTTATTCAATGGTAAGCCCAGGACACATCCGGTGACACATCCTAATACTGCATAGGTGGCTGCCTCTGTAGCAATCATCTTGTAGAGCTGCCCGGCTCCCATCCCAATGGAGCGCATTACGCCATACTGTCTGGTCCTTGCCGCCACGCTGGCATTCATACTGTTAAAGATATTGAATACGGTAATCAGCGCAATGATGAGCAGAAACCCATAAATAAACACCGCACCTGTATAATAGGAACTCTGGGATTCCGAATTTGACAGCCGTTTATCTGCAATGGAAATGTCAGATGGAAGCAGCCCCCGTATTGCCGATACTGTCTCATCCGTACTGCTGCCTGCAAGCTGTATATCCACAGCCGTATAGCCTAACCCGCCAATGCTCTCTGTAAATAGCTGTTCTGAGCATATGATGTATCCAAGGCTTCCGGCTTCACTTGACGCATTTGTAGAAGAAAGAATACCCGCAATCCTCACCTGTTTCTCCCCCAAAGGCGTATGGAGCGTCACGGTGTCCCCAACCTTCCATTGCATGCCATCCCGGTAGGACACTAAGATATCCCCGGTTCCTCCCGAAACCGCATCGATATTTCCCCCGTTCAGTTCCTCTTTTGCCCATTTGAACTGATTTTCTTCATAAGAAACCAGTGTAGCCGTTCCGTTCTCAGTATCGGAAGAAATAGATAAGCCGCCGTATTCCATTCTACCAAAAGCACGCTTCACACCATTGACAGCTTCGATTTCTTCTATTACAGAAGTTTCCAGCCCTACAGCGGCTGTCACAGATACATCCCCCGCCCACGGGGCTAATGCAGGCATACCCTGGTCCAGGAAGACGACCATCACCTGGAAAGCAAGGAAAAGCATGATGCTGATGGCAAAGGAACAGGTCATCAGGAATAAAT
The DNA here is from genome assembly GCA_951801955.1 of uncultured Lachnospiraceae bacterium. GTDB lineage: Bacteria > Bacillota > Clostridia > Lachnospirales > Lachnospiraceae > Petralouisia. The sequence continues at coordinate 67,891 of CATOOV010000008.1, forward strand.
TCTTTTTTCCGGACAACGCATGGAACATGCCCATGCCTGTTTCCACATGGAACAGCTTTGTATTCGCCGCACGCTTATTCTGCGTCAGCTGGGAGCCTCCGCTGATTGCCGTGACAGGCGAAACCCTGGAGGCTTTTTTCGCCGGGGAAAGGGAAGCAAGAAGGACGATCAGGAAGCCCACCACAATCCCTGCCAATATACCGACGATACTGAATTCAAATAACGGAACCTCTGAAAACCGGTCTCCGCTGATGGATTTGAGTAACAGACAGGCAGCCCATGTCACAGCCTGGCCCGCCAGCAGTCCAATGGGAACACCCTTCGCGCTTTTCTTAAGCCCCTGCAGGATCACAAAATGCTTTACCTGTTTCCTGGATGCCCCCAAACAGCGCAGCAGCCCATAAAACTGTGTCCTCTCCAATACATTGGTGTTAAAGCTTGCGGAGATCATTACCGTTCCCGCAATCAAAACAAGGAAAACCAGGATCGCAGCGATCAGATAGAGTGCCTGCATGATATTGCTCTCGCTTTGTCCCATCAGGCCCAATAAAGCGGTATTTTCTGAGATCTGACCGTCAGAAATGCCAAACTGGCTCTTGATTTCCTTTATGGCCTCCTGAATATGGGCGCCGCTCTTAAACTGGATGCGGTAGGTGGTGCCGTCTGCCGCGTTTTCATCTGCAATGGCAAGGAAGCCCTCTTCGCAAAGCGCCATCCCACAGATATCCGCTTTCAGCATGGAACCCATATCCGAAAGGGTTCCGGTAATCCGGTACTGTTTTTGTGATCCGTCCGGAACCGTAACCGTCACATAATCGCCAATGGACAGACCCAGCTGCCCCATGGCGTTTTCATTCAGCAACGCCTCATCCGGTCGGACTGGGTATGCCCCGGTCGTCATATCCATTTCGGTCAGGGATTCCATTGTTTCTTCATTTGCCCCCACAAAACTGACGACTTTGCCGGATAACATTCCCGTACTGCCCTGATAGACCCATCCTGATAAAGCCACGTCAACCCTTGCCGATACCAGTTCTGCCGTCTCTGCCTGCACATCATGGAGCGCCGCATGGTATTCGCCATTGGTTTTAATAAAATAATTCTTCTGGGAGCGCATCGCCATGTCCGCCATACTGAAAATCGCCATTACAAGGCATACTGAAAGCGTGATGCACAGCACGGAGATCCGGTTATTTTTGCGGTGGACCCTTTCATACTGGGGTATCAGCCCAAGATAACTTCTCATCTCGCCGCCACCCCCAAATCCTTCAGCCTGCCGTCCGTCATGCGCAGTACCCGATCCGTTGCATCCGCATGGTTCTCATTGTGGGTGATCATCAGTATTGTCTGCCTGTACTTGGCCGACATGGATTTTAAGAGGGTGATGACCTCCTGGCTGTTCTTGGAATCCAGGTTCCCGGTGGGCTCATCCGCCATGATGATGGCAGGACGGGCCGCCAGCGCCCTCCCGATTGCCACCCTTTGCTGCTGACCTCCGCTTAGCTCACTGGGGAGGTGCTTCCTGCGCTCCTTTAATCCCAGAATCTCCAGCAGTTCCTCCACATACTTCTGGTCCGGCTTCTGGTAGTCCAGAAGCAATGGGAATGTAATGTTCTGCTCTACATTCAGTTCCGGGATCAGGTTAAAGGACTGGAAGATAAACCCGATATTCTGGCGGCGGAACACCGTGAGCTTCTTTTCGGGCATGGAAAAAATGTCCTTGCCATCAATCAGCACTTTTCCGGATGTCGGGTTATCCAAAGCCCCCACCACATTTAAAAGCGTACTTTTTCCGGATCCGGATTCGCCTACGATTGCGATAAATTCCCCTTTGCCCACGGAGAAGGAAACATGGTCCAGCGCCCGGACTTTTGCTTCCCCTTTTCCATAGGTCTTGCATAGATTCTGTACTTCAAGAATATTCATATTCATTACCTGCCTTTCGGGAATTATCTTACCCGATGGGTCTTACTTTCACATGAATTTCATCTTACTCTTTTGTAAGATGGAAAAAACTTAAGACAAACCTGCTGCCCTGGCCAACCCTGCTGGTTACGGAAATCGTCCCCTGATGGGCTTCCACAATGGATTTTGCCAGCGGCAGCCCCAGACCGATTCCATGGGTATCCTGGGAAATGTGGCTCCGGTAAAACCGTTTGAAGATATTATGGATATCCTCCTGGTGGATCCCTGTTCCGTTGTCTTCCACTACAATGTTTGTAAGAAGGGGCGTCCTCTCCCAGCTGATCACTACTTTCCCGCCTCTGCCGGTATGCTCCAGCGCATTTTTTACCACATTCCCCAAAGCTTCCGACATCCAGAGGGCATCGCAGTAAAAAGAAACATCGCTGCTCCCGGATAACACAATTTCTTTCGCTTCCTGGACCGCCAACATCTCAAAGCGTTCCGTCACATCCTTAAGGAGCATTTCCATGTTTTCCTCCGCCTTTTCCATCCTGACCGTGCCCGCGTCCAGCCTGGCTATTTTTAAGAGCATATAGACCACATCTTCCACCCTGCGTATTTCCCGCAGGGATTTCTGGCTGAATGCATGGATGGTCTCCCTGTCCGTACCCTCCTGCGCCATAATCTCATCATACATCTTAAGCGCTGCCAGGGGCGTCTTTAACTGGTGGGAAACATCTGAGATCATATCCTGCAAAAATTCGCGCGTCTGTTTTTCATGCTCTGCCTGGGCAGAGAGGATGGCGGCAAGTTCATTGATCCTGTGGAACAGGCTGTACCAGTCCCCGGCTTCCTCGCTGTCGATCCTCTGTCCCGTATCCCCTGAAAGGAACCGTGTGATCACGGTATCCGCCTTTGCAAGCGCCTTCCTTTGTCTCCGGATGTAGATCCAGACTGTCAGAAAAACAGCCAGAAAAACGCTAAAAAGCATACCTCCAAACCAAGCGGTGGTATGCTTTCGGTAAGCGTAGGCGGCAGGAATCAGTCTGGGATCTGTATTTTCATGGTAGCCCGCTTCCTTAAGGATCCGCCTTCCGACCTCCAGGTCAGCGTCCGTTTTGTCTTTTGTAAATGCGGCTGCCACATTTGTGTCTGGGTGGTTTACCAGATACCCTGCCGTCCCATAATCATGCTCCACCATTGTTTTCTGGAAATCATTCGTCATATAGTATAAAAGGACCATGAAACCTGCTGCCGCAGCCACACAGATGGCAAGCAGCCAGCACAGCATTCTTCTCGTTTCTTTTCCCATTGTTTTCATGTCTCATTACTCCCCAGCCCATTTATAGCCAAACCCAATTTCCGTCAAAAGCTTTGTGGGGGAATTAGGGTCATCCTCAATCTTCCTCCGCAGCCTGCGTATATAGACGGAAAGGGTATTGTCATCCACATAGCTGCCGTTCCCATCCCAAAGGCGGTCTAAGATCAGTTCCCTTGGCAGGATGCGGTCCGGATTCTTTAAAAACAGGCAGAGCAGCTTATATTCCACCAATGTCAGGGAAAGCTCCGTTTCCCCTTTCCAACAGATCCTCTCAGACAGGTCAATTTTAATCCCATTGGATTCCAAAATCGTATCACTCTTATAAAATTGTTGCCCAGAACGGCGCAGCAATGCGTTGATCCTTGAAAGAACCTCTCCCAATTTAAAAGGCTTGGTAATGTAGTCATCCCCACCCATGTCCAAACCTTTTACAATGCTGATCTCTTCATCCGAAGCTGTCAGGAATATGATCGGGACAGCAGAGGTCTTTCTTACTTCCTTACAGATATCAAAGCCTGTCCCGTCCGGCAGCGTAACATCTAGCAGCAGAAGGTCATACTGGCCTGCCCGGAAGAATTGATATGCTTCTATTACAGTACGGGCATTATCTACCAGAAAACCATTTTTCTCAAGTGTGTATTTCAGACCTTCAATCAGGCTTAAATCATCTTCTACATATAATATCTTTTTTTCATTCATTTTTTATCCATCACTCTGGATGCCTCCGACATATACCTTGACGGACGGAGTCCGCCCGAACGGACCTGCATTCACGAGTGCCCTTTGGGTATAAAAAGTAAAATTGCAATTTCCACAGCCAGCAGAACCAGCAGGACATACAACAATACCGGCCAGGCCGAGACGGCTCCCGCAAGCAGCAGCATAACCACCGGAACCACATATTTCCGAGGATGGTGCCACAGGTCGCTTTCAATCTTCCAGCCCTGGATGGGATAAAACCATTCCAGCAGCATAGACAGCACTGCACTCTGCATGGCAAAGAAAACAGCCCCGGCAATCATCAGGACAGTGACACTGCCGTTTTGTATCTGCCAGCTACAGAGGAATATCGCATCTGCCGCCATATTACAGGAAAAGATAAACAAGCAGTATGGGATGCAAAAGCGTCGTTTCTGTCCAGGCAGGAAACGGACCGCCTGCTCCAGGTCACAGTCACAGGACAGCAGGATACAGATGGGCGTATTCAGGGATAAAATTGCAAAACCCACCGGGACAACGGACAGCCCGACCATTTCTCTTAAGAAATACGGCATTACAATGGCTACGCACCACATCACCACAGTATTAAGCAGATAATTCTTATGGTCACTCAGATACCGGAAAAAGTACCGCCATAGGGAACCCCTCTTCCTCTGCCGGATAGCATGGCTTTTCTTATCTTCTGTGCTGCTTTTTGCGCATACATGTATACCCAGAGGGTGTTTCTCACTTTCTCCCTGATAAAAAGCATATCCGTCTGCCTTCCACAAAATCAGAACAGAAACTAAGCTATTCGCAAGCAGCAACAGTCCAAACCATGTCCTACTTCCACAAAATAAAATTGCGGACACTATGGCAACAGCCCAGAGCCCACCCATATACCAGTATTTTCTCAAGGAATAGACTGCGGCAGCCATAAGAACCGCATGAAGCATACAGATGGCCATTCCTATCATCTCTATGGGCTTCCATGCAGAAACAGCCAGCAGAACCGCCAAAAGCAGCCCTGTCTTTGTAAGAACCGTATAGGCTCCCAACGCAGCTACATAGGAAAAGACAAATTCCCGACCATGCTGTGGCAGCATCAGCATATGTTTAAGCTCCACAGCGTTATCTTTGGAAGAAAGGGCCTGCCACATCACTCCTGCAGTAAAGGCGCTGATCATCAGGATCCGGACAGAGGCCGCAACCTGCACCTGAAAGCCTGCGATATACAGCCCCCAAAATATAATCACATCAATCAAAAGCGTCCGAGGCAGCCGCTCGTATCTTGCACCAAACAGTTTTTTTGCAAAGGCTTTACCTGTCATTTTCATCATGCAGAGCCTCCCGGATATCCGCGGCATTGATTTGCCCGCCTTCAAAAGTCTGCCGGATCTTACCGTCCTCCATGACAAATACCCGGTCAGAGGTCAGCGTGATGCTCTCCAGGATGTGGGAGGAAAACAGCACAGCCCCATACTCCTTATAGCCCAAAATCTGCTGGTACAGATATTCCGTACTCTGGAAATCCAGACCGTTAACCGGCTCATCCAGGAGGAGCAGTCTGGGTTTCAGGGCAAAAGCCGTGATGAGAAACGCTTTTTTCCGATTCCCGGTTGACAGCTCCCGTAACAGGGTATCTGTATACTCTTCAAAATGGAAACCATGTACCAGCTCCGATACATCCGGAACCTCTTTCCCATAGGCGGCGCATACATAGGCCAGGTATTCCCGGAAAGTAAAATACGAAAAGGAATTGTCCTCGGCAAACACCGTATAGCGGCAGAGCTTAAAATCCTGCTTCCGAAAATCCACAGGAGCGCCACGAAAGCAGATACTGTCTGAACGGAAAGTAGGGAGCAGTCCGGAGAGCACTTTCAGAAATGTTGTTTTCCCGGCTCCGTTCAATCCGATCAGGCCTGCCACTTCATGCTCCGCCAGCGAAAAAGAAAACCCCGAAAGTATCATTTTCTCTTCACTGTACCACGCACTCAAGTTTTGAACAGTCAGGAGCGTTTCTCCCATCTTACCTCACCCCTTTGCCGTCCTTCTCTTTTTTCCATGCCGCATATGCGGAGTACAGGAATACACCTGCCAATACCAGATAAAGCCCCATCATTGGAAAACTTCCTGATACCCCGCATACAATGGCTGCAACCAGCCAGATTAGGCCAATAATCCCACGAATATAAATATGACGCATTTTTTACCTCCTTCATCGTCTCTTTGTTTTCTCTATGTATCCTGAAGCTGTCTCCATACATATGCTTCTTTCAGCAGGCATTCTATGCATTCCTGCTTGCCTTCCGTATAGCTTCTTCGGTCATCTGGAAATTGTAATGCCAGTTTTTTCTTACAGGCATCATATCGCATGGCTTTATCAGGATGGCAATTCAGATAATCCCGAAAATTGATATAGTTCTTCCATTCTGTCCCATTCCATTTGACTGCATGGATATGATGTGTGCGCATATCTTTTTCAAAATCACCCATTACAAATAACATTTGCCCGGCAACATCTACTCCGCGAAAAACAAAACCGTGTTCTTCCAACAGTTTCCTATAAGGTGAAATATCATTCAAATCACGGAGGCCAATCACAATGTCAATAATTGGTTTTGCATAAATGGAAGCAATCGCAGTGCTTCCGACATGCTGGATATCAACAGCGGCATTTCCGAAAAGCTGCTTCAATTCCAAAATTACATTTTCGGCATTTTTATCCCATTCCTCCTGATGGGATAAAAGCTTTACGCTTCCTCTTTTTAATCCTATCATTCTTCTCCCCAGGCAGCTTGCGGCTCTGCCGTATCCGTTGTACCAGTATGGCTATTCCGACAGAGCGATCCTGTAAATATCTGCCTGTTCTCCATCAATTTCAAAGCTACGCTCATAAATTCCGCCATTTTGGGTGATTGTTTTAACCGAAGGTTCATTCTTCCTTTCCACAGAAAGATACAGTTCGTTCATCCCAGTCTTTTTGGCAACCTCCAATAACTGCCGCAGCATTTCCGTAGCGAAGCCTTTTCTTCTTTCTGACGGTCGGACGCTGTAACCGCAATGGCCGAGATCCTTCAGGAAGTCGTTCAGCGTATGCCTGAAATCAATGATTCCCACAATTCTATCATCATCGACAGCAAAGAATGTGTCCGTTATAACCCAATTCGGATTCACCGTTTCCTCTTTCGTGTTTGCGTCTATGGTTCTGCACCATTCTGTATAATCATCCGTTTTGTCAAATAATTCACTTCCGTTGATGACAAATTCCCCATGTTCAAAAAATTCCTGTCTGAACTCTATGGCCTGTTCTTTCATCGCTTCTGTTGGTCTGACTAATTGAATCATTTTTCACACTCCTAGTATAATAATGGTGTAGTCAATAAAGACTACTTGGTTAATATGTTTCTTTCTATAAATCAGATAACAGAAGAAGGGGTTCTTCCTTCATCAGATGTTATCCATAATAATCATGTCTGACGG
>CATOOV010000009.1 GCA_951801955.1 uncultured Lachnospiraceae bacterium
AAGGCATAGCGACAGTTATGTCTGTTTCTCATGTTTATTTTTATTCATTTCAGATAATATTCACTTTTCAATGTCCACTGCCAACTGTGCTGACAATAATCACTCAGGATTCCGAGAGATTATTTTTGGTAATTGCAAAAGACGATAATCTTATCACAGTCACCTGTTTTATTTTTATATGGCAGGAAATGGCATGGTGTCGATATTCAGCCCCTCCTTTATTTAGAAATATTTGCCAATACGCGTGCCATATCTTACATAGATTGTAAATGGTAGGAATCAAAAAATCTATAGAAAAAATGTTTTTTTTATAAATTTTTTCTGTTATCTTTCGTAAATTACTTAGCGATTCAGTCAAACTAACCAAAAAATATATCAGATAAGGTACTTTTTGGATATAAGTACCTAATATTTTTTTGCCGTGCGTAATAATTTTATGCTCAGCTCATAGAAATATAATTTATCAGAGAAAAAACTCTTGCAAAAATAGTACAAAGTGTGTATAATATAAAAAGATTTGTTAATATTTATGCCAAAGTGGCGCAGTTGGTAGCGCGTCGCATTCGTAATGCGTAGGTCGAGGGTTCGAGTCCCTTCTTTGGCTGGTCAAAAGTATCTTCTCACGGGATTGAGGGAAGGTACTTTTTCTCATCATATAGGAAATTCCTCCGAATTTCCTATATAAGAAAATAAATATGCGCACACGCACAAGGGGAAACTATTGCTGCGCAAATGTGCGTGGCGCGGAACAAAAGATGCGTTGTCGAAAATAATTGGTCGCGGAGGTGCGTGAAACGCACTTTTGTTCTATAGGATTCGGGTGTGAAAATCCAAACACGATGTTTGGGAAATGCAGATTTGAGCCATGGATGGCGTATATCAGCCGATTGCGTAAACTTTCCATTTCTGTCATCAGAACACTTCGAAATTCTTCTGTCCCTAACACTTGGAACAACGTTTGCATTTCTTTGTGCAGCTTGCCAAGAAGGTTTTATGAAACAATAATACAGATAATTTACAGGCGAGTAAAATGAAACATCGGACATGGAATTTTCTGCTGAACAGTATTCGCGATATAATTTACAGGTGAGTAAAATGAAACATCGGACAATGGTCTATTATTCTTTTTGTCCCCGCCAGGACAGAACTCCAAAGGATTATAAAAGATATCAAAAAAATATTGCAGAGCAAATTCTAAAAGATGGATTTCGAGAGGTATTTGGCATATCGTATATTCAAGAATGTGTAGGATTGGGAGTACATGGGAAACCTTTCTGGAAGGGAGGGGAAAAGTTTTTTTTCAACGTGAGCAATACGGCGGGGCTTGTAGTCTGTGCATTGTCAGATATGGAAGTTGGAATAGATGCCGAATGGATTCGGACAATACGTTTTCCTTTGGTCAGACGGTGCTGCAGTGATCGGGAAATAGAATATATTATGGGACGGGCAGGTAAAAGGTTCTCGGATGCGGCTTTAGACACGCAAATAAACCAGGAACGTTTTTTTCAATTGTGGACATTAAAGGAAAGTTATATTAAATTCACAGGCGAGGGCATGTATTTTTCTATGCAAAAGGTGGCATTTTCCATTCAGGAAGCAAATGGTTCTAAAGAAATAGTTTGTAATCAGCCTGGGTACTTTGGGCAAAAAAGGTTAGGAAACTATTGGATATCTTTGTGTACACGAGAACCATCAGAGGTAATCTGGCAGGAAGTTACAGAAAAAGTTAATTGACACTGTGTTTTGACCCTTGGTTAAATCCCAGGAAAGTATGTTTTGGATTAATCTCAGAAAGATTGATGGTAAGCATTGTTTTTTATTTGGAAAAGGAACCAATATTATTTAGGATTCAGGCGCCAAAAGGTATGTTTTGAAAAGGATTTTTCCAATAGTAAGGCTGGTTCTATTGAGTTTTGCCGCAGGATTGTTGACTTTCGTGGAATATATTATATAATGTAACCTGTGAGGGCGCACTGTAAAGCTTTTGGATTCATAAGAAGATGGTAGATGAGGTAGTTAGTTATGACAGAAGAGATTCAAAAATTTATCCAGTATATGAAAGAGGTAAGAAAAACCTCAGAAAACACAACTGTTTCCTATGAACGGGATTTGAAGAAACTGAATCAGTATTTTGCAGAACAGGGCATTGGGCAGGTGGATAAGGTTACGGCAACAGGATTAAACTCCTATATTTTATTCTTGGAAAGACAGGGAAGGAAGCCTGCAACAATTTCTAGAAATGTAGCTTCTTTGAAAGCCTTTTTTCATTATTTGCAAAAAGAAGGGTATATGAAACAAAATATTGCAGAGGAATTGAAGGCTCCCAAAGTAGAAAAAAGGGCTCCAGCGATTTTGTCTAAAGAAGAGACCACTCGTCTATTAGAACAGGCGAAGGGCGGATCCCCCAAAGAAATGAGGGACAGGGCAATGATGGAATTGATGTATTCCACTGGAATTCGGGTGTCAGAATTGATATCGCTAAAACTTTCGGATGTAAATTTACAGATGGAATACCTTACCTGCAAAGACAACAGCAAAGAACGGACGGTTCCATTTGGCGCAGTGGCAAAGCAGGCATTGGAAATTTATTTACAAAAAGGGCGGTCTGCCCTGCTCTCAGAGAAGGACAGTGTATATCTGTTTACAAATTGTTCTGGAGATGCCATGAGCCGGCAGGGATTTTGGAAATTGATCAAAGCATATGGGAAAAAAGCAGGGATTACAGGGGAATTAACGCCGCATGTGTTGTGTCATTCGTTTTCTATGCATCTTATGAACAACAGGCCAGATGTTTTTCGTTCCTGATATCAAGGGATCAAATGAAAGATTCCATAGAATATTTATGGAAGGTTTATTCGGGCGTTTTGATACAAAAATTGTACATAGCATTCTGGCATCTAAATATTGAAGTAATGACAAAAAACTCTTTTGGGAAAGCAGCACATATTCTCAAAAGAGTTTTTTGTTATACTAGTACAGGACTACACATTCATTTCTGCAATGTGATAGATCAGTTCTTCTGATTCTTTCCATCCAAGGCATGGATCCGTAATAGATTTTCCATAAATATGTTCTCCCACCTTCTGGCTGCCAGGTTCAATATAACTTTCAATCATAACCCCTTTTACCATTTTGTGGATTTCAGGAGAAATTTTTCGGTTATGCATAACTTCTTTTACAATTCGAATTTGCTGTTCATATTGTTTGTTGGAATTCGAGTGGTTTGAATCAATGATGGCGGCAGGGTTTACCAAGTCCATTTTTTCATACATTTGTATCAGGCGTTCCAGATCCTCATAGTGGTAGTTGGGAATGCACACGCCGCGTTTGTTGACAGCGCCTCTTAAGACTACGTGGGTCAGGGGATTTCCGGAGGTTCCCACTTCATAACCACGGAAAACAAAATGATGGGGGTGCTGTCCGGCATAAACAGAATTGAGCATAACAGAAAAATCCCCGCTGGTAGGGTTTTTCATTCCTGCTGGCACATCGAAACCGCTGACTGTCAGCCGATGGTGCTGGTCTTCTACAGAACGTGCGCCAATGGCAACATAAGAAAGAAGATCCTCCACATAAGGCCAGTTTTCCGGGTAGAGCATTTCATCTGCAGAGGAAAGACCACTTTCTTCCAAGGCACGGATATGCATTTTGCGCATGGCAATCAAACCTGCGAGCATATTGGGACGTTTTTCTGGATCTGGCTGGTGGGCAATTCCTTTATAACCTTCTCCGGTGGTTCTCGGTTTGTTGGTATAGATGCGGGGAACAATAACCAGCCGGTCTGCCACTTTTTCCTGCACTTTGGAAAGCCGGCTGATATAATCGCAGACGGAATCTTCGTTATCAGCAGAGCAGGGACCGATGATTACCAGAAATTTATCGGAAGTGCCAGTGATAATATCACGGACCATTTTGTCACGAAGTCGTTTTGTCTGTGCCGACTTTTCAGATAAATGAAAATCCTGTTTGATTTCTTCTGGGGTTGGAAGTTCTTTTAAAAATTGAAAACTCATTTCTATTCTCTCCTTATATCTAGTTAGAAAAATATTTTTTCTTGATGATTTCAATGGGCATTTCCTGCCCTGTCCAGCAAGTAAAAGCAGAGGCTCCCTGGTAAAGCAGCATATAAAGACCGTTAAAACAGGGGCATCCCTGTCCTCTTGCCTGTTTTAGAAGCAAAGTCTCCTTAGGGTTGTAAATTATATCTGATACAATCAGTTCTCTGTGCAAAATAGAAGGGTCAGGAATGGGAGAAGAGGCGATATCTGGCGCCATGCCAACACTGGTAGCATTGGTTAAAATTGTGCTGTCAGAGATACTTTCGGCGAGAAGTTCTGTGTGATTCAGATCCAGAAGCCTGATTTTGCAGTTGGTTTCAGATGCCACACGATGGCAGAATTCTTCTGTTTTATCCCAGGAAGAATTTTTCCGTTTAAATATATCAATAGAAGAAACGCCATCCAGCGCAGCTTGTACGCAAATAGCAGTGGCAGCGCCTCCAGCGCCCAATAACGTCATTTTTTTCCCAATAATATCAAAACCGGCATCTGAAACGGAACGCATGTACCCTGTTCCGTCAGTAGTATGCCCAATTAACCGATTGTCTTTTATTATTACGGTATTTACAGCACCAGCAAGCTTTGCGGCGGGGGTAAGCTCATCCAGCAGAGGGAGGATATGTACCTTTAAAGGCATGGTTAAGTTGAAGCCGCAGGATCCAACTGCTTTTAATCCCATTACTGCATCCTTTAGGTTTTTTGGCGTAACATCAAAAGCAAGATATACATAGTCCAGTCCAAGCTGGTGAAAAGCTTCATTGTGCATTTGAGGGGAAATACTGTGGGATACTGGGCTGCCCAAAAGAGCAGCTAGTTTTGTTTTTCCTGTAATTTCATCTTTCATTTTTTCACCTGATTTCAATTCACTTGGTTCACAGTAACCAGAATTATCTTAATAGATAATAAAAAATCTGTCAATGGCTTGCGTCTTTTGGTTTCCTGAGTTATAATGTTGGTTGTTAAAGAGAGTTGGAAGATAAAATGGAACATTTAAGAATAAAAAAATATGACATTGGGACAGGCAGACCTCTGATGTGTGTGCCGGTGGTAGAAATAGGACAAAATGATATTTTTATGGCGGCGAAATGTGCCGTGGACCAGGGGGCAGAGGCGCTGGAATGGCGAATGGACTGGTTCGGAAAGATTGATAGCTGGGAAGAGACAGAAGCTGTCTTGCACAGTTTGTCTGGCATTTGTAAGGAGACAATTCTGTTGTGTACATTCCGCAGTAAAGTGCAGGGTGGGCAGCGGGCGTTGCCAGGAAAAGAATATCAATTGCTCTTGGAGAGAATTGCAGAGAGTAAGCTTGCAGATCTTTTGGATGTGGAGGTATTTGAACTTTCGGATGCATCTGCTGTGATTGCAAAACTGCACAGGGCGGGGCAGCGTGTAATTGGTTCCCAGCATTATTTTTCCCATACGCCGGATACGGTATGGATGCGGCAGGAATTAGAGACGATGAAAGAAGCAGGCGCCGATATAGGGAAACTTGCAGTAATGCCGAAAGAACCCTTGCATGTACTTCAGTTGCTGGAAGCTTCTGCACAAATGAAGAAATATTATCCTGATTATCCCATTGTCACCATGGCAATGGGGGGGCTGGGGGCGATTTCCAGGGTCAGCGGACAGGTATTTGGTTCCTGCATCACATTTGCAAGCATAGGGAAAGCATCAGCGCCAGGACAGCTTTCTATAAAAGATACCAAGCTGATACTGAATAAAATTTCAGAAAGTATGGATAAATAGATGAAGTCTAATATATACCTGATTGGATTTATGGGAACCGGGAAAAGTACGGTATCCCAATGCCTGGCAAAATTGCTGGGATATGAAGAAATTGACACAGATGAATGGATTTCCTGTCAGCAAAAGCAAAGTATCACACAGATTTTTGAGACTTATGGAGAACAAAAGTTCCGGGAGATGGAGACAAAATTGCTGCAGGGACTGGGAAAAAAAGAACATAAGATTATTTCCTGCGGCGGGGGAATGGCGTTGAGGCAGGAAAATGTTGCATTGATGCGTCAAAATGGTGCCGTGGTACTTCTCACTGCAGAGCCAGAGACCATTTTATCTAGGGTAAAGGAGGACCATGGACGTCCTATTCTAGATGGAAATATGAATTTGGAATATATTCAGGACCTTTTGGAACAGAGAATGCCCTATTATCAGGAAGCAGGGGAAATTGTAATTGCTACAGACCAAAAAGCCCCACAGGAGATTGCACAGGATATCGAAAAAAATTTAAGAATTGGAAAAATTTGTTTTGCATTTTAAAAAAAAGTGTGATATACTAACTTAGTTCAAAAAATTAAGTTGTTGAAACGCACCCATAGTTTAACGGATAAAATACCAGATTCCGGTTCTGGGGCTGGGGGTTCGATTCCCTCTGGGTGCATTTGGAACTTTTAATGATCATCTCCTTGTCTTACCTTTTGTGGTGACAGGAGATTTTATATATAGATACAGTACCGTTTTCATAGGGAAATGTGCTGGCAAATGAAATAAGGAGAATATATGAGTAATTTGAATAAGAAGTCTAATTCTGGGCTTAATATAGATACGATTGTAGGTTTTTGTAAAAAAAATGTAAAATATATTTCAGCAGGGGTTTTAACCGTTGCTTTAATTGTTATTCTTGCAAGTTCAGCGGTCAATGGCAAAAAAGATGACAATGAGCCAAAGAATCAGGAGGAAGTGCAGCCTTCCGAATCAGGAAAAGAAGATTCTAAGGATAATACCGATGATTCTAAGGAAGATTCCAAGGAGGATTTGGAGGAAGTTGTCAATGAATCTGAAAATCAGGGAAAAATTGAGAAATTATTTCGTACATATTACAATTCCTATGCGGCAGGGGATGTGGACAAGCTGAAAAAGATTACAAAGAACCTTTCAGCTATGGAAAAAGATTATATCAAGATGATGAATAAACACGTAGACAGCTATGAAGATATCAAATGTACTGTGGAAGATGGCAGCAAAGAGGGCAGTTTCATAGTGTCTGCGGTTTATAATATGAAGTTTGCCGGGACGGATGAAGCGCTTCCAGGTATGAATGTTTTTTATGTACAGACAAATGAAGACGGGAAACTTTATATAAACAATAAATATAGTTCTTTTAATCGTGAACTGGAAGAGCAGAAGATGAATAAAAAAATTCTTAAACTGATTAAGGATTTTGAGGGCGGAGATACAGTTCAAAAGCTTGAAGAAGATGTCCAGGAAGAATATGATAAGATTATTGAAGGTAATAAATCTTTAAAGAAAAAGGTAAGTAAGGTGGCGAAAGCGATTACCAAGTGGAAGGATACCTATGTGGCGTCTGCAGCAGACGATAAGGAGGACAAGAAGTCCAAGGAAGACAAAAAGGAGAAAGAATCCAAGGACAAACAAGAGGAACAAAATCAAACTGAACAGCAGCAGGAGTCACAAGAAACCCAGCAGGAAGAGACTCAGGAGAATACAGACGACGGTTCTTCGGAGGACGGGGAATCTGGCGGTGTAAATTATGTTCCAGAGGGAACCGTATTAACGGCTAATAATGTCTATAATGTGCGTACATCCATGAGCGTGTCATCAGAGATTGTGGGGTCTACGGCTGTTGGTGACAGTATTAAAGTTATATTGAGTTATGCCGAAGGCTGGACAAAAGTAGAATGGAATGAAAAGACGGGGTATATCAGAACAGATCTGTTGTTAAAAAATTGATTAAATCTATATAGGGTTTCTGAATAAATGGCAGGAAATGGTATTCCTTAATGATTTGCGTTTTGTCTGAATGTGAGAGATATCTTCTATGTAGAAGGGAGAATTGCCTAGTGGTCAGTACATTAGGGCAGTTCTCCCTTCTTAGAACAAAAGTGCGATTCACGCACCCCTGCGACCAACATCTTTTGCTAACGCATCTTTTGTTCCGCGCCGCGCACTATTGTCTGGCAATATGTTCCACGTGTGCGCGTGCGCATGCTGCCTGGAGGGCTTTTCTCATATAGGAAATTTTACGAAATTTCCTATATGAGAACAAAAGTGCGATTCACGCACCCCTGCGACCAACATCTTTTGTTAACGCATCTTTTGTTCCGCGCCGCGCACTATTGGCTAGCAATATGTTCCACGTGTGCGCGTGCTGCCCGGAGGGCTTTTCTCCTAATTATAATAAAAAATTTCAAGAACGAGTGGGATAAAAGACGGTATAAAAATATAAAAATGCTTCAACCTAATAGTGGGCTTAAAAAAGTGACACGATACTAGGAGGAAGCTATGCGAAATTATGAAGAGATCAACGTATTAAAGGAAACCAGAAGAAATGCAGCTATGGCGGTCAAGGCAATTGACGCGCTGATGGGCAAAATTTACAATCAGGAGTTTGCTTATGAACTTACTTCTGAAAAAAATCGTTTCCGGGATTTTGAACGGAAAGCAGAAGCGGGGTTGTGGGAATATGGTCTGCTGCCAAAGGATTCTGGATTGCAGAAAGTTATGCTTTGGGGGTCTATCCAGGCAAATACCATGCTCAATATCAGTACAAACCATGTGGCAGATATGATGATCCAGGGAAATACCAGAGGCATTACAGAGCTTTTAAAAGTAAAACACAACAATAAGGTTATGGGCAGTTATGCCAATGAGCTGGCAGAAGAACTGATGGATTTTGAAGAGGAAAATATCGAACGTCTAAAACGCTTTTTGTAACAGTATCAATATAGGTGCAGTTGGGGGAAAGGCAATGTCAGAGGAAGTCAGAATCAATAAATATCTCAGCGAGGCAGGGATTTGTTCTAGGAGGGAAGCAGATCGGCAGGTTGAAGCTGGAAATGTGACGATAAATGGAAGAGCGGCAGTTATGGGGGATAAGGTGTGTCCCTCAGATATTGTCATGTATGGGAATCATCTGGTATCCAAAGAGGAAGAGATGATTTTGATTGCAGTGAATAAGCCAGTTGGGATTGTATGCACTTCTGAAAAACGGGAAAAGGATAATATTGTGGACTATGTCAATTATCCCAAGCGTATTTATCCAATTGGCAGGTTGGATAAGGGTTCCCATGGATTAATTTTGATGACAAATCAAGGGGAATTGGTAAATAAGATTATGCGCAGTGGAAATTATCACGAGAAAGAATATATTGTGAGAGTAAACCGTGAGATTACGAAAGAGTTTATAGAGAACATGTCAAAAGGCGTATATTTAGAACAATTGGACGTGACCACCAGGCCCTGCCAGGTGGAAAAAGTTGGAAAATTTACGTTTCGTATTGTTCTGACCCAAGGTAAGAATCGGCAGATTCGCAGAATGTGTGAAACTTTTCAGTTTCGGGTTGTTGATTTGAAGCGGGTGCGTATCATGAATATTCTCTTGGGGAATCTAAAAGAGGGTTCCTATCGGGAGGTTACGCAGAAGGAATGGAGAGAACTTAATAAACAGATTCAAAATTCTTCCAGTGAGACTGTGAAATTGTAGAATAAGGATGGAAACAGGTTATGGAAAGAGATCAGGCAGAACAGAGAGTAAAAGAGCTGCGCGGCGAATTGGAGTATCATATTGACCGTTATTATAATCAGGATAATCCAGAAATCAGTGATTATGAATATGACCAGAAGATGCAGGAGCTAAAAAAGTTGGAACAGAAATTTCCTGACCTGGTGACAGCAGACTCTCCAACACAGAAAGTAGGAGGTACGGCAAAGCGGGAGGCAGGAGTGCTGGTGCGGCACAATGTGCCTATGCTGAGTTTGCAGGATGTCTTTTCCAAAGAAGAAGTAGAAGAATTTGTAGAGGAAATGATACAACAATTGGATGAACCAGAGTTTGTGGTAGAGTATAAAATTGATGGTCTTTCCATGGCGCTTCGGTACGAAGAGGGGGAATTGGAACTTGCCTTGACAAGAGGAGACGGAATTAATTTCGGTGAAGATGTGACAGCAAATGCCAGAGTGATTCGGGATGTCAGAAAAAAATTAAAAGAACCTGTGGAGTATCTGGAAATCCGCGGTGAAGTATATATGAATAGTGAAGATTTTCAACGCGTGAATAAAATGCAGGAGCTAAATGGAAAGAAACCATTTGCAAATCCCAGAAATTGCGCGGCAGGTACTTTGCGCCAGTTAGACAGCAAAGTGACAAAAGAACGTGGATTGTCCATGTTTGTTTTTAATATTCAGCAAATCCGGGGAATGGAAATTTCTACCCATACACAGGGGTATGAATATCTGAAACGAAATAATATTCCGGTAATTGATGATTACCGTCTCTGTCGGACGAAAGAGGAAGTTTGGGATGCTATCTGTGCGATTGGGGACAATCGTGGAAATTTAGGCTATGATATTGATGGCGCTGTGGTAAAGATCAATTCTTTTGCCCAGAGAGAGAGCTTGGGGGCGACTTCCAAAGTGCCCAGATGGGCGGTGGCATATAAATATCCCCCAGAAGAAAAAGAGACAACATTGCTGGATATTGAGTTATCTGTGGGACGTACTGGAAGGATTACACCCACTGCTATTTTTGAACCAGTGCGCCTGTGCGGAACCAGTGTGTCCCGTGCAACTCTTCATAACCAGGATTTTATTGATGAATTGGATATTCGGATTGGAGATCATATCCAGGTATATAAATCAGGAGAAATCATTCCCAAGGTGCGCAAAGTATTAAAAGAAAAGCGCCCTGCAGGAACAGTTCCCTACCATTTGCCAGGAGTTTGTCCCGTGTGTGGGGCAAAGACCCAGAGGGAAAAGGACACAGCAGATATGAAATGCACGTCTCCTAATTGTCCGGCACAATTAGAACGGCATATTATCAATTTTGTCGGCAGGGATGCCATGGATATCAAAGGCTTTGGAACGGTCTATGTGGAAGAATTGGTGCGCAGAGGGTATCTCAGGGATGTGGCAGATATCTATACATTGCAAGAATACAGGGAAGAGCTGATTGAGCAGGGAATTATCGGCAAAGAAAAGAATACAGATAAACTGTTGGAGGCAATTGAAAAATCCAAGGAGAATGATGCAAGCAAGCTTTTAACGGGATTTGGGATTCCGAATGTTGGGAAAGCGGCGGCAAAAGCGATTTTAAGAGAGTTTCAGAGCATTGATGATTTACAAAAAGCGGACGCGCAGGCGCTTCAGGCTGTAAATGATATTGGTGAGGTCAGCGCAAATTGTATTCTTGATTTTTTTAAAAATGGACAAAACAAAAAAATGATAGGGCGGCTGAGGAAATTAGGAGTCAATATGAAATCCAAAGAACAGCCTGCTGGGGACAAATTTCATGGTATGACAGTCGTTGTTACTGGAACACTTCCAAGCTTGGGTCGGAAGGAAGCGGCTGCACTTATAGAGGGACAAGGTGGGAAAGTATCAGGGTCTGTCTCAAAAAAGACCACCATGTTATTAGCAGGTGAAAATGCAGGTAGTAAACTGGCCAAGGCGCAGGAGTTGGGAATCCGTGTGATTACAGAAGAGGAACTGCTTGCTATGCTGGAAGAATCGTAAATTTTCGCGCAAATTTATTATGCTGGAAGAATCGTAAATTTTCGCGCAAATTTATTATGTTGGAAGAATTAGGAAATTTTGCACAAATTTATTATACAGAACAGAAGAGGAGAGTTTCGCGCAAATTTATCATACAGAAAGAAGGAAAAGTTTATGCCAATCAAGGTTCAAAGTGGACTGCCGGCAAGGGAAACGCTGGAAAGAGAAAATGTATTTACCATGGATGAAAACAGGGCGATGCATCAGGATATCCGCCCGATTGAGGTTGGGATTTTGAATTTAATGCCTTTAAAGGAGGAGACAGAATTACAGATTTTGCGTGAATTGTCCAATACGCCTCTGCAGGTGGATGTAACTTTTGTAGTGGCAGGCAGCCATGAATCCCGTAATACCTCAAGCAGCCATTTGAATAAATTTTATCATACGTTTGCAGAAGTCAAAGACCGAAAATTTGACGGTTTTATTATCACTGGCGCCCCAGTGGAACAGATCGAGTATGAGGAAGTGGATTACTGGGATGAATTTCGGGAGATCTGCGAATGGACAAAAGACAATGTTACCTCTACCTTACATTTGTGCTGGGGAGCACAGGCAGGGCTTTATTATCATTATGGAATACAAAAATATAAGTTAGAGGAAAAAATGTTTGGAGTATTTGAACACAAGGTAAGCAATCGTAAAATACCGCTGGTGCGGGGATTTGACGATTATTTTATGGCGCCCCATTCCAGGCATACACAGATACGCGCAGAAGATATCCAAAAAGTTTCAGAACTTACTGTTTTGGCAGAGTCACAGGAAGCAGGAGTCTTTTTGGTAATGGATACCACAGGAAAGAAGATCTTTGTTATGGGGCATCCTGAATACGACCGGGTTACGCTACATACAGAATATATGCGTGATAAGGAGAAAGGGCTTCCGATTCAGATACCAAAGAATTATTATCAGGATGATGACTGTACCATCCGTCCAAACCTGCAGTGGCGTGCCCATGCCAATACGCTTTATAACAACTGGTTGAATTATTATGTTTATCAGGCAACTCCTTATGAGTATACTTCGGTTCCGCCGAAAAAGGGGAAATAGTGGGGAGATTGATGTGCTATATTACAATTGTCAATTGGAAAATTCTTGGATGAATTGCATTGGTACAGTATGATAACTTGATGGAAAACCTTCATATTCGAGAAAGCAAAGTAAATTATGAATGGTTAAAAGAATCTATTAAGCAGGCTGAAGACGGAAAACTAGTAAAATTTGATGTGGAGAATTAGTATATGAATGTATCTTTCACAGAAAATACATGGGAAGATTATCTTTACTGGCAAAAGATGGACAAGAAAAAATTTAATAGTATATATTTGTAGATATCACTATTGATGGTTGTAAATAGCGTAAGGGACATTTTATTGACAGGGGAAAAATTTCTGTTTGATACAGATAAAAACAGAAGCTAAAGATTTGGTTCTGTCTGATTGGAGAGTATTCATGATTTATAAATTTTTTTCTCATATAGGAAATTTCGTAAAATTTCCTATATGAGAAAACTACCATGCGCACGCGCACAAGTGGAAACATATTGCTGCGCAAATGTGCGCGGCACGGAACAAAAGATGCGTTAGCAAAAGAAGTTGACCGCGGGGGTGCGTGAAACGCACTTTTGTTCTCAGTTTTTTGAAAGTGAGCCTTGTAGCGGGAGAAATGTTCAATGTATATTAAAGGTACTTATTGGAATAACTACATTGGCGATACGGATGACAGCTTAACGCTGGCAGTGTATCTGGCAGATAAACGGAAAGAAAATATTGCTTTGACAGAAATATTCTCCGATATTGGATTGGAAAAATTAAATGGAAATTTTCGGCAGCATGAGGAGCCGCTGACTGTTGGTTTGACAAATCATGAGTCGGATTATGAGGAACCATATGTGGAATTCTATTTTGCCATTGACCTTATTACGGACCTTGCCGCGTTGCTGTTGGAGTGCAGGGTGAATGGAAGCGTGAGTGTGTGTGAAATGGCTGGAGATGATTTGGAAACTGAAGTGCCTGATATCTGCATTACGGCAACAGCAGAGGAACATAAGCTGATAAATAAGGCACTCATAGATTTTATATCTGAGCCGTTTTCTTATGATGTAAGCGAAATTCAACCAGAAGAAGACATATTGGAATTGGCAAAAATTTGTGAAACATTGAGAAATGAATTGTATGGACAATGAGAATAAATCACGATTTTTAATCGAGAAATAAACCAGCAGCGGAAAGAATCTTTATTCCAAAAACTTAAGCCATCGATTGGTAATGCTTTTGAAAGAGAACTGGTAGATCTGGCAGGATTCAAACCAGCGTTTGCCAGCACGGCGCAGATTCGAATCCCTGCGCATCAAACATATCGCCTGATCAACCATTTTGCCAATGAACGATTATTTTTTGTCAATACAAAATAATCGTTCCGTATTTTCCTTTGCATGTTTGATCAATTGATCTTCTGGTACTTTCATATAGGTAGCAAGTTCCTTTGCAATATAGGAAATATTCTGGGGTACATTTGTTTTTCCGAGTCCTGGTATATTTTTTGGTGTTAAATAGGGCGCGTCTGTTTCTAACAAAATTCGGTCAAGAGGAATCAAAGATACAGCTTCACGCAGTTCTTTTCCCCTCCGGTCATCGCATATCCATCCAGTAATTCCAATAAAAAATCCCATAGAAAGATATTTTTGTAATGTTTCTTTATTTCCAGTAAAGCAGTGTACAACTGATTTTTTGCAGATGTCAGGATGATTTTTAAATCTGCGGATGAAATCACTCACAGCGCTGCGTTCATGGAGAAACAAGGGTTTATTTAATTTGTTTGCAAGAATAATATGTTTGTCTAAACACCTTATCTGGTTTTCCCTTGTAGAAAACATCCTGTCAAAATCCAGACCGCATTCTCCCACAGCAACAATATTGGGATTTTCCGTGATACATTTTTCCATGAAGTCGAAATCTTCTGGTTTTGCGGAGTCTGCATTGTGGGGATGGATCCCTACGGTTCCATATGCGTCATGATTTTTTAAAAAATCATGGATGGTTTTATTTTCTTTTCTGCTTGTGCCAGTTAAAATACATGCGATATTTGCATCAGCGGCGTCCGCTATAATTTTTTCTGGATTGGGAAACTGCCTGCAAAACAAATTAACCCCTATATCATAATATGTTATCTTCATGTTTGCCTCCTTTGTGTTAGTATATACGATGGAAGGTATAGGGTCAATAGCAGATTCCGGTTTCATACAGATACTTATTTTTCTATTGGGTATCGATTAATTAAGGATAGCTTTTTTGATATTCTGGGGTTTGTTATGGATGAAAGGAAGTGGGAGAATTATGGATTTAAAAATACCGCCACAGTTTGTATCTATAGATGATGCTTTATCCTCACTGTTCGGGAATGGTGTAAAGATTAAAAATGCCACCAGGGTTTTAGGAGGCGATATCAATGAGGCATATAAGCTTGAATTGACAGATGGAACACATATTTTTATGAAGTCGAATACCAAAAAGGATGCTTCATTTTTTTCTGCGGAGGCAGCTGGATTAGCGGCAATTGCACAGACAGGCGCCATTGGTACACCACATATTTTTTGTACTGGGGTGGATGAAAAAAAGCATGGGAGTTCTTTTTTGCTTTTAGAATATATTCAAGGGGGAAAAAGAATTTCAGGGTATTGGAGAATTTTTGCCAATCAGTTGTCTGCGATGCACAAGGCAGACGCCTCCTTTTTTATAAAAGACAAAAAGTATGGATTTCTCTGCGACAATTATATTGGTTCCAGAAAGCAGATAAATACAACATACAACACTTGGATAGATTTTTTTCGGGACTGCCGTCTGGAACCGCAGGTAAGGTGTGCGGCAGATTATTTTGAGACGTCGGATTTGAAGAAAATTTGCAAATTACTGGACCATTTGGATAATTTTCTTGTGGAGCCGACGCACCCTTCCCTGCTGCATGGCGATTTATGGTCAGGGAATGTTATCATGGGCAATGATGGTAAGGCATGGCTGATTGATCCCGCAGTTTCTGTAGGGCATGCGGAAGCAGAGATTGCCATGACGGAACTTTTTGGAGGATTTCCACAGGAGTTTTATGATGTTTACAGAGAAACAGGCTTGCTTTTGCCAGGGTACAGCCGCCGAAAAAACCTGTATAATTTATACCATCTATTAAATCATCTTAATATATTCGGGCGGTGTTACCTTTCTGCGGTAAAGCATATTGTAGAGGAATATATGCCATAGCTCAAAAGTAGCGGTCAAAATCAGAAGAATTTGGATGAGTGCCCTGAAAGTTGGTTCGACTCCTGCGCCAAGGCTCCCAATGGGAATCTTGAAGGTGCCATAATGGAAATTGTAATGAAAATTCCATGAAAACTACAGAATACCTTTGCAAAAAATGGATATTCTGGTATAATAACAAAATGAATAAGTTTAGGAGGCGTAACTATGGCAGAAGATAGAAAAGCATATATGATTAAAGATGATAAATTAGGGGAAGTACGGATTGCAGATGAAGTTGTTGCCATTATTGCCGGACTTGCCGCAACGGAGGTTGAGGGCGTAAGCTCCATGGCAGGGAATATCACCAATGAATTGGTCAGTAAACTGGGCATGAAAAATTTGTCCAAAGGGATCAAGGTGGATGTACAGGAACATGTGGTGAAGGTGGACGTTGCGCTGAATATCTGTTTTGGTTTTGCAATTCCAGAGGTATCAGCAAAGGTACAGGAGAGAGTAAAATCTGCAGTTGAGAATATGACAGGGTTGGAAGTAAGCAATATCAATGTTCGGATTGCAGGAGTTGATATGGAAAAGCGTAAATAATATAGATTAGATGGGAGAAGAACCCTGCCTCTGCAGATAATGAATCAGAAATTTGTGTGAACAGGGAGAAATTTTCTCATCTGGTACAGCCTCCGGGGAATGGCAGGCGCGCGGATTTGTGAGTGCTGCAAAAGTGCGGACGTGCCGCCGTCAAAACGCTGGTGGCGTTTTGAAAAAAGTGAAGACCATAAAAGAATCTTTCAAGTGAGATTTTCAAAAAAGGGTGTCTTTCAGACGCCCTTTATTCTGTCATAGAAAATCCCTTTGAATTTTATAGAAATAGAGAGGATAAAAAATGAGCCGCAGAGAGATCAGGGAACAAATATTTAAGTTGTTATTTCGTGCAGAATTTTATGAAGAAAGAGATATGCCAGAGCAGCTACAGCTTTTTTTTGAGGAATTAGACCAGAAAGAGAATAAGGATACGGTTTATATACAGACTAAATTTAAGGAGATTTTAAGCCATCTGGCAGAAATTGACGCTATGGTAAACCAGGTGGCACAGGGATGGAAGACTACCCGTATGGGGAAAGTGGATCTGACCCTGATTCGCCTTGCAGTATATGAAATAAAATTTGAGGAGGATGTCCCAGCAGGAGTGGCGATCAATGAGGCTGTGGAATTGGCAAAAAGCTATGGCACAGATGATTCGTCTTCTTTTGTAAACGGGATTCTTGCGAAGCTGGTATGACAAAAAATGTATATACAGTAGGTCAGGTAAATGCTTACATTAAAAATATGTTTGCCCAAGATTTTATGATGAATCGTATTTATGTAAAAGGTGAAATTTCAAACTGTAAATACCATACTTCTGGACATATCTATTTTACCCTGAAAGATGAAAAAGGTGCACTCAATGGGGTGCTTTTTGCAGGAAATCGTAAAGGGTTGGCATTTTCTATGAAGAATGGGGATCATGTCGTTGTGCTTGGTTCCATTTCCGTCTATGAGCGTGACGGAAAATACCAGCTCTACGCAAAAGAAATTATTTTAGATGGAGCTGGGCTTTTGTATCAGCGTTTTGAAGCCCTCAAGAGGGAATTAGAGGAGATGGGAATGTTTGCGCCAGAATATAAACAGCCGATACCAAGATATATTCAAACTTTGGGCATTGTGACGGCATCTACTGGGGCGGCGATTCGGGATATTCAAACAATCAGCAGACGAAGGAACCCCTATATCCAGACGATCCTCTATCCGGCTTTGGTGCAGGGAGATGGGGCAGCCGCAAGTATTGTAAATGGAATCCACGCATTGGAACAGCTTGGAGTGGACGTGATCATTGTGGGAAGAGGCGGAGGTTCCATGGAAGATTTGTGGGCTTTTAATGAAGAAATTGTGGCACGTGCAGTCTTTGAGTGTTCTGTCCCGATTATTTCAGCGGTAGGACATGAAACAGATACCACGATTGTAGATTATGTTGCAGATTTGCGGGCGGCTACTCCCTCAGCAGCGGCAGAACTTGCAGTGTATGATGTCCGGCAACTGCAAGAGCAGCTTCTTTCTGTGCGTTTGGAACTAAATCGAAGGATCAGTGAAAAGGTAGAGCGATGCCAGGAAAAGGCGGCTCAGTTTGAGAAAAGGCTAAATCTGTTAAGCCCAGTAAACCAGTTGAATGAAAAGCGCCAGATTACAGCGGATTTTGAAGAAAAATTACGCACGCGGATGGAACAGCAGCTTCTTTTGAAAAAACATCAATTGGAACTTGTCGCAAAACAGTTGGAATCTTTTTCCCCTATCAAGAAATTAAGTCAGGGTTATGCATTTGTGGCAGACGAAAAGGGAGAGAATGTTCATGATGTAAATGTGCTGAAATTTGGAGATACCTTAAATATCCATATGTTAAACGGCAAAGTGAAAGCCCAGGTACGCGATATACAAACATACAGCAGGGTCACAGAACAGCAAGGCAAAGGATTGCTGGAAAAGTGAGAGGAAAAGGAGCCTATATAAAAAAATATGATAGAATCACGGAACAGCAGGGCAAAGGATTGCTGGACAAATCAGAGGAACAAGGAGCTTAAAATATGGGAATGACAGAGCAGAAAGAGGTTTCCCTGGAAGAAACCTTCCAGGAGTTGGAAGTTATTTTAGAAAAAATGCAGGATCGGGAAGTTAGCCTTGAGGAATCCTTTTCCCTCTATGAACAGGGAGTTCGAAAAATAAAATTCTGTAATGAAAAAATTGACAGTGTGGAGAAGAAAATGCTTTTGCTGAATGAGCAGGGAGAACTGGAGGCATTTGATGAATAAAGATTTTAAGGAACAATTGTCTGTTCGGACAGGGCAGGTGGAAGCAGTGATTGTGAAATACCTTCCCAACCCAGAAGGTTATCAAAAGACAGTGGTAGAGGCAATGAATTACAGCATACTTGCCGGCGGCAAACGTCTGCGCCCGCTGCTGATGTTTGAGACATATAGAATGTTTGGAGGAAGGTCTAAGGTTATTGAACCTTTTATGGCAGCAATGGAGATGGTACATACCTATTCTCTGGTGCACGATGACCTTCCAGCAATGGATAATGATGAGTATCGCCGAGGAAAGAAGACAACCCATGCACAGTATGGGGAGGCTATGGGAATCCTTGCCGGAGATGGTCTTTTAAATTATGCTTTTGAGACAGCGGCAAAAGCGTTTGATATTGAACCAGGGAATTTCCATATTGGAAAGGCATTGTCCGTGCTTGCCAGAAAATCAGGAATTCATGGAATGTTGGGAGGGCAATGTGTGGATGTGGAAATGGAAGGAAAACCTGTCGCTGAGGACATGCTGCGGTTTATCTATCAGTTGAAGACGGGGGCCTTGTTGGAAGCATCTATGCGGATTGGTGCAATTCTTGCGGGAGCTACACAAAGTGAGCAGAGACAGGTGGAACAGGCGGCAGCCGAATTGGGACTAGCCTTCCAGATACAAGATGATATTTTAGACGTGACAAGTACCATAGAAGAATTAGGCAAACCGATAGGCAGTGATGAGAAAAATGAAAAAACCACCTGGGTCACATTGTATGGAATCGAAGGGGCAAGGCAGGAGGTGGAACGTCTGTCTCACCACAGTGTAGAATTGATGGATACGCTTGTAGTCAAAAATGAGTTTTTAACGAACTTGATGCTGTATTTGATTAATCGGAAGAAATAAGTATCAAGGGCATGGATGATTGTTAAGTTTGATACTGTATTTGGATGAACAAAGAAATAAGTATAATGAGCATGGATAACTGTTGGACTTTATATTGTATTTGATTAATCAGGGGAAATAGGACGATTGCCCGCAGAAAAAACAGGAGTGAAATTCAGGAGAGAGAGGGTATTATCTATGGTGTTAGATAAGATAAAGGGACCCAATGATATTAAAAACCTGGAAGAGTCGGAGTTGCCGGTGCTGGCAAAGGAGATTCGGGAATTTTTGATTCAGAAAATTGCAAAAAATGGCGGTCATCTCGCTTCCAATCTTGGGACAGTGGAACTTACTATGGCAATGCATCTGGCTTTTGAACTGCCCAAAGATAAAATTGTCTGGGATGTGGGGCACCAATCTTATACCCACAAACTTTTGACAGGAAGGCGTGATGGATTTGAAAATTTGCGGAAATTTGGAGGCATGAGCGGATTTCCAAAGAGGAAAGAAAGTTCTTGTGATTGTTTTGATACAGGGCACAGTTCTACTTCCATTTCGGCAGGCTTGGGGTATGCCCAGGCAAGACAGATTACAGGAGAAAGTTATAAAGTAATTTCCGTAATCGGTGATGGAGCCATGACAGGCGGAATGGCGTATGAGGCTTTAAACAATGCTTCCAGGCTAAAGTCAAATTTCATTATCGTTTTAAATGATAACAATATGTCTATTTCAGAAAATGTAGGAGGCTTGTCGCGCCATTTGGGCAATCTGCGTACAGCGAATGCATACCAGGGGCTGAAAGTAGGGGTGACGAATTCCCTGAACAAGATCCCTGTCCTTGGGGAACGTATGGTAATACGTATTCGAAGGACAAAAAGCGGTATTAAGCAGCTTTTTATTCCAGGTATGCTGTTTGAGAATATGGGGATCACTTATCTGGGACCGGTGGATGGACATGATATCGGAGAGCTGCTCCGAGTGTTTCGGGATGCATCCAAGGTAAACGGCGCCGTAGTCGTCCATGTAATTACGAAAAAGGGGAAAGGATATCTTCCGGCAGAACGACATCCGGCAAGGTTTCATGGAGCGGAACCTTTTGAGATCGAAACAGGGCTTCCAGTAAAGCCAAGGACAGTTGCAAATTATACAGATATTTTTTCGACTGTCATGCGAAAATTGGGAGAGCGTGACAATAAAGTGGTGGCAATCACTGCAGCAATGAAAGATGGCACAGGGTTAAAACGATTTCACAATATGTTTCCTGAGCGCTTTTTTGACGTAGGAATTGCAGAGGAACATGCAGTGACTTTTGCGGCTGGGTTGGCGGCAGCGGGATTAAAACCTGTGGTAGCAGTGTACTCTTCTTTTTTGCAGCGTGCTTATGACCAGATTCTTCATGATGTCTGTATTCAGGATCTTCCCGTTGTCTTTGCTATTGACCGCGCAGGGCTTGTGGGAAGTGACGGAGAGACCCATCAGGGGATTTTTGACCTCTCTTATCTATCTTCTATACCCAATATGAGTATTTTAGCTCCAAAAAATAAATGGGAGCTTTCTGACATGATTAAATTTGCGGTAAGTTTTGGACATCCCATTGCGATCCGTTATCCCAGGGGGGAAGCGTATGAGGGATTGAAAGAGTATCGGGAGAACATCATTTATGGTAAAAGTGAAATGCTAAATCTGGAGTCTGGAATTGGGCTGCTTGCCGTAGGCAGTATGGTCAAAACGGCAGAGCAGGTGCGCAGCCGGCTGAAATCCATGGGTTATCCATGTTCCCTTATAAATGCCCGCTTTGTGAAGCCTTTGGACCAAGAACTTTTGGTACGGCTTGCCGGGGATCATACATTACTGGTAACTATGGAAGAAAATGTGGGAAACGGTGGTTTTGGCGAACATGTAGCAGCTTATTTTTCCGGGGCTGATATGCCAGTCGTGCCTCAAATATTAAATATCGCAGTGGCTGATCAGTACGTAGAACATGGAAATGTGGAAATCCTAAAAAAAGAACTTGGCATGGATGCAGAATCTGTAGTAAAACAGATTGTAGCAGTATATAAAAAAGAATAGAAAGGTTGCAAAATGAAGGAACGTTTGGATGTATTGCTGGTCCAGCGGGGGCTGGCCCCCTCCAGGGAAAAAGCAAAGGCAATGATTATGGAGGGAAATGTGTTCGTAGAAGGGCAGCGGGAGGATAAAGCGGGAACAGCTTTTTCGGATAAAGTGGAGATTGAAGTTCGGGGAAATACATTGAAATATGTAAGCCGCGGAGGTTTAAAGCTGGAAAAGGCGATGAAAAATTTCCAAATCACCTTAGAGGGAAAAGTTTGTATGGATATTGGTGCATCTACGGGTGGGTTTACTGATTGTATGCTTCAAAATGGCGCCAAAAAGGTTTATGCGGTGGATGTGGGATATGGGCAATTTGCTTGGAAACTTCGGCAGGATCCCAGGGTAGTCTGTATGGAGAAGACAAATATTCGTTATGTGTCATCAGAGGATCTTTCTGATGTGCTGGATTTTGCGTCTGTGGATGTCTCTTTTATTTCCCTTACAAAAGTTCTCCCTGCGGCGAAAGAGCTCCTTTCATCAAATGGGGAGATGGTTTGCCTGATCAAACCCCAGTTTGAGGCAGGCAGAGGGAAAGTGGGAAAAAAAGGCGTGGTGAGGGACGCGGCTGTACATGAGGAAGTTATCACAAAAGTCATTGGGTTTGCGAAAAGCATTGGATTTGTGATAAAGATGTTGGATTTTTCTCCTATAAAGGGACCAGAAGGAAATATTGAATATCTTGTCTATATTCAAAAAGGCATGGAACAGGCAGAGGAAAAGGTCAACGTGCAGGAAGTAGTAGCTATGGCGCATGGAATGCTTACATAGAAGAGAGGAACTCTTTGTATGGCAGGAGGACAGACAGAATGAAGCGTTTTTACATTATTGCGAATCTTTTGCGGGATAATCAATTACAGCTTACAAAAGAGATTCACCAATTTATTTTAGAACATGGCGGAAGCTGCGGCTATCAAGCCAATCGGGAACATGGGGGTTCTTCTTTTGACGCAAGCCTAATCCCAAAAGATACTGAATGTATTTTGGTAGTGGGCGGGGACGGCACGCTGCTTCAAGTAGCACGAAAGATGGCAGAATGGGATATGCCCCTGATTGGTATTAATACAGGTCATGTGGGATATCTGTGTGAATTGGAGAAAAATACTGCATTACAGGGAGTCAGCCGGCTTTTGGCAGGGAATCACTATACAATTGAAGACAGGATGCTGCTTTCTGGCAGCTATGTGAGCGGGAAAAATGGCAATGAAGAGCGAATCGAGAGAATTGCCTTAAACGATATCGTGATCCATCGTTCCAAAATGCTGCAGGTGGTAAATCTGAATATTTCTGTAAATGGGGAATATTTGAATACATACAGTGCAGATGGTATTATTATCGCAACTCCCACTGGTTCTACTGCGTACAGCATGTCGGCAGGTGGACCGATTGTAGATCCCAAGGCAAACCTGCTTGTGGTGACGCCAATCTGTCCTCATACCTTAAATTCCAAAAGTATTGTATTAGGTGCAGAAGCTGAGATTACCATTGAGGTAGAGACGAGAAATTCTGAGCAAGAAGAAAAAATGGAGATTAGTTTTGATGGGGATCCGATGGGGATCTTATCGCCTGGGGAGCGGATTGTGGTAAAAAAAGCCCAGGGGTGTACAAAAATTTTAAAACTGGGGAGCTTAAGTTTTTTACAAAGGCTTAGGAAAAAACTTCAGGAATGCAATTGGTAATTATATTACTCCGGTGGTTAAATACCGATGTTTTTATTTGTCTAAATTTGCATCTGCCGCGTTGTCATCAATCGTTGTAGCACTCGCTACAACTCATTCTTCCGCCTTGCAGATGAAAATTTATTTTACATAAAATTCATTGATATTTAACCACCGGAGTAATACAAATCAGAAAAGGGCGTGTAGGAGGTAAAAATGAAATCAAAACGTCACGCTAAAGTTTTGGAGCTCATTGCAAAATATAATATTGAGACACAAGAGGAACTGTCAGACCGTCTGGAACAGGAAGGGTTCCATGTAACCCAGGCTACCGTATCCAGGGATATCCGGGAATTGAAGCTGACCAAAGTACCAGGAAGCGCCGGAAGGCAGAAGTATGCGGCGCTGAATGAAACCTATGTAAATATGGGCGAAAAATATATCCGGGTGTTTAAGGATGGGTTTGTATCTATGGACATGGCTCAGAACATTTTGGTAATAAAAACCGTTGCCGGTATGGCAATGGCGGTTGCGGCGGCATTGGACGCCATGGATTGCATTGAAATCGTGGGAAGTATTGCCGGGGACGATACGGTTATGTGTGCAGTCCGTACCGTGGAGGACACAGAAATTTTGATGGAACGGCTGCGCAAGATTGTCGAGGATGATTAAGTGTGACCACCAAGAAGTAGGAAGTAACAATGGTAATTCAAGAACGCCGTCGGCGTTCTTAATTAATGTTATATCACGTTTCTGGGATTGTTACATGGATTGGAAACAGGGGAAAAAGATTGAGCCTATCAGGAATGGAAAAAGATTGCTCAAAAAATTGAAATATGCTATAATCGTTCCAGAGCAGGCGTGTTACAAGGTGATAGCCTCCCTAACTTCGCAGAAGAAGGGAGGTGGCGCGTATGAATACATACCAGATTTTAACCCTGTTATTTTTGGGCGGTAATTTTCTTATTGCGTTGCTTTCCTATATTGATAGGAACAATAAGCGAAAATAAATAAGCCTACCTTGTACTTGGCGGTTCAGGTAGGCTTATAGTCTATTCTGGAGGCTAACCACTTTTTGGGCGGCTCCTCCTTTTCTATAATATAACATTTCTATATCTGAAAATCAACAGTATTTTTTGAGAATCTAATAATCGCAGTATTCTGATTTTTGATTCAGAATGCGTTCCTCATAAAACGTTATATTGAAAAGAAAAAGTTTTGCATGATTTGGGTAAAGTTTAAATGCTTAAGGGCAGAAGGAGAAAGAAATGTTAGTTAGTCTGCATGTAAAAAACCTGGCGCTGATAAAAGAAGCTGAGGTAGAGTTTGGAACTGGGTTAAATATCCTGTCAGGAGAGACGGGAGCTGGTAAATCCATTATTATTGGCTCCATTAATCTTGCTTTGGGGCAAAAAGTCCCAAAGGAAATGCTGCCGGAACAGGCGGAATATGCACTAGTGGAATTAATTTTCCGGGTGGACAATGAAGAACAGGTACAACAATTGAAAGAGATTGATATTTATCCTGAAAACCACGAGGTTATTATGTCCCGGAAGATTACATCCACAAGGAGTATTGGGAAAATTAATTCAGAGACAGTTTCTGTTTCTTGTATGAAAAATGTTGCGTCTTTGCTGATTGATATTCATGGACAGCATGAACATCAATCATTACTTTATAAGAAAAAGCATTTAGAAATCTTGGATGAATATGCAAAAGACAAGTTGGAAGCAAAGAAGAAAATTTTGAAAAATTGCTATCAGGAATATCAGTCCGTATTGGAAGAACAAAAGCAGGCATTGAGAGATGGGGAAGGAAGGGAACGGGAACTTTCTTTTTTGGAATACGAGATTCAAGAGATCAGGGAGGCGAACCTCATCATTGGAGAAGATGAGGAATTAGAAATTTCTTACCGTAAAATGGCAAACAACCGCAGGATTATGGAGTCTGCAGGAACAGCTTATGAGATGACGGGCGGAGACGGTAGCGCCACGGAGCAGATTGGAAGGGCGCTCAGGGAATTGCAGATGGTAGCGGAGTATGATCCGAATGTAGGAGAGTTGAGTGGTCAACTGGAAGAAATTGATGATTTGTTAAATGATTTTAACCGGGAATTGTCGGCATATATATCGGATGGGGAATTGGATGAGGAAACGTTCTATGAGGTGGAAAAAAGGCTGGATCTTGTGAATCATCTGAAAGATAAATATGGCGGCAGCATAGAGGCTGTTTTACAGGCGAAGGAGGAGAAAGAAAAGCGGTTCCAACACCTGCAGGATTATGAAGAATATGTAGCGCAGCTTAAAATTCGTTTGAGGCAGACAGAGGATTCTTTGCAGAAAATTTCAGGGGAAGTTTCTGAGATTCGTCAAAAATATGCAAAAAAATTAATCAAGAAAATACGGGATGCATTGGTAGATTTGAATTTTTTGGATGTAGAGTTTACGATGGAATTTAGGGATACAGGAAAATATACGGTAAATGGCAGGGATGAAGCGGAATTTTTAATTTCTACCAATCCAGGAGAACCATTAAAACCTCTAAGCAAAGTGGCGTCAGGAGGAGAATTGAGCCGAATTATGCTTGCCGTCAAGACGATTCTTGCCGAGAGCGACCAAATACAAACTTTGATTTTTGACGAGATCGACGCTGGAATCAGTGGGAGAACCGCACAAATGGTGGCAGAAAAAATGAATGTGATTGGTAAAAATCATCAGATTATCTGTATCACCCATCTGCCCCAGATCGCTGCAATGGCAGACCAGCATTATCTTATCAGTAAAAACGTGGAAAATAATGCAACAGTTTCAAAAATTACCATTTTGCAAGAGGAGGAAAGCATTTCAGAACTTGCACGTATGCTGGGCGGCGTAAAAATTACAGACACCGTACTGGAAAGTGCAAAGGAAATGAAAAAATTAGCGCTTACAGTAAAAAAGAATTAATGATTTAGTTAAAAAATCCCAGAGTGAAAACAGAAGAATTTCACATACTATAGAAGGATTTCAGGTCAGCAGCTTGAAATTTTTTTGAGAGGGTGTGTGAAAGGTTGAACAAACATAAAAAAAATAAGAACAGATATCAAAAATGGATTGCCTGGGCAAGCCTTGCCGCAGGAATTTGCTGGGGAATAATTTTTTCGTATTCTGCGATTGATGAATCCATCCCAGATACAATCCGGTTGGTGCAGGGAGAGGAAGAACACTTTGATTTTGACCTTCCGCTCACTGGAGAATTGCAACAGGAAGGGATGGAAGTATTTGGAAACCAGTCCCCTGTCATTGATAAGGAAAAAATAAAACTGGATCTCAATCAAAGTTTTTCCTTAAAATCGAAAAAACAAGGAAAATATGTGTTATCCTGTAAATTATTTGGAATCTTTCAAATGAAAGAAGTGTCCTTAGAAGTAGTGGATGAGGAACAGATTGTGCCCTGTGGTGTTCCTGTGGGTATCTATGTACAAACGGATGGAGTGCTTATAATTGGGACAGGAACTGTAACCGGAAATGATGGTATGAGCCATGAGCCGGCAGCAAACCTTGTGAAAAGCGGAGATTATGTAAAGACGGTCAATGACCAGGTCGTTGAAAATAAGGAAGATCTTATTGACAAAATTAACCAGTGCCAGGGAGAACCCGTGATCTTGGGCATTTTACGGGATGAAGAATATATCTATCTAAAGGTGGAGCCTGTGAAGACGGAAGAAGAGGAGTATAAACTGGGAATCTGGGTAAGGGATGACCTTGCCGGAGTTGGAACATTGACTTTTTATAATAATCAGGGGGGCTATGGCGCCCTTGGCCATCCTGTCAGCGACATTGATACAGGAATTAAAGTCAGTATGGCGGAAGGAACTTTGTATGAAGCTGAGATTGCAGGGATTACTAAAGGAGAAAAGGGAAATCCTGGAGAAATTTCCGGTGTGATTACCTATCTGGACCAATTCAAACTTGGTATCGTAGAGGAAAATACAAATACAGGGATTTATGGAAAGCTGGAACGTGTCCCAGAACAAAGCGGGGATAATGTTTATTTTCCCATAGGCTTAAAACAGGATATAGAAAAAGGGGAAGCGACCATTATTTCCAGCGTTTCAGGGGAACGGAAAGAATATACCATTACAATTACAAATTTGGATTACAACAGTGAAAATAAAGGAATATTGTTTCAGGTCACAGATCCAGAATTGTTAGAGCTTACCGGCGGCGTTATACAGGGAATGAGCGGAAGCCCGATCATTCAAAATGGAAAAGTAATCGGTGCCGTAACTCATGTGTTTGTACAGGATTCCACCAAAGGATATGGAATATTTATTGAAAATATGCTTGATCATTAGAGAGGGGCTATGCCCCTCTGTGAATTGTTGTAGAAAGTAGGATACCAATGAAACGATGGATATGTTATGCCTTGTTGTGTGCTATGGTTTTGAGCGGTTGTTCCAGTTGCGATGGCACAAAAAAGATACAAATGATTTTTCAAAGTATCAAAACAGAAGGGTTTGGCATGAAAGCACATAATGATTTTTCCGAAGATACATATAAAAAAGATATAACACCAGAACAAGAAACGTTGGAGACCAACTGGTCAGAATATTTTGATGGATTCACTGGTGCAGCCGTAATGTATGACTGTTTTCGTGGAAAACGAATGATTTATCATAAGGAATTAGCCATGACTCAAAATTCCCCATGTTCTACATTTAAAATAATTTCATCATTAATTGCGTTGGAAAATGGAATTATTCAGCCAGACCATTCTACTTACGAATGGAGTGGCGAAACATTTTGGAATGAACAATGGAATCGGGATCTTGATTTTAGCCAGGCATTTCGAGAATCATGTGTCTGGTATTTCAGAAAGGTGATTGATAAGATAGGAAAGGAGAGGATGCAGGAGGAATTAAATAAGCTTCAATATGGAAATTGTGATATTTCTGATTGGGAGGGACGGCAAAATACCAATAATAATAACCGGGCTTTGACAGGTTTTTGGCTTGAATCCTCCTTGGCAATTTCACCTGTAGAACAGGCGGAAGTAATGGAACGCATTTTTGGTAAGGAATCTGTGTATTCAGAAAATACACAAGAAGAATTAAAAAAGGTGATGTTGCTACCAGAGCACCACAAACAGGATTTTTCTATTTATGGAAAAACAGGGATGGGTAAGGCAAACGGAATTGTTGTAGATGCTTGGTTTACTGGGTTTGCAGAAACTGAAAAAGGAAATATTTACTTTTGCATATATCTTGGAGAGACGGGAAGTCGAAATGTCTCCAGCACTGTGGCAAAGGAAATTGCTGTCCAAATAGTATCTGATTATGTTGTTTCCCATAGTTTCTAAAGTTTTCCATCAAAAGTAGTTGACTTATGCAAGAAATCTGTTATAATAACTAATAGTGCAATTAAGTATTACCCAAACAGTTGAATATGCACAATACGCAACTGGAGGGAGGTTAGGTGTGAGACTATGTCAAATGTAATCGTTAAAGAAAACGAAACTTTGGATAGCGCTTTACGCAGATTTAAAAGAAACTGTGCAAAGGCTGGGATTCAGCAGGAGATTCGTAAGAGAGAGCACTACGAGAAGCCAAGCGTAAGACGCAAGAAGAAATCCGAAGCAGCAAGAAAGCGTAAATATAATTAAAGAATTGTGTAAAAAGGAGCTGTTGCAGCACTGCCAATATTATAGAACATAGAAGTTCCCGTTCTGTATCTTGCAGTTTGCAATGGCTCCTTTTTATAACACAGGATCTATGCCTGTACCTTTGTAAATGATTTAACTGGAATTTCTATTTGCACGATATAGTCTTCCGACCGGTCAATTACATTCTCATTGATTCCCATTTCATAAGAAAAACCAGATAATATCAATCCCTGTTTCTGGGCATAATCGAAGATCGTTTCATAACGTGACGGAATCTCGTCCCAATTTCCTTTATGGAAAGCCCTTAAATATTTCCCGCCAGGCTGGATATGAAGCCCATCTTTTGGGGGGAGGTATGGTATTTCAATAAAAAGTTTCGAATAATCGTCAAAATTTCCCTTTTGGAGGCTTGCAACTGAAATCATGGATCCATAGGAGGCATCATGCAGGCGTCCAAGTTGGTATTTTTCTGTTTCTGCTGTAATCATTTCTACTTCTTTTTCAAAAGAAGTTGTCCTGTTTATTTCCACTGTTACAAGACAGCGTTCTTCTTTCTCAACAATCGAAATTTCTGAAAGATCCATGGTCAGCAATGTAACCATATTTTGCTTTTGCTTGAATAATGTTTTTTGGATTGCACGCAAGTGGGTAATCCTTTGGCCTACGTCTGCAATTTTTTTATCCAAAAGTTTTTCAAAACTTGCCGCGGAGCGGTTTTTCATAAATTCTTGGATTTGATTGATGGATACGTCCAATTCCCTCATCAAAAGGATGGTTTCTAAAATAGGGCTTTGATGATAATTGTAATAACGATATCCATTTTCAGGGTTGATTGTAGCTGGCTGAAACAATCCGATTTCATCATACCACATCAGTGTTTTTTTATTAATCCCATGCATTGCTGCAAATTGACCGATTGTAAGCAATTTGTTTTTTTCATTCATTGATAAATTCTCCCTTGACTGTACAGTTACTGTATGGTTTATGATACGTTATAGAAGAAAGAAAAACAAGTCAAAAGGAGAAAAGTTTTTATGGAAAACCACAATGTATATGAAAAACCAGTAACACTGGGAAATATTCTAAAATTTGCAGTTCCTACGATCGTCATGACAGTTTTTATGTCATTTTATACAATGGTTGATGGGTTGTTTGTGTCAAATTTAATTGGAACCAATGCCTTGTCGGCAATTAACCTGACTGCGCCTGTGATTCAGCTTGTCACAGCAATTTCCACTATGTTTGCAACAGGAGGAAGTGCGGTTATTATGAAAAAGATGGGGGAACATAAAACAGGGGAAGCCAGGGAAGATTTTACATTCCTGATTTTGGTAAATGTAATTGTTGGAGTATTGATGTGTGGAGTTGGCTATCTTGCAATGGAGCCAATTTTTGCACAGATGAATTTATCTGTGGATGTTTCAGGATATTGTGTGGAATATTTAAGCAGATACCTGTTGTTTACGGTTCCTATTTTATTAATGAATAATTTTACGCTTTATATGATTGCAAGTGAAAAGGCAACTCTTTCGCTGGTATGTTCTGTGGCAGGCGGTGTTTTGAATATGGTGCTTGACTATGTATTTCTTGCTGTGTTTGGCATGGGTATCAGCGGAGCGGCGATTGCAACAGGCATGGGATATTCTGTTACGGCATTTGTAGGTTTGTTTGTGTTTAGCAAGAGAGACAGCCTTCTGCATTTTAAAAAACCAGTGTTCCGCTTCCGGGTGCTTGCAAACGCAGCTACAAATGGATGTTCAGAAATGGCGACAGCGCTTGTAACGGGAATTATTACAATGATGTTTAACTGGACCATGCTTACTTATGTGGGGGAAGATGGGATTGCTGCGGTTACAATCATTATGTATGTATTGATGTTTGCCAGTTCCTTGTATACGGGGTATTCTTATGGAGTGGCGCCAATGGTTAGTTTTTACTATGGGGAGAAGAATCATGAGAAACTCAAAAAACTGACAGTATGCAGTTTAAAAATTATTTTGTATATTTCTTTTGTGATGGCGGCGTTCTCCTTTTTCTTGACAGAGCCGTTGGTATCGGTGTTTGCCAGACCTGGCAATCCCGTATATGGTCTTGCAGTTACAGGAAATCAAATCTGTACGCTCGCTTTGTTTTTTATAGGGTTTAATATCTTTGCCAGTGGCATGTTTACCGCTTTGTCTAACGGAGTGGTATCGGCTGTTCTCGCATTCTGTCGTTCATTTGTGTTTATGTTGGCTACTATGCTGGTACTTCCAGCCCTTCTTGGAGTGAATGGAATTTGGCTTGCCACGCCTGTGGCGGAGCTTATGGCGCTTGCCCTTTCAGCAGCAATGTTTGTGAAATATAGGAAGCGCTATCATTATTCCTGATTTAACATTGGAGTACAAATACAAACATTATAAGATGGAAGAAAATAGAATATTATCATTTTGTATGATATAATTTTTTCCTTAGATTCTTTGAATTGTATATGAAATTTATCAAAAGATTGAGTTTTTCAGTTGCCTATGAAAGAAAGAGGAAGGAGGAATTTGGAATTCCAGATTATAGAAAAATTCCATGTTTTTTCTGAAAATATCTATTAATTATACAAATTAACGGAATAATTAAAGAAAAATGTGAAAAAATAGTACATGTTTTTTGAAATATTTTTAATGCGTTTTCTAAAAAATGTGATACAATAAGCATAGCGACGCTTAAAAGACCTAGGAGGTCCATACATGGAAGGAAAAACAACGAATGGATTGCGGGAACAGCAGGTAAGGCGCAAACGAGTCAACAAATTGAAAATGTCTATTCTAACAGGAGCAGGCATTTGGGTTCTTATACTGAGCGTGCTTGTGTTCGCGCTGCTGGTAAAACTTATTTTATTGGAAAATAAACTGGACAAATTAGAGGACGCTATCGTTTCTTTTGAAAAGTTTGTAGAGGAACAAAAAGAATATAATGATGATTTGCAAAAAGCAAAAGATACTGATACAATAGAGAGTGATGAATCAGAAAAAAATCTAACAAAGGAAGATGTTCCAGAGGGCAATACACATGCCAAAGAAACGCAGAAAAGTGAAACTCGGAAAGTATATCTTACATTTGATGATGGTCCAAGTGAGAATACTTCTAAAATTTTGGATATACTAAAAGAGAGGAACATCAAAGCAACCTTTTTTGTGGTAGGGATAGATGATGAACAGTCCAGGGCGCTCTACCAGCGGATTGTAGCGGAGGGACATACACTTGGAATGCATTCTTTTTCCCACAAGTATGATTTGATATACAAATCCAAGGAGGCTTTTGCGGAAGATATGAGCCACTTGCAGTCCTATCTGGAAGAAGTTACCGGCGTAGCGCCTAAGGTCATGCGTTTTCCAGGAGGAAGCAGTAACCAGGTGAGCAATGTGGATATGCAAGAGCTGATTCAATATGTAAATGAGCAGGGTGTTACTTATTTTGACTGGAATGTGGCAAGTGGCGATGCTACCAACCATCCATATACGAAGGAAGAATTGGTGCAGAATGTAATGGATGATGTGGTGAGATATGAGACGTCTGTTGTATTAATGCATGATGCATCAGATAAGGCAACAACTGTGGAAGCGCTGGTACCCATGATTGACCAGCTGCGGGAATTAGGGGCGGAGATTCTGCCTATTGATGAAACTACAAAACCAATACAGCATATACAGGCAGACGGTACAGAATAATTTTTGCCTGCAATGTGGTCATTACATGGAAAATAATTTATGGAGGTACATATATGAGTTTTTTTAAAGATTTCAAGGAAGACTTTTCACAGGCAGTCAATGAGCTGCTTCCGGGAGAAGAGAATACGGAGAATGTGGTACCAGAACAGCCGGAATTGGTGGTAAATACGTTGGAACAGGAAGTCGATGTTGCATCAGAGCTGAAGAAATTGGAAGGACTTTTTGAAAAAGTAGAACAGTCTGTGTCGGCAGAAGAACCTATTATCCTGACCCCGGAGGAGACAAAGTTTCCAGAAATCAAACTGGAGGATGCAATCCAGGAGAACCAAGAAGAAAGTGATGTTGCAAAGGACTTCAGCCAGAAGGAGGAGAATATTGTGAGTACAGAAAATGCAGTAAATACAACGAATACAGAAAAGGATTTCAGTTTGCCCCAGGAAGTATCTGATGAGGTAACCATAATTACTGAGGGGACTTCCCTGAAAGGTGATTTGGAGTCTACTGGTTCTTTTGAATTGAGAGGCAAAATCGAGGGAAATGTAACTTGTAATGGCAAAATGACAGTTACAGGAAGTATTGTAGGAAATACCCAGTCTGCAGAGTTTTTTGCAGATGCGGCAAAAATTGAGGGTGAAATTTCCACCAGTGGAACCGTAAAAGTTGGGCTTGGTTCCGTTGTAGTCGGCAATATATCTGCATCCAGCGCAGTTATCGCTGGAGCAATCAAAGGGGATATCGATGTGCAGGGTCCTGTGGTAGTAGATACTTCAGCAGTTGTCATGGGTAATATTAAATCCCGTTCCGTACAGATTAACAATGGCGCTGTAATCGAAGGCTTTTGTTCCCAATGCTATTCAGAGGTGGATATGGATAGCCTGTTTGGTGCAAAATAGGGAAGGCAGGATATGAAAAGAATATTATTGAAATTAAGTGGAGAAGCACTGGCAGGAGAAAAGCATACAGGATTTGACGAGGCAACCGTCACTGTGGTTGCAAAACAGGTAAAACGGTTGGCAGATGCAGGCACACAGATAGGGATTGTGATTGGCGGCGGCAATTTCTGGCGAGGAAGGACAAGCGAGACAATTGACCGTACAAAGGCTGACCAGATTGGAATGCTTGCTACCGTGATGAATTGTATTTATGTATCTGAGATTTTCCGTTCTGTAGGAATGATGACGCAGATTTTGACACCTTTTGAGTGTGGTTCCTTTACCAAGCTGTTTTCGAAAGATCGCGTCAGCAAATATTTTAATAAAGGGATTGTATGTTTTTTTGCAGGAGGAACGGGACATCCATATTTTTCTACAGATACAGCGGCAGTTTTGCGTGCCGTTGAGATTGAAGCAGAGGGAATTTTGCTGGCAAAAGCGATTGATGGTGTTTATGACAGCGATCCCAAGGCGAATCCTGCTGCAGTAAAATATAATGAGGTATCTATTCAGGAGGTTATTGACAAGAAACTTGCAGTGGTGGATCTGACAGCTTCTATTATGTGCCTTGAGAATAAAATGCCTATGTATGTGTTTGGATTAAACGAGGAAGATAGTATTGTTAAGGCAATGAGCGGCGCCTTTTCAGGGACGAAGGTTACTGTATAAACAGAACGGAGGATTTGTTATGGATGAGAGATTACAGCAATATAACGAAAAGATGCAGAAATCATTTGACAATTTGTTGGAAGAATTTGGTTCCATTCGTGCAGGGCGTGCCAACCCCCATGTGCTGGACAAACTGAAAGTGGATTATTATGGGACGCCTACCGGGATTCAGCAGGTGGCAAACGTCTCTATTCCAGAGCCGCGCATGATTCAGATCCAGCCTTGGGAAGCGAGCATGGTGCGTGTGATTGAAAAGGCGATTCTTACCTCTGACCTTGGAATTAATCCTACCAATGACGGTAAAGTGATTCGTTTGGTATTTCCTGAATTGACAGAGGAACGCAGAAAAGAGTTGGCAAAGGAAGTAAAGAAAAAAGGTGAAAATGCTAAAGTGGCATTTCGAAATATCCGCAGGGATGCCAATGACGCATTGAAAAAAATGGGAAAATCCAACGATATTTCAGAAGATGAAATCAAACAGTTGGAGGACGAAGTACAAAAATTAACAGATAAATTTGTTGCCAATGCAGATAAGGCTGTGGAAGAAAAGTCGAAAGAAATTCTTACAGTATAGAAATTGTTTGTTTTTCATAGACAGGTAAAGCAAGTCTTGAATGTATATGCAGAAAGGGGGCTGGCATGTGCCTGTCCCTTTTTATCTTCTCATATAGGAAATTCTACCGAATTTCCTATATGAGAAGATAAATATGCGCACGCGCACAAGAGGAAACGATTGCTGCGCAAATGTGCTTGGCGCGTCAAAGTGTGCATCCCCCTCTAAGAATATGGGTAAGGGGACTGAAGTGGGCTTGCCCACTTTGTTGTCATATAGGAAATTCTACCGAATTTCCTATATGAGAAGATAAATATGCGCACGCGCACAAGATATATGCGCATTCGTACCAGTGGAAATTATCGCTACATAACCCCGCGCTTGGCGCGTCAACGTGCGCAATCTAATATTGAAAAACATACAGAATGGAGGAAGCTATGGAAATTCCGCAGCATGTAGCAATTATTTTAGACGGAAATGGTCGGTGGGCGAAGAAGCATGGAATGCCCAGAAATTTTGGACATACCCAAGGGGCCAAAAATGTTGAGACAATTTGCCGCGAGGCATGGAATCTGGGAATTAAGTATCTGACTGTTTATGCTTTTTCTACAGAAAACTGGAGCCGTCCCAAAGAGGAAGTCAATGCGTTGATGAAACTTTTGCGAAATTATATGAAAAACTGTATCAAGACGGCAGAAAAAAACCATATGCGGGTGCGGGTAATTGGAGATACTTCCAAGTTAGATCAAGATATTCAGGAAAGTATTTATCGGCTAGAGGAATTTTCGAAAGACCAGGATGGTTTGAATTTCCAGATTGCCATTAATTATGGCAGCCGGGATGAAATGCTTCGTGGGATGAAGCAGATGCTTACAGACTACAAAGAAAACAGATTTTCCCTGGAGGAACTAAATGAAGAAAAATTTGAAAGTTACTTGGACACAAAAGATATTCCAGAGCCAGATTTGCTGATCCGTACCAGCGGGGAACAACGATTGTCCAATTATCTGTTGTGGCAGCTTGCCTATAGTGAACTGTATTTTACGGAAGTTCCTTGGCCCGATTTTACAAAAGAGGAATTAGTAAAAGCCATTGAGGACTATAATAGAAGAGACAGACGCTATGGTGGAATCAAAGATCCGCAGTAAGCAGGTAGCGTTCTTGAATGCTTACGGGAAAAGGAGGAATCAGGGTGTTCCAGACACGATTATTGAGTGGCATTGTATTGGTGGCAGCGGCGCTTGTGTTGATTAGTACTGGCGGAACTATATTGCTTGCCGGTCTTATGCTCATATCTTTCATTGGCTTGTTTGAATTATACCGCATCTGTCATATTGAAAAATCCCTGTTGGGAATGATTGGGTATTTTGCTGTGTTGGTTTATTATATCAACCTTGCGGTTCCCTTTATCCCTATGACAGAATTATTTGTATTAGGATTTTTGGTTTTAATAATGGCAGTATATGTTTTCAAATTTCCAGAATTTAAAGCAGAGCAGGTTTTTGCAGGTTTTTTTGGGGTATTCTATGTGGCAGTTATGTTGTCTTGTATCTACCAAAC
This sequence comes from uncultured Lachnospiraceae bacterium, assembly GCA_951801955.1. Taxonomy (GTDB): domain Bacteria; phylum Bacillota; class Clostridia; order Lachnospirales; family Lachnospiraceae; genus Petralouisia. Next base: position 36,357 of record CATOOV010000009.1, read on the forward strand.
CCGGATGATGAAGGCAGGCGTCTATATTGTCTGGCTGATTTTTTTATGTTCATGGGGAAGCGATACCTGTGCATATTGTGTAGGGGTCTTAATTGGAAAACATAAGATGGCGCCTCGATTAAGCCCAAAAAAATCTGTGGAAGGAGCAGTTGGAGGAATTTTGGGAGCTGTTCTTTTGACAATGTTGTATGGATATATCTTTCACAGACAGATGAATCTTACTGTGGAAAGTATTTTTATTCTGGCGGGAATCAGCGCTGCAGGCGCTGTGATTGCCATGGTGGGGGATCTTGCGGCATCTGCGATAAAGCGTAATTATGAAATCAAAGATTATGGAACATTAATTCCAGGACATGGCGGAATTTTAGATCGTTTTGACAGCGTGATTTTTACAGCACCCATGGTATATTATCTTGTAAGGTTTTTGATAAGATAGGAGAGACATATGAAAAAGATTGCATTACTGGGTTCCACTGGTTCCATTGGAACACAAACCCTTGAGATTGTACGAGAACATAAGGATCTTGAAATAACAGCGCTTGCCGCTGGAAGAAATGTATCTCTTCTGGAAAAGCAGATTCGAGAGTTTCAGCCGAAACTTGCCGTTCTGTGGGAGGAACAGGCGGCAAAAGATCTGCGGCGGCGGGTACAGGATCTTCCTATCAAAATTTTATCTGGTATGGAAGGGCTTCTGGAAATTGCTGTGATGCCTGAATCGGAAATACTGGTAACAGCAATTGTTGGGATGCTGGGAATCCGTCCTACCATCGCGGCAATTGAAGCAGGGAAAACCATTGCCCTTGCCAATAAAGAAACGTTGGTAACGGCTGGTCATCTTATTATGCCTTTGGCAAAGAAAAACCATGTGTCTATTTTGCCGGTAGATAGTGAACACAGCGCGATTTTCCAATCATTAAACGGCGAGCATGGCAACAAGATTCATAAAATCCTTCTAACGGCTTCTGGGGGACCGTTCCGGGGGAAGAAGAGGGAGGAATTACAAAAGATCCAGGTGGAAGATGCGCTGAAACATCCCAACTGGTCTATGGGAAGGAAGATTACGATTGATTCTGCCACTATGGTTAATAAAGGTCTGGAAGTGATGGAGGCGAAGTGGCTTTTTGATGTGAATTTAGATCAGATTCAAGTAGTTGTCCATCCTGAGAGTGTCATACACTCCATGGTAGAATACGAAGATGGTGCGGTGATTGCACAGCTTGGCACGCCAGATATGCGGCTTCCCATACAGTATGCGTTATACTATCCAGAGCGACGCAGCCTGTCAGGAAAAAGACTGGATTTTTTTGAACTTGCCAGCCTCACTTTTGAAAAACCAGATCTTGATACATTCCAGGGATTGCGTCTTGCATTTACTGCAATGGAACAAGGCGGAAACATTCCAACAGCATATAATGCCGCAAATGAGAAAGCAGTTGCATTGTTTTTAGATAGAAAAATTTCTTTTTTACAGATTCCAGAAATCATTCAGACATGTATGGAAACATGTGTATTTGAAAAACAGCCAAATGTAGAGAAAATTCTTGAAACGGAAGCAGAAGTGTATGCTTTGATAGAAAGCAGGTGGTCATTTTGAATATTATAATTGCGCTTATTATATTTAGTATTATTATTTTATTTCACGAGCTTGGGCATTTTCTCCTTGCAAAGAAAAATAAAATTAAGGTCAATGAGTTTTGTCTTGGATTGGGACCTACTTTGGTAGGTTTTACGAAAGGTGAGACGAAATATTCTCTTAAGTTGTTTCCCTTCGGCGGCGCCTGCATGATGGAAGGGGAAGATGGGGAGAGCCAGGATACCAGGGCATTTAACAGCAAGTCTGTATGGGCGCGGATCAGTGTCGTTGCTGCTGGTCCTGTATTTAATTTTATTATGGCATGGATGTTTGCTTTGATTGTCATAGCAAGCGTAGGTTATGACAGACCTGTACTGACAGGAGTAAGGGAAGATTTCCCTGCTGAGGAGGCGGGGCTGCAACAGGGTGACGAGATCATTTCCATGAATGGTTACCACACTCATTTCTTTCGGGAAGTCAGCCAGTATTCCCTGTTTCATCCAGGGGAAAAGGTAGAGGTTGTGTATCAGAGAGATGGAAAACGTTACAATACCACATTGGCTCCCAAGCTGGACCAGGAGAGTGGAAGGGAGCTGCTGGGAATGAATGGAAGCTCATTGAGACAGAAAGGGACGTTCCTGCAGACAATTTCCCATAGTTTTTATGAAGTGAAATACTGGATTTACAATACAATGGAAAGCCTTCGGATGCTGGTGACGGGAAAAGTTGGTTTAAAGGATCTGTCTGGACCTGTGGGAATTGTAAAGGTGATGGGAGATACTTACGACAGCAGCCAGTCTGCAGGAGGAACTGGGTTTGCCATTTTAAGTATGATTAATTTTTCTATTTTCCTGTCGGCAAACTTGGGAATTATGAATCTTTTGCCCATTCCGGCGCTGGATGGAGGACGGTTGGTATTTTTAATTATCGAGGCGATCCGCAGAAAAAAGATTGATCCTGAAAAAGAAGGAATGGTGCATTTTGTGGGATTGATGGCATTGATGGCATTGATGGTACTTGTGATGTTTAACGATATTCGAAATATTTTTTAGAGGAAACAGGAATGGAAAGTCAAATTGTCAGGAAACATACAAGGGAAGTAACAATTGGAAACCGTGTGATTGGCGGCTCTCATCCAATTTTGATTCAGTCTATGACAAATACTCGGACAGAGGATGTCAAAGGTACGATTACGCAGATTCAGCAGCTTACGGCGGCAGGCTGTGAGATTATCCGATGTGCGGTGCCTACCATGGAAGCCGCCAAGGCTTTAGCGGATATCAAAAAAGGAATTACCATCCCGTTAGTGGCAGATATCCATTTTGATTACCAGCTTGCCATTGCCGCTATGGAGCATGGAGCGGATAAGATTCGCATAAACCCTGGAAATATCGGCGCAAGAGAACGGATCCAAGCTGTCATTGATGTGGCGAAAGAACGAAATATTCCGATCCGTGTAGGAGTAAACAGTGGATCCTTGGAAAAAGAACTGGTGGAAAAATATCATGGTGTTACGGCAGAAGGAATTGTAGAAAGTGCTTTGGATAAAGTGCGCATGATCGAAGAAATGGGATATCATAACCTGGTGGTCAGTATTAAATCCTCGGATGTGTTGATGTGTGTCCGTGCCCATGAGCAGATTGCTGCTTTGACAGATTATCCTTTGCATGTGGGAATTACCGAATCAGGAACGATTACCAGCGGCAATATTAAATCCGCCATGGGATTGGGTATGATTTTAAGCCAGGGAATTGGAGATACCATTCGTGTGTCCCTGACGGGAGATCCTTTAGAAGAAGTCAAGTCGGCAAAAATTATTCTACGGACATTAGGGCTTCGTAAAGGGGGGATTGAAGTGGTATCTTGTCCTACCTGCGGCAGAACCCAGATTGACCTGATTGGTTTGGCGAATCAAGTGGAGACGATGGTCAGCGATATACCATTAGATCTGAAGGTCGCCGTAATGGGGTGCGTAGTCAATGGTCCAGGAGAGGCAAAGGAAGCAGATATCGGAATTGCTGGAGGCATAGGGGAAGGATTGCTTATTAAGCATGGGGAAATCTATAAAAAAGTAAAAGAGGAGGAACTGCTGCCAGCCCTCCGTTACGAATTGCTGCATTGGAGTGAGTAAAATATGGGCAAGCTGTTTTTTGATGTATTTCCAGACTTGAAAATCCCATCGGAAATGGAAAGGCTGTTAGGAGATGTAGAAGTAACAAAGGTTTCCACCAACCAGAAACGTGACCATCTCAGAGTATATTTGAAAAGTTCCAGATTGATCGAAAAGAATCGCATTTTCCGATTGGAAAGGGACATTAAAAAGCAGCTTTTTCCAAAACATGAACTTTCTGTAAAGATCATTGAAAAATTTCAGCTTTCTGAGCAATATAATCCTCAGAAGCTGATGAATGTATACAGGGAGAGTGTGATAGAGGAATTTCGCACTTACAGTCTGCTGGAATACAGCATACTAAAGATGGCACAGATGGATTTTCCAAAAGAAAACAAGCTGAACCTTATCTTGGAGGATTCGGTGGTCGCAAGGGAGAAATCTGAGGATATGGTTCAGATTTTAGAAAAAATTATCTGTGAGAGATGCGGGCTTGATGTGGATATTCAGGTGGATTATACTGAGCCGAAAGAGAAAAAACACAAAAAGAACAGTGATATCCGTATTCAGAATGAGGTACATAGGATTATTGCCGCTTCCTCTATGGGACATGCAAAGACAAACGACGGTAGTCAGGAATTTGTTCAGGAGGAACAGAAACTATCGCCAGAAACAAGACAATCCCAGGGCGACGTACCATTTACCGCCGATTCTGTATTGACGGCAGCAAATATTTCTCCAAATACCTTTGAACACAGGGAAAGAAAGAAATCTGCCAGAAATGAAAAAGCAGGCTCTTTTTCCAAAGGGGAATATTCCAAAGGCAAGAATGGGCGCAGTTACTATGGAGGAAGAGTTAAACGGTCAGATCATCCAGATGTGGTCTATGGACGTGAGTTTGACGAGGATGCCATTAATATAGATCAGATTGTGGGTGAAATGGGGGAGGTGGTAATTCGGGGAAAAATATTAAGCTTGGAAACCAGGGAAATCCGCAATGAAAAGACGATCATTATGTTTGCTGTCACAGATTTTACAGATACTATGATGGTAAAAATGTTTGCCAGAAATGAATTTGTACCAGAGATTACCGCAGAAGTGAAAAAAGGGGCTTTTTTAAAGATCAAAGGGGTTACTACCATAGACCGATTTGATGGCGAACTTACGATTGGTTCTGTTGTGGGAATTAAGAAAATTTCAGATTTTACCAGCAGCCGTATGGATACAAGCCCTCAAAAGCGTGTGGAACTGCACTGCCACACAAAGATGAGTGATATGGATGGGGTATCAGAAGTGAAAGATCTGATCAAACGTGCCAAAAAGTGGGGACATTCGGCGATTGCAGTGACAGACCATGGAAATGTACAGGCATTTCCCGATGCAAACCATGCCATCTCCCCGGAGGATGATTTTAAAGTTCTCTATGGCGTGGAGGCTTATCTTGTGGATGACTTAAAAAATATTATTGAAAATCCCAAAGGACAACATCTGAATGATACTTTTGTGGTGTTTGACCTGGAGACCACGGGTTTTTCCCCTCTCAACCATAAGATTATCGAGATTGGCGCCGTAAAGGTCAAGGATGGAAAAATATCAGATCGTTTTTCCACTTTTGTCAATCCAGAAGTACCCATACCCTTTAAAATCGAAGAGTTGACCAGTATCCGGGACGATATGGTATTGGATGCGCCAAAGATTGAAAAGGTTCTCCCTGAATTTATGGCGTTTTGTGAAGGAGCTATTATGGTGGCTCATAATGCTGGGTTTGATATGAGCTTTATTAGTAATAATTGCCAGCGCCAGAAACTACCTTGCGAATATACTGTAATTGATACCGTGGCGCTTGCCAGGGTATTGATGCCTCAATTAAGCCGGTTTAAACTGGACAAGGTGGCAAAGGCTTTGAAAATTTCCCTGGATAACCATCATCGTGCCGTGGACGACGCGGCATGTACTGCAGAAATTTTTCTGAGATTTATGGAAATGCTAAGGGAACGGGGAATCGAAACCTTAGAACAGGTCAATGAACTTGGAAGTACCTCCGTGGACAATATTAAAAAATTGCCCAGCCACCATGCCATCATCCTTGCAGCCAATGATTTAGGGCGTATCAATCTTTATCGGTTGGTGTCAGATTCACATTTGACATATTTTCATAGGCAGCCCCGAATTCCAAAGAGTGAGTTTTTAAAACACAGGGAAGGGTTGTTGATCGGTTCTGCATGTGAAGCAGGAGAGCTGTACCAGGCAATTCTGCGGGGAAGTTCTGAGGAGGAAATTGCAAGGCTGGTAAGGTTTTATGATTATCTAGAAATCCAGCCTCTGGGAAACAATGCGTTTCTGATGAAAGAAGACAACCCTATGGCTGCTTCCAAAGAGGAATTAAGGAACATTAATCGAAGAATTGTAAAGCTTGGGGAAGAATTTGGCAAGTTGGTGGTGGCAACTTGTGATGTACACTTTTTGGATCCAGAAGATGAAGTATACCGGCGGATTATCATGGCTGGAAAGGGATTTAAGGATGCGGATGACCAGGCGCCATTGTATTTGCATACGACAGAAGAAATGCTGGAAGAATTTGCATACCTGGGCAGCGAGAAGGCAGAAGAGGTGGTTATCACCAATACAAATAAGATTGCTGCCATGTGTGAAAAAATTTCCCCGGTCCGCCCAGACAAATGTCCCCCAGTAATTGAAAATTCTGACCAGATGCTCAGGGATATCTGTTATAACCGTGCCCATGAGATTTATGGGGACAATCTGCCGGAGATTGTCGAGGAAAGACTGGAACGGGAACTAAATTCCATTATTTCCAATGGTTATGCGGTAATGTATATTATCGCGCAGAAACTGGTGTGGAAATCAAATGAGGACGGATACCTGGTAGGTTCCAGGGGATCTGTAGGCTCTTCCTTTGTCGCGACCATGTCAGGTATTACAGAGGTAAACCCCCTGTCACCGCACTATTACTGCAAACATTGCCATTACAGTGATTTTGACTCCCCAGAAGTAAAAGTGTTTGCAGGACGTGCCGGATGTGATATGCCAGACAGGGACTGTCCAGTTTGTGGGAAACCTTTGGAAAAGGAGGGCTTTGATATTCCTTTTGAGACATTCCTTGGTTTTAAGGGGAACAAGGAGCCGGATATTGATTTGAATTTTTCGGGAGAATACCAAAGCAAGGCACATGCATATTGCGAGGTGATCTTTGGATATGGGCAGACTTATCGTGCTGGTACGATTGGTACGCTTGCCGATAAGACGGCTTTTGGCTATATAAAAAATTATTATGAAGAGCGGGGAATCCGCAAGCGGAATTGTGAAATTGACCGTATTGTACAAGGATGTGTGGGGGTCAGGCGTACCACTGGACAGCATCCTGGGGGGATTATCGTACTTCCTTTGGGGGAGGAAATCCATTCTTTTACCCCTATCCAGCATCCGGCAAACGATATGGAAACAGATATTATTACAACCCATTTTGATTACCATTCCATAGACCATAACTTGCTGAAATTGGATATCCTTGGACACGACGATCCTACCATGATTCGTATGCTGGAAGATTTAACCGGGATTGACCCACAGAAAATTCCTTTGGATGATAAGGATGTCATGTCGCTGTTTCAGAGCACGAAAGCTTTGGGAATTGACCCAGAAGATATCGGCGGCTGCAAGCTTGGTTCCCTGGGGATTCCAGAGTTTGGAACGGAGTTTGTAATTCAAATGCTTATTGATACCAATCCACAGTCTTTTTCTGATTTGGTGCGTATTTCTGGCTTATCCCATGGGACAGATGTTTGGCTTGGGAATGCCCAGACACTGATTCAGGAAGGAAAAGCTACCATTTCTACTGCGATCTGTACCCGTGATGATATTATGACGTATTTGATTGGCATGGGGATGGAAAGCGAGTTGAGTTTTACCATTATGGAGAGCGTCCGAAAAGGGAAAGGATTAAAACCGGAGTGGGAGCAGGTTATGGCGGAACACAAGGTGCCGGACTGGTATATCTGGTCTTGTAAGAAAATTAAGTACATGTTCCCCAAGGCACATGCAGCGGCATATGTTATGATGGCATGGCGTATTGCCTATTGCAAAGTATTTTATCCATTGGCATATTATGCTGCATTTTTCAGTATCCGTGCCACTTCTTTCAGTTATGAATTGATGTGCCAGGGAAAGGAAAAATTAAATTATTTTATCGCAGATTATGAGCGCAGAAAAGATTCCTTGACGAAAAAAGAGCAAGATACCATAAAGGATATGAAGATTGTCCAGGAGATGTATGCCAGAGGATTTACATTTGTACCGCTGGACTTGTTTACGGCACAGGCACATACCTTTCAAATTGTCGATGGAAAACTGATGCCTTCCTTAGACAGTATTGAAGGGCTTGGGGATAAGGCGGCGGAGGCAGTGGTGGAAGCTGCAAAGGATGGTCCGTTTTTGTCGAAGGATGATTTTCGCCAGCGGACCAAAGTCTCTAAGACAGTGATTGACCTGATGAATGATTTAGGGATTTTAGGTGATTTGCCGGAATCCAACCAGTTATCCTTGTTTGATTTTTAGATTAAAAAAGATAATAGCGAAATGTAGGGATAGGGCAAACTGGGTAAAAATAATAACGAAGTGTAAAGATATGATGAATTGAGGAAAAGATAATAGCGAAACGTAAGAAATTATATCACAGAAGTTTCGCCGTTTTCTATACGAAACTGCAAAAGAAAAGGAGGAAAAGACACTATGACGTTTGAAACATTTTTTGAAGAGGTAAAAAAGACACTGATGCGGGCAGATGCGGGCAGCATACAGGAGCATTTGGCATATCAATTCAACATTACAGGAGATGCCGCGGGTACCTTCTATGTGGAAGTAAAAGATGGCAAGCTGTATGTGGAGCCTTATGAATACTATGACAGAGATGTCATTTTTACTTGTTCAGCAAAGACATTGAGAAAAATTGCAGAAGGGAAAAAGGACCCCATCGTTGCAGTCACGATGCAGAAATTAAAAGTAGATGGAAACATTGACAAGGCATTAAAACTGAAAACGCTCCTTCCAGGAAAAGAAAAGTAAGACCAGCCAACGATTCAGAACCCCATGCCACAGACATGCCAGCAGAGCTGTCATGTCTGTGGCTGAGGGGGATTAATCCCCCTCATGGAAATAGAAATTCATCCCATATCAAATAAATTTGAAAGGTTTGAATTTCTATTTCCATGGGGTTCTGAATCGTTATGCAAATTCAATATAGTTTTCTGATAATTTCATGATCTGTGCCAATGCATAGACTTCAATCCCTTGAGAAGTAAGTTTTTCATGTCCAGGCTGAAAAGATTTTTCAATAAGAACAGCAAAACCTGCAATCGTTGCATGGGACATGCGCAGCAGGCGGAGCGTAGCGGTAGCAGCTTCACCATTTGCAAGGAAATCATCCACAATCAGCACATGGTCGTTGGCGCTGATATATTTTTTAGAAAGGGTCAGCTCGTAATTGGTTTCTTTGGTAAAGGAAGTAACCACTGTCTGATAAAGATCCTGGTTGAGAATTTTGGAGGGCTGCTTTTTCAGAATAATTAATGGAACTCCCATTGCAATGGATACCATAAGTGCTGGGGCAATTCCAGAACTTTCGATGGTGGCAATTTTTGTGATGCCCCTGCCTTTGAAGTGGTCTGCAATATCGTTGCCCATTTCCTGCATAAGCCCAGGATCAATTTGGTGATTGATAAAGCTGTCAACCTTTAAAATATGTTCATTTACGGCAATTCCGTCTTGTTTGATTCTTTCTTCTAATAATTTCATATTCCTTCACCTCTGGTTATGTGTTTTTAGAAAAAATTTGATTGCTGCGGCTGTATTTAATCTGGAAAATACATTTGATAAATATTTTCCAGCATATATTCTGCAAAGGATTCTTCTAATTTGGGGAATTCCTCTGCCAGAAGCCGGCTAATGTTTTCGGAGCGGATAAAATATAACTGTTCAATGGGGAGATCTTCTTCATCCATGCCATTTGAAATGGCATCCGCAGAATAATGCTCCTGAAACCACTGGCGGATTTGACAGATACATGCATCTTCTTTTATTTTGGCAGAACTGAGCTTTTTTTTGCAATGAAAGGCAAAGAGTCCCACGGCAATAAAGAAAGCAAACAAAATCCCCAGAACGATGGTTCCCAGTAATAACGTAAAAAATGGAATATTTATGGGGAGCAAGCCTGTCCAAACCAGGATAATGGCTGTTAGTCCCAATATTCCCAACAAGGTAAATGTCCATGCGGTAGAATCTGCATCTTCCAATTTTTTCCCTGCTTCCACATAAATATGTGGTGTTTTTGGCGTTGTATCTGACATTGTCTCTACCTCCAGTTTGCATCAATAATGTTATTATAAATGAAATGGGAAAATATTACAATCATTTTGAATTATTCAAAACGAGAAGTTTGCAATGCGTATTATGATAAACAGCAACAAATCTGTTAGAACATTGGGAAATTCAATTATTTTGAATGTTAAGAAGTTTTGCAAGTGTAAAACGAAATGTTTAGAGAAAGGTGAAAAATATGAAAATCACAGTATTGGCAGTGGGAAAAATCAAGGAAAGTTTTTACCGGCAGGCATTGGAAGAATTTCGAAAACGTTTGAACCGCTATTGTAAATTGGAAATTGTAGAGGTGGCAGATGAGAAGACTCCAGACCATGCAGGCAAAACAGAAGAATTTCAAATAAAAGAAAAAGAGGGACAGCGGCTTATGAAGCATATTGCAGAAGATGCATGGGTCTGCGCCCTTGCGATTGATGGAAAAATGATCAATTCTTTGGAGCTTTCACAAAAGATTGAAAACCTTGGCATCCATGGAACCAGCCATATACAATTTGTAATTGGAGGTTCCCTGGGGCTTTCTGATAGGATTTTAAATCAGGCAGATTATAAACTAAGTTTTTCCAAAATGACGTTTCCACATCAGTTGATGAGGGTGGTATTGCTGGAACAAATTTATAGGAGTTACCGCATTATCATGAATGAGCCTTATCATAAGTAAAAGCGAAAGGGAACACAGGTTCAGAAAGTAAAAAGAGAATTTTCAAATGAATGGAAATATGATAAATAAATCTGAGGGCTACACTGTAATCACCCGCAGGATAAAAGGATATGCAGCTACAACAAACAGGGAAAAACCGTGCCGCAGATTGTTTTACAGGGGGACTGGATGGAGCAGTGATAAATTCTATCTTGGATTTCGTGCACAAACCACAGGAAAGTGAAGGAAAAACAAATACATATGGAAAGGCTGCCACGTTTCAAAAATCTGTTTGAAATGTGGCAGCCTTTTTGTGTGAGCCTTAAATTATTTGATTTTTACTTTTTTAGAGGCAAAACTGCTGGTATAAGTTTTGCCTTTATAGGTTTTATATGCTTTTACCGTAAAATAATATGTTTTCTTTGAGGTCAATTTTGTCTTGGTATAGCTGGTACTTTTTGTAGCCTTTAATTTTTTCCAGGAACCTTTTAAGCTGGTTTTATAGTAGACAGTGTAGCCGGTGGCGCCCTTTACTTTATTCCATTTTATCGTTGCTTTTTTCTTCCCTGGCGTTACTTTAAAGCTGACGGCATTAGGATTTGTCGCTGTATACAGGGAAGTATAGGATTTACTGTTCACCTGTTTCCCATTTGCCTGGATATACGCCTTTACTGCAAAACGGTAAGCAGTACCTGGCGTTAAACTCTTTACGGTATATGAGGTAGTATTTGTTTTCAGAGTTTTTTTCTTAACCCAAGTTTTTTTGGAACTGTTATATTGATAGATTATATATCCATTTGCCTTGGAAACCTTTTTCCAGGTCAATTTTACGCTTTTTGCAGAGGAAGAGGCCTTAAACCCAGAAACATTGGAAACATTTGTAGTCGGCGTTGGGTCTGGTGTCGGTGTCGGCGTAGGAGTAGGCGTTGGGTCTGGTGTCGGTGTCGGCGTAGGAGTAGGCTCTGGGGTTTCAGCAAATTTATTGATCGCTGTAATAATTTCTTCTGCCGTCTTAGGACCTAATGTAATGCTTTGAACCTTATTATTTTTATCAATCAATACGATATATGGAAAAGTTCCGCCAGTTTTATTGTCAAGTGCAAGGTAAGATAATGCAAGGTTATAATTCAGCATAGATTCATCGTGGCAGAATATAATTTCCTTCCCTGGATAATTTTGTGCAAATGCTTTTGTATCTTCCAAGGTTGCGCCATACACATCTGCAAATATCACGCGGATATCGGAACGGTCCACCCAATCACTTTTATCAACGTCTTGCAAGGTAGCTTTTGTATTGCCGCAGGTGGTATAGCCAAAGATCAGGACGGTTGTCTCATTGGGATTTGCCTTTGTGGAAACGGTTGTGTTATCTATGGTTTTCAGCCCATAGGCAATATTTTCAATCCCAGTGCCAGGTTCAGAGGGAGGCGTAGTGCTTCCGCCTTCATCAATCTCTGCAAATTTTTTAATTTCTGTTAAAAGTTCGTCTGCTGTCTTTGTACCTGAGAGTATATTCTGCACTTTATTGTCTTTGTCAATCAGCACAATCATCGGATATTTGCCTCCATTTGCGCCGAAAAGCTGCGCATAGCCAACCATAGCCATAAAGTTCTGGTCAGATTCGTCATAACAGAATGTGATATCTGGACATTGATATCCTTCCTCATAGGCAAGGACTTCCTCTTGGGTATGCCCATTGGTTTCTGCAAAAATAACCCGGATATCGGAACGTTTTACCCAGTCACAGGAAGAAATGCTGTTCAGCGTGGATCTTGTGTAACCACATTTTGTATGACCGAATATCAAGACGGTGGTCTCGTTGGCATTTGCTTTTGAGGAAACAGCGGTGCCATTTGTAGATGTAAACGTGTAAGTAGGATTGTTAATGGTTGACCGTTGGTCAGCCGCCTGTGCCTTGATACCTGGAATGCTGCCCAAGAATGGGAGCAGGAACAAAAGCGTAAAAATTGTCACTGTACGCATCATGCGTTTTTGGAAAGAAATCTTTTCTTTCATAAGGTACCCTCCTTCGTTTATTTCTGTATCATTTGGAATCTTTATATATCAAAAAGCAAAAAATTCCAATAATACATGATTTTTACATTATGATAACATAGGGTTCTTATTTTCTCAACAAAAATATAGTTTGAATATGGCAAATTGTCATATGAATTTTGTGAAAATGTAGAATTTTGTGGAATAGGGGATTGGTTTATGATAAAATAATTTTGTCTGTGCTTGATTTTTGGGATTAGAATATGATTCGAAGGAGAAGATAAAATGATTTGGGCAAAAGAAGAGACGATGTCAAGATCTGAAATGGAAGCAATTCAGCTGCAGAGGCTTCAGGAAACAGTGAATCGGGTATATCAAAAGGTTGCGCCGTACCGCCGGAAAATGGAAGATGCAGGGGTAAAACCAGAAGATATTAAAACATTACAGGATCTTAGAAAACTTCCATTTATTACAAAACAAGATATGCGGGATAATTATCCCTTTGGGCTGTTTGCAGTGCCAAAGGATGAGCTGGTGCGCATCCATGCATCCAGCGGCACCACAGGGAAACCAACGGTAGTGGGATATACCCAAAAAGATTTAGAGATGTGGACGGAATGCGTTTCCAGGATTGCCGCTATGGGCGGCGCAACAAAGAAGGATGTGGCGCAGATCTGTTTTGGTTACGGCATGTTTACCGGCGCTTTGGGGCTGCACTTTGGTTTGGAAAATATGGGGGCGGCGATCGTGCCTTCTTCCACTGGGAATACAGAAAAGCAGATTATGTTTATGAAAGATTTTGGGACTACACTCTTAGTTGCAACGCCATCGTATGCTTTGCGGATTGCAGAAGTGGCAAAGCAGATGGGAATTGACCCAAAGAAGGATTTAAAAGTGAAAATAGGTCTGGTGGGCAGTGAACTTTTGACAGAGGCGATGCGTACGGAGATGCATAAGTTGTGGGGGGATGATATGTTAGTGACCTCCAATTATGGAATGAGTGAGCTGATGGGGCCAGGAGTGTCTGGAGAGTGTGAACAACTTTGCGGAATGCATATCAACGAAGACTTTTTTATACCAGAAATTATTGACCCGAAAACCGGGCAGGTGCTTCCGCCAGGAGAAAAAGGGGAATTGGTGATCACTTGTATTTATAAAGAAGCCCTGCCCTTGATCCGTTACCGCACCAAAGATGTGACAAGGCTGCTTTATGAACCTTGCAAGTGCGGCAGGACCACTGTGCGTATGGAAAATCTGGACGGCAGGACAGATGATATGTTAAAAATCCGCGGTGTCAACGTATTCCCCAGCCAGATTGAGGAAGTGCTGCTTGGCATTGATGAAATTGGTCCTCATTATGAGATTATTGTGACAAGGAAGAATCATTCTGATATATTGGAAATTCGGGTAGAGCTTGTGGAACCGGTGGACGCTTACAAGAAATTGGAGGCACTGGAGAAGAAAATCAAACAAAAGCTTCGGTTGGTTTTGGGATTGGATGCAAAAATCCGTATGGAATCTCCCAACACACTGCAGCGGTTTGAGGGCAAAGCCCAGAGAGTCAAAGATTTGAGAAAGGAAGTGTAATCAGTGGATAAAAAAATTATGTTGGGAAATGAAGCAATCGCCAGGGGCGCTTATGAAGCAGGGGTAAAGGTTTCTGCTGCATATCCAGGTACGCCAAGTACGGAAATCAGCGAAAATATTGCTTTGTATGATGAAATTTATGCAGAATGGTCCCCCAATGAGAAAGTGGCAACAGAGGTGGCAATCGGCGCTTGCATCAGCGGCGTCCGGGCAATGGCCTCCATGAAGCATGTAGGCGTCAATGTGGCAAGCGATCCTTTGTATACCATCTCCTATGGAGGGGTAAATGGAGGATTGGTTTTGGTTGCGGCAGATGACCCAGGGCTTTACAGCTCCCAGAATGAACAAGATACCAGATGTGTGGCAAGGGCGGCAATGGTGCCTGTCTTAGAGCCTTCCGACAGCCAGGAGGCAAAGGATTTTGTAAAATTTGGATATGAACTCAGTGAAAAATATGATACGCCGGTTATAGTCAGGACAACTACGCGCCTTGCCCATTCCCAAGGTACGGTCACCTTGGAAGAACGAATCGAACCAGAGGATAAGCCGTATGAAAGAAATTCGGGGAAATTTGTCATGATGCCTGGCAATGCCATCGGAAGGCATGTCTATGTGGAACAGAGATTGAAGGCGATGACGGAAGATGGCAGCGGTTTTGCCATTAACCAGGCAGAATATAAGGATACGTCCATTGGGTTTATTACAAGTGGAATCCCTTATCAATATGTCAAGGAGGCATGTCCCAATGCCTCGGTATTAAAGCTTGGCATGGTGCATCCCCTTCCCAGAAAACTGATTGAAGAATTTGCTTCCAAAGTAGAGAAGCTGTACATATTTGAAGAACTGGAGCCAGTGATTGAGGAACAAGTAAAATCCTGGGGGATTCAGGCGGTAGGAAAAGAGATTTTTACGGTCCAGGGGGAATATTCTGCCAATATGATCCGGGAAAAAATACTGAATGAAAAAGTCTGTGTAAAAGAAGCAGCAAAGGTTCCAGCAAGACCGCCGATTTTGTGCCCAGGCTGCCCCCACAGAAGCGTTTACACCGTATTGAAAAAATTAGGCATTCACGCGGCAGGGGATATCGGGTGCTATACCTTGGGCGCGGTGCCCCCCTTAAACGTAATCGACACAACTATCTGTATGGGCGCAAGCATTTCTACGCTGCATGGGATGGAAAAGGCAAAAGGCAAAGAATATATCAAACACTGGGTGGCAGTGATTGGAGATTCTACCTTTATGCATACCGGAGTCAATTCTTTGATGAATATGGTATATAACCAAGCCACAGGGACAGTGATTATTTTGGATAATTCCACCACCGGAATGACGGGGCACCAGGACCATGCCGCCACTGGAAAGACACTGAAAGGGGAAACAGTTCCAGCGATCAATATTTACCAGCTCTGTAAGGCAATGGGGATTGAACATGTGGTGGAAGTGGATGCGTTCGATATCCAAAAGGTGGAAGAAATTGTTAAGGAAGAAGTGGCACGGGACGCCGTTTCTGTAATCATTGCAAAATCCCCCTGTGTCCTGTTAAAAGGAAACGTATTCCCATACAAATGTAAACCTGTGGAGGATGCATGTAAAAAATGCGGCATGTGCTTGAAACCAGGCTGTCCAGCACTGACAAAAAAACCGGATGGAACCATAGCGATTGATGATACCATGTGCAATGGCTGCGGGCTTTGTGAACAATTGTGCAAGCTTGGCGCCATCGAGCGGGTGAAAGCATAGGTAATTTGAAAATTTGGGATTATAGGAAAAATAAAAGCCTGGTAAGTTCGGAATGGTACGCAAGGGGAAAGTATAGAGGAAGTTTACAACAGGCTTAAATTTGAGATGTAATACATAAATAGATGGGAGGCAGACATGACAAAGAATATTATGATCGTAGGCGTGGGTGGCCAGGGAACACTCCTTACCAGCCGGATTCTTGGCGGGATTATGTTAGATGCCGGTTACGATGTGAAGTTGTCCGAAGTACATGGCATGGCACAAAGAGGCGGAAGCGTGGTAACTTTTGTGCGTTATGGGGAAAAAGTTGCAGAACCCATTGTAGAAGAAGGGCAGGCCGATGTACTGATTGCATTTGAAAAGTTAGAGGCATTGCGTTACGCACATTTTTTAAAGAAAGACGGCGTTTTAGTTGTCAATGAACAGAAGATTGAACCGATCACAGTTGTGACAGGGGCTTGTGAATATCCAGAGGGTATCGTGGAAGGGCTGGAGAAAGACCATACCGTGTACAAAATAGATGCGATGGAAGAGGCAAAGAAATTGGGAAATTCCAAGGTTTTTAATATTATTGTCCTTGGAATTGCCGCACGGCATATGGATTTTTCCAAAGAAGCATGGCTTACTGTAATTGAAAAAACAGTGCCGCCTAAGACGGTGGAAATTAACAAAAAGGCATTTCTGACTGGATATGAGGGATGATACTTTGGCAACCGATTGTCTGAGTAACCAAACATTGCAGGATGATACTCTTGCAAAGAATGGTCAGGGTAACTGAAATTTGCAAATTGGTATTTGGGAAACAATATAAATTTAGGAGGCTTTATAAACATGATTTGGAATGAAGCAAAGGAATGCATGAGCAGGGATGAACTGGAGTACCTGCAGGGAAAACGCCTGGTTAAGATTGTGGACCGCGTCTACCACAATGTAGAGTTTTACCGGAAAAAGATGCAGCAAATGGGAATTGAACCAGGAGATATCAAAGGGATTGAAGATCTTCATAAGCTGCCTTATACCACAAAAAATGATTTGCGGGATACCTATCCCTTTGGGCTGTTTTCTGCTCCCCAGTCAGAAATTGTCCGTATCCATGCCTCTTCTGGAACTACGGGAAAGGCAACCGTAGTAGGGTATACCAGAAGGGATTTGGAGATTTGGAGCGAATGTGTGGCAAGGGCATTGGCGCAGGCGGGTGTGACCAGGAATGATATTATACAGGTGGCATATGGATATGGTTTATTTACAGGTGGGCTTGGAGCGCATGGAGGCGCAGAAAAACTTGGCGCCATGGTGGTTCCCATGTCAACAGGAAATACCAAGAAACTTACTACAATGATGAAAGACTTTGGTGTGACGGCAATTGCCTGTACCCCTTCTTACCTGCTTCATATTGCCGAGGTACTTGAGGAGGCGGGAGATATTCCCAATATTAAACTGAAAGCTGCTGTCTGCGGCGCTGAACCTTGGACAGACAATATGCGCAGGCAGATAGAGGAGCGTCTGCACATTCATGCTTTTGATATTTATGGGCTTTCCGAGGTTATGGGACCAGGAGTCGCCTGTGATTGTGAATACCATAAAGGGCTTCATGTATATGAGGACCATTTCCTGCCGGAAATTATAGATCCTGATACCTTACAGCCGATGGAGAGGGGGGAGACAGGAGAACTGGTATTTACCACATTGACGAAGGAAGGGCTGCCCCTTTTGCGTTACCGTACAAAAGATTTGACAAGCATTTCCTATGACAAATGTGAATGTGGCAGGACCCTTGCGCGGATTAGCAGGTTTAAAGGACGTTCTGATGACATGCTGATTATCCGTGGGGTGAATGTATTTCCATCGCAGATTGAGGCTGCGCTGTTGGAGATGGGTGGTGTCACCCCTCATTACATGATGATTGTAGACCGGAAGAACAATTTGGATACACTGGAAATCCAGGTAGAGGTAGAGGAGCGTTTCTTCTCGGATGAAATCAAAGAATGGGAAAGCCTTACCAAAAAGATTGCGCATGTGATCCAGAATGCCATTGGGCTTGCAGCAAAGATCAAACTAGTGGAACCCAAAACATTAGAGCGCAGTATGGGAAAAGCAGTGCATGTGATTGACAAACGTAAATTGGTTTAAAAATGTAGAATGGAGGGTATATTATGTTTATCAAACAGTTATCCGTATTTATTGAGAATCAGGAAGGGCGCCTGGAGGAAGTTTTGAATGTTTTAAAAGAAGAACAGGTCAGCATCATCTCACTGAGTCTTGCAGATACCAGTGAATATGGGCTGCTTAGGCTGATTACGTCCAATCCAGAAGCAGGTCAGGCAGCGTTAAAGGAGAAAGGGTTTGCGGCAATGCTGACAGATGTGCTTGCCGTCCGGCTTTCCCACCAGGTTGGAAAACTTCAGGAGGTTTTAAGCCATGTCTGCCATGCCGGGCTGAATGTGGAATATATGTATGCACTGTCCAATAAGGATAATGAGGCATCCATTATCTGTAAGATTTCCAATGGAGATCAGGCAGCAGAGCTGTTAAAAAGCAAAGAAGTTGAGCTGTACAGCCAAGATGATATCATGAAGATTTTTTCTTGAAAAGGTTATGACGATCAAAAATTTATGATTCCTTGTAATCAATGCTGCCAGCCCAAAATGAGTCAAATCGATAGGAGTGGAAGATGATAGTAGATTTTCATACGCATATTTTTCCAGAAAAAATAGCAGCAAGAACCATTGAAAAATTAGAGAATATCGCCCATGTAAAAGCATTTACCGATGGGAGGGAAGAGAGCCTGGCATCTTCCATGGAAGATGCCAACATCCAGGTATCCATTGTCCTTCCAGTTGTGACAAAGCCAGAGCAGTTTCCTACCATCAATAAATTTGCAGCAAAATTAAATGAGAAATACCAGGAAAGACAGACACGTTTGTTGTCTTTTGGCGGGATTCATCCAGATACTGCCGATTATAAAAAAGAATTGCGCATGATAAAGGATTTGGGGCTGCTTGGGATTAAGCTGCACCCAGATTACCAGAAAACGTATTTTGATGATATAAAATATATGAGGATTTTGGATTATGCATCAGAACTTGGATTGATTACTGTGGTTCATGCTGGGATTGACATTGGTTTTCCAGAGAATACCCATTGTACTCCGCGGCGGATTCAAAAGGTCATGGAACATGTGGCGCCTGAGAAGATGGTACTTGCCCATTATGGCAGTTTTGATCTGTGGCAGGAAGTGGAAACGTTGGTGGCAGGAAAAAATGTTTACCTGGATACGGCGTATATTTTTGGATTTATTGAGGATGAGACGTTTTTAAGAATCCTTGAAAAACATGGTGCAGATAAAATTTTGTTCGCCACGGACAGCCCGTGGAGCGGGCAGAAGGAATCCTTGGGGCATTTGAGGAAGCTTCCGATTGCCCAAAAAGATTTGAATAAAATATTAGGGCAGAACGCAGAAAGGCTTTTAGGAGTGAATTTCTGAGGGATGCTTAAAACATACAGCGAATCATAGGCTTTTATCTAGGCTTATGATTCGTTGTGCGAAGGAGGAAAAAGTGTTTATTAAGATAATATTTTTGATTATATTTTTTGCAATTATGATTGGGGTAGGGCTGTATTCCAGAAAACATGCCACCAATGTCAATGATTTTGTGCTGGGCGGCAGGAGTGTAGGTCCATGGCTGACTGCGTTTGCATATGGCACTTCTTATTTTTCAGCAGTTGTATTTGTGGGATATGCCGGGCAGTTTGGATATAAGTATGGGATTGCCTCCACTTGGATTGGGATTGGCAATGCCCTGATTGGCTCCCTTCTTGCCTGGGTAATCCTTGGCAGGCGGACCCGGATTATGAGTAATCATTTATCAGCGGCAACCATGCCAGATTTTTTTGGTAAGCGTTATCAGAGTAATGCACTGAGAGTTGCCGCTTCTGCAATTGCTTTTGTGTTTTTGATTCCCTATACGGCATCTGTATACAATGGTTTATCCAGGCTGTTTGGAATGGCGTTCGATATTCCTTATGAGGTCTGTGTCATTGTGATGGCTGTGCTGACTTGTGTCTATGTTATTTTGGGCGGTTATATGGCAACCGTAATCAATGATTTTATTCAGGGACTGATTATGCTGGCCGGAATTGTTGCCGTCATTGCAGCCGTCTTAAACGGGCAGGGCGGATTTATGGAAGCAGTAGGTTCCCTGTCAGAGCTTGAGAGCGATGTGGCTGTTACCATGGGACAAAAAGGCGCTTTTACTTCTTTTTTTGGACCAGATCCCTTAAATCTTTTGGGCGTTATTATTTTGACTTCCTTGGGAACTTGGGGGCTGCCCCAGATGATACATAAGTTTTATGCAATTAAAGATGAAAAATCCATCCAGTCAGGAACCATTATTTCCACATTTTTTGCAGTCATTGTCAGCGGCGGCTGTTATTTTCTTGGGGGATTCGGAAGATTGTTTGACACGGCGGCAATCCATAAGGAAGATGGGAGCGTAATCTATGATGCCATTATTCCACAGATGCTGTCGACCCTGCCGGATCTGCTGGTAGGAATTGTGATTGTGCTGGTATTGTCAGCGTCTATGTCTACGCTGTCATCCCTGGTGCTGACCTCAAGTTCTACGTTGACGTTGGATTTTCTGAAAGACAATATTATCAAAAAGATGAGCGATAAGAAACAGTTGCTTTGTATGCGGATTTTGTTGGTTTTCTTTATTGCATGTTCCGTTGTCCTTGCGCTGTTTCCGCCAAAATCTATCGCACAGTTTATCGCACAGTTAATGGGGATTTCCTGGGGAGCGCTTGCAGGCGCATTCCTTGCGCCGTTCCTGTATGGGCTGTACTGGAAGGGCGTGACAAGGGCGGCAGTCTGGGCAAGTTTTGTCTGTGGAATCGGTATTACTGTGTCCAACTTGTTTTTGTCTTATATTGCTTCCCCCATCAATGCGGGGGCAATCGCCATGGTCCTTGGGCTTATTATCGTGCCGGTTGTAAGCCTTTTTACCCCTAAAATGGAGAAAAAACAGGTAGACGAGATTTTTTGCTGTCTGGAAGAGCAGGTAGTTGTAGATAAAAAAATTGCTTTGCCCAAAGAACAGAAGAAAAAAATTAAGAAGAAATAAGTGCGTTTCAAGCGCTCTCCTAGTCGCTTATTTTTGCAAATGCATTTTTGTCCTATGTGTCAGGCACAATTGCGAAGTAATATTGGGGCTGTCGCAAAATGAGAAATTTCCACAACATATAGTATAGATATTTGCATTATTGTTACTATGTTGTGTAATCTCTGCATTTTGCGACAGCCCATTTCGATAGCCTTATAAGAAGGGGTTCCTGCTGTTTTTTGGCAATCTAATTGTGAATGTGCTGCCGCCCCCTTTCGTATCGCCGACACAAATTTTACCCCTATGGGCGTGACAGATTTCTTTTGCGATGGATAAGCCAAGCCCAAAATGCTCTTTCTGTTTCCGTGAGGAATCCGCTTGGTAAAACCGGTCAAAAATTTTCTCCTTTTCCTGGTCTGTAATCCCTTTGCCAGTGTCAATGACCTGAATCTCATATTTACCCCGCAGACGATACAGACGTAGAAAAACTTTCTGTCCAGAAGGAGTGTAAGAGAGGGCGTTATCCAATAAAATGATAACCGCTTGTTCGATTCTCTGTGGGTCGCAGGTACAGTCATAACAGCAGGAATCTTCTATCCACAGGGAAAGGGAAATATTTTTGTTTTTGGCGACAACAGCATACGTTTCATAGATTGAGGTTACTAAAGAAGCAAGGTTGGCACATTGGAATTGAAAGCGAAAACCGGCATGTTCCATCTTGCTTAGACAGAGAAGATCCTGGATTAGCCGTTCCATCCTGGACATTTCACTATCAATTAAAGCAAAGATACGTTCTGTTTTTTTGCCGTCTGGTTTCTTTTTCAGAATCGAAAAACCTGTTTTCAATACGGCTAATGGGGACCGCAGCTCATGTGATGCAAAAGCGATAAAATGTTTTTGTTTTTCATCGTATTGAATCAAAGGTTTTAACACATGGGAAGTAAAGAAATAGGAAAACAAATATAAGGCTAAGACAGAGCCAAACCAAATGGCAAAGAACCAGATTCGCTGGATCGTTACATTATGGTAAAAGTTATCTAGGCAGTATACATAAATGGGGTGGATTTCATACTTCTTTTCTCTGTTAAAAAATGTAGTATCCATAACAAGAAACCTATGCCCATCTTTCTGATATTCAAAATAATGCTGTTTGCTGTCAGGAGGAATTGTTGTATCATACGGAAAATGGTTTTTCATGTATTCCTTTATCCCATCAATGAAAATACTTTCCCTGTGAGAAAGGACCACATTAGAAAGGGTTGTGGGGGAACGGTTAATTTCAATATATAGAAAATCTTTTGTATGGTCTGCAACGTCTTGATACCATGAAATACTGATTTGCCGGGAGCCTTGCAAATCAGAGGAAATGGCGTTGGATTTTAGAAAAAAGAGCGCTTTTTCCTGTTCATACATATTTTTTTCAGAAACATTCATACAGATTAAAATAATAATGAGTACGATCAATGTGGTAGAAAGACAACAGATAAAAGAAAGTTTGAGTTTGATTTTCTGAAACATATCAAATCCCCCTATTTTAAGATTAGGCTGTAACCTTGCCGATGGACGGTAATGATCTGTACATTTGTATTGAATGCGCTTAATTTTTTTCTCAGCAGATAAATATAGTTATCTAAATTTCCATCTTCGATCTCTGAATTTGGTCCCCACACGTTACCGATAATCTGCAGGCGTGACAGGACCCGTTCGGGATTCCGCATAAAGTATGAAAGAAGGTCAGATTCCCTTTTGGATAAAAGGCAGGTTTTGTCCTGGTGGATTAATTTAGACTCTTTTTCTGAAAAGCTGATATCACCGAATTCCAGTAAAAATGGGGTATTATGGTCGAGGGTGCGGCGCATCACACTGCGGATGCGTGCTGACAATTCACCAATATCAAAAGGTTTTACCAAGTAGTCGTCTGCACCCAGATCCAATCCATTGATTTTTTCTAGGGGTTCCCCAAGTGCCGTGATAAAGATCACAGGCGTCTTCACGCCTTCTTTGCGCATCCGTTTCAATACTTCTTCTCCAGAAAGGTTCGGCAGCATCCGGTCTAATAAGATCATGTCATGGAGGTTTTGCAATGCAAATAACAAACCTTCGCAGCCGTCATGGCAGGCATCAACCGTAAATCCATCTTCCTCCAAACCATATACCAGAAGTTCCGTTAAGTTCTTATCGTCTTCAATTATCAAAACTCTCATAATCTCCTCCCAATCTTTATATCTGTTTGAAATTATAACACAAAAGTCCTCTAAAAGTCCTCTAAGAATGTTTAGAGAACATTTAGAGGACTTTGTAAATTTTCTTGTGCTAAGATGGGAAAAAATAGAAAAAGGAGTGTTTGACATGAAAAGAGAATTTTTATTTTTGCTTTTTGCAGTACTGCTTTTGTTGTCTGTAGGGACAATGGCATGTGCCCCAAAAAAACATCAAAAACAGAAAACAGAAGAAGGCAGGGTAATGGAACCTGACATGGAAGGGCAAAAGGATCCTGCAAAGGGCAGATACCGGGAAGATAAGGTTGCTTTTCCGGTATCTGTTAAAAATGTATTTAATGTGTTATGTAAGGATGAAACAGATGTGAAAATTTTGGCGGAAGGACAACCTGGATCCTTTTATTTTTGTGAGAGCCACGACGCAGGTAAGACTTGGCAGGAGAAAGAAATTAAAGGGGATTGGCTGCCAGAATGCTACAGGGTAGTTTCTGCATGTTTTGGAACAGGGGGAAGTATCATTGTATCTGTTGGAAAAATTTCAGAAGATCCATTGGAAGAACAACATGCAGTTGGAGAGTATCTTTATTTCAAACTGGATAATATAGAAAGCAAGATGCAGGTAAGCCAGTTATCTTTAGAACTTCCAAAACCCAAGGAGGAATATTTAAGTACAGGATATGGATTGGGGAAAATTTATTCCAGCCAGGGGAACCTGTATGGAATCTTACAGTCCAAGTCAAACGAGCAGATTACCTATCAGGTTTTTTGTTTTCATCTTGAAAATGGCACAGTTTTATGGAAGCTGGATTTTGACCAAAAACCCGTAGAAATCGCATTATTTGAAGAACAGCTTTATTTAAATGAATATGATGGAAAGATTCAGGAATTGGATAAGGAAACCGGGGCAAACTTGACAGAGGTATCTGTTGCATTGGGAAATATGATGTTTGATTGTATGGATGTAAAGCAGGAAGGAGAGAAGATATTTTATTGTGATGAAAACGGGATTTATGGAACAGATTCTGGAATGGCCTTTCAGGAATTGCTGGTAGATGGCGCCTTGGGCAGTTTCTCTGATGTAAGTTACCATATCAAAAACTTTTATTGTGTCAACGAGAAAATATTTTTAATGTTTTTGGCAGATGAAACTTATACAAAAATGGAGTTGCTGCGGTATGAATATGATCCTGAATTGGCGGCACAGCCTGAAAATGAATTGGTCGTATATTCTTTATACAGTCGTGAAATGGTTGCAAAATTAGTCTCTGATTTTCGTTCCTCCCATCCAGATGTCTTTGTAAAGTACCAGGTTGGAATGGAGGATTCTGGCTGCAGCCATGTTTCAGATGCCATAAATATTTTAAATACAGAAATTTTGTCTGGAAATGGTCCAGATATTATCATTCTCAACGGGCTTCCCTGGGAAGCTTATCAGGACAAAAAAATACTCGAAGATTTAAGCAGTGATTTGAAGCCCTATTTTGATAAAAATGAAGTATTTGAGAATCTTTTTTCTGTTTATAAAAAAGATGGTTCACAGTATGTGGCGCCAATTTTATTTGAGATTCCAGTGATTGTAGGAGAAGGAAGCAAAATTTCTGGAATTGATTCGATGGGGGAAGTATTACATGCAGTAAAAAGCGAACAAGATCTGGCGCCTCTTGCGTTTATAGGAGATTATTTGTCGTATATGGTAAGCATTTATTGGCAGAGGATTGAAAAAGAAGATGGCTCGATAAACAAAGAGGAATTAAAACAGGTGTTGGAACATGTAAAAGAACTGGTTGGCTTACTGCAGCCAGGAGAAAATGATAAAATGTCTTTTTCATTTTTTGACGCCGTGGACAATGAGGAAGATGCAACAGCTTTCGGCGGGTTATTAGATGTTTGGAATGTCGTGCATGGAAATACGGCTATGAGTCTTGGATATTTGGGATCTATCGTAGATTTTACTGCCCTTTCGGACCATGTGCCAGGTCAAAACTTGTCGTATCAAATGTTACCAGAACATGTTTTTTCCTCTTTAAATGCAGGCATCAACAGTGGTTCCAATTCCATGGAGGCTGCAAAAGAGTTTTTGAAATTTGCCCTCAGTGAGAAAGAGCAGAAGGTACTTCTTGATAAAATTAATGTGATGGATGGAGGGTTTCCTGTCAATCAGGCGGCATGGAAATCGATGGTGGCAAAGCCTTCCCAAAGTGAATTGGAAATGTATGAGGAAAGATTTGAACGGTTAGGAGGAACCTTTGAATGGCAGGATAAGGAAACATTTGACAGGCTGGAATATGAAGTTTCAAATTTATCCATTCCTGCAATGGAGGACAGTATCATACTCCAAACAATACAGGAAGGAGCAAAACCTTATTTGCTTGGGGAAAAGGAGATAGGGACAACTGTGAATGAAATTGTACAGGCATTAGAGTTATACCAGATGGAAGGAAATTATGAATAAGTGCAGCGGCGGATGGAAAAATATCGCATTTTTGTTCCCAAGTTTCCTTGGGGTTTCAATTTTCGTATTGGTTCCTTTTTTGGATGTTGTGAGAAGGTCTTTTACAGATGTTACGGGAGAACAGTTTACTGGATTTGACAATTATAAAATGGTATTTGCCAGTCCGGCGTTTCGTCTGGCAATGGGCAACACATGGAAATTCCTCATGGTATGTGTGCCAGCCCTGATGGCCTTGTCATTGTTATTGGCAGCAATTGTTTGTGGCTTGGAGAAAAAAGCAAGGAGGAAGTGCCTGTATCGGAATGTCTGCCTTCTTCCTATGGCAGTTCCAGTGGCGTCCCTGGTTTTTGTCTGGAATGTCCTGTTTCACGAGCATGGAATTTTAAACAGTTATTTTGGCAGTTCTGTTGACTGGTTACATTCTTCTTATACATTTGCAGTCCTGGTGATTAGTTTTTTGTGGAAAAATATGGGGTATTTTGTGGTTTTATGGCTGACTGGGTTGGAAGGAATTCCAGAAAGCCAGTATGAGGCGGCGGCGCTTGACGGTGCCTCAAGGATGGCAAGGTTTTGGTATATTACGCTTCCAGGGCTGAGGCATATGGCTATTGCAGTTTTTATATTGACCCTTACTAGGACGTTTCAGTCCTATCGGGAGGCATATTTATTGGCAGGTGAATATCCAGATAAAAGTATCTATTTGATACAGCATCTTCTCCATAATTGGTTCCGGGATATGTCCATGGAGAAGATGTCAGCAAGTGCAGTTGTAATTGTATGCGTATTTGCTGTGATTGTTTATGCGTTTTGTAAAAAAGGTGGTGAGAAAATTGCGTGATTCTATGATTAAGAAAGTCTCATATTTTTTGATTGTTTTCGTCTCTGTACTTTCCTGCTTCCCAGTGTTTCTTTTATTGGTCGGGGCGATTGCAAGCAAGGAAGAACTGGGGCTTTACCTGAAAGGGATATTGGGGGATCAGGGAAAGGCCTATATGGTGATATTCCCAGCGTTCCCTACTTTGCAGGGTTTTTTCGAATTGTTGTTGGATCAGCCAGAATTTTATGTTGTGTTTTGGAATTCTGTAAAATTGACTTTTTTGATTGTGGCTGGGCAATTTGTAATTTCTGTTCCGGCGGCATGGGGGTTTTCCAGGTGGCATGGAAAAGCAAGCAGTACCTTATATTATATTTATACGGTTTTAATGCTGCTTCCATTCCAGGTAACGATGCTTTCCAACTATATTGTAATTGACAAATTAGGGATTCTTGACACCCATAGCGCTGTGATTCTTCCGGCGGTTTTCTCAACCTTTCCAGTGTTTATAATCTATCGGTATTTTTGTAAGATACCAAAGGAACTGTATGAGGCATTTTCCCTAGACAGCAGCAGCCAATTCAAGCTGTTTTGGCATATGGGGCTCCCACTTGCCATGCCTGGGATAAAAGCGGCAATGCTGCTCAACGTCATTGAATATTGGAATATGGTCGAACAGCCCCTTCTTTTTTTAAAGACGCCGTTTCTTTTTCCATTTTCTATTTATATGCCAAAGGTCAGCAAAGAAAATATTTCTTATATCTTTGTGTTTTCCTTTGTTGTACTTGTTCCCATGGCTGTCATTTCGTATTGGGGCAGGGATGAAATTCAAGGTGGGATTGGAACTTTGGTGTTAAAAACTTAATTTTGCATTATGGCTGGGTTTCGTTCTCAGCCAAATATATGGAATTCATGAAATTATCAGATTTTGCTATTTTGAAGTATTTGAAATGGGAAAGGTGTTTTTCAATGAGATTTTTGAAATTTGTAAAGCATACTGTTTTGGGAAGGATAAACCGTGGAATTTTCCTATTTCTCGTCAGTATGGCAGGAATGACAGTGTTGTCAAAGATTGGGGATTCTTTTATGATCCCACAAGTGGAAGTAGGATTTCCAGAGCAGGCAAAGCTGGAATATCCGATCGAAATTGAAGGCAGGATCAAGGCAGATGGGGAACGTGCCGTATACGGCAGGGAAGGTCTGCGGATAGGGCATGTAAAAAAGCAAAAAGGGGACTTTGTAAAAAAGGGGGATTTGCTTTTTGTGTTTGACAAAAAAGAGCTTGATCTGCAAATAAAAGGATTGGAACAGAAAATTTACCAATGTGACCTTCAAATAGACAATTTGGAGGATGTCTATCAGGACCAAGTCAATCAGCAGAGAAAAAATTTGCAAAGGGCGCAGGAGGATTACGATGATATTTTAAACTCTATGGGAAACGCTGTGGACGCGGCATATTTAGAAATGGAGAACGCGAAAGCAGAATTGGAACAACATGACAACATCAATCCCAAAAAGATGCAAGAAACAGAAGTAACATCCCAGGATGCACGGGCAGCAAAAGAGGGTCCAATACCTCAGGATGCACAGACAGCAAAAAAGGATTTGCAAAAGGAGGAAGACACGCAAAATGCATGGGCGGACAAAAGGGCTGAATTAGAACAGAATTATCTGGACATGCAGAAACATTATGACGACGCAGTTGCCTTGCAGCAGGAGTCTGTAAAGTCTGCCCTCCGGCAATTGGAAGATGCCAGACAGACCGTGTCAAGAGATCCTTCTTCTGTGCTGGTGCAGATGGAAAAGAAGGAACTGGAAGAATCCTTGGAGGAATTAAAGGAACTTCATCAGGCAGGAGGAAACGTATATTGCGAATTCGACGGGCAGGTTTTGGATTGTTCCATAGCTACAGGGAGTATCACATCCATGGAACCTGTTATGATTCTTGAAGATTTTAGCCAGTCTTTTGAATTTGAGGGAATGATAGAAACAAGTGTAGATCCTGAAGTGGGAGAAGGAACGGAATGTACCATAGAAATAAAGCCAGAACATAAGGTTTTGGAAGGTATGAGAATTGAAAAAGTTGAGGCAAAAGATGTGGGTAAGTACCAAGTGACTGTGCCCCTTGGCCCAGATGCTGGCACGTATCCGGGAGATGCCCTGTTAAGCTGTACCAAAGAGAGCAGGCTTTATGACAACTGTGTTCCAGTGTCTGCATTATACAGCGGAGAGACAGGTGATTTTGTAATACAAGTAAAGGAAGAGGTTACTATTTTGGGTATGCAGGCTGTGGCAGAGTATGTGCCAGTGACAATAATTGAAAAAAACAATTTGTATGCAGCAGTGAAAGAAAATTTATCGAAAACAGATTCTATAATTATCAATGCAAGTAAACCGATAAAGGAAGGTGACAGGGTACGGATCATAGAAAAATAAGGTTTGGCAAAGGATGGAGATACATAGGTTTTATATTGGTTTTCCTATTGGGTTTCTTCCACTTTGCAAAGTTTTATATCTGCGCCAAGGAGATGGCGTACTGGGAGGAGGATTTTACTTATCTTTATCTGGAACCGATTCCAGGAAGAGGAACAGCAGAAGAAAACCATAAAAATCAAATTCGATGGGAAAGCTGGAACATAGGTAAGAAAAAGGAGCTGTCGGCACAAGGATTATCCCACAGGGCTTATGGGTATGTTATAAGGGTAGAAGGGGGACGCCTCGGTGAATGGTATCTAGACCAAAAGAAAGGTTCCTGCGTAGTTTCTTCCTACTTGGCACAGCTTTTGTTTGGAACAGAAAAGGTGGCAGGCAAAAAGATAGAATGCCAGGAAGGAACATACACCATTCAAGCAGTCGCACCCTATCAAAAACCAATTATTTTTCTTAACGGGAAAGAATCGCAAAGGAAGGAGGCACTGACAGCTTTACCAGAGGGAAGCGATGCTAATTCTAATTTTGAAAAAGGGGGTTTTTCTGCTGTAATGGTTTCTGGGATGAATCCTTTCAACTATCAAAAGGTGGAAAATTTATTTTTTGGCTATGAGACGAAGGTGGATATCAGGCTGTTAAAATGGATCTTCTGTTTCTTTGGGGCGCTTTTCTTTGCAGGGACAGTAATTCATATTCTTATTATTAAGAAAAAGCACAGAATTGTGAAAAGTGTATGGTTTTTGGTGTTGCTTTTGGGGTTTTGTTATAGCCAGGTATTTGAATTTCTACAAATAGAGGCATTTCCCCTTTGGGCTTTGCCTGGAAAGTGGTCAGATTTCAATGGGTGGAAAAGTTTGTGGGAGTCAATTGGACAGCAGATAGCTTATATCATCCGGTTTCAAGATTACCCGATCATAGATAAATATTATCATGGCATCATCAAAGGTATCTTCCATTTGTTCCTTTCTTTTAGTTTTTTGCAAATTTTTCTTGCAATATACCCCATAAGGGTATATAATATGGTTGTCGCATTGGCAAAGGAGGAAGGTCTATGGCATCAGATCAAAATGAAAATTGCTGTCGTAAAACAAAACAACGTTCCCAAAAGGAATACAAGGATTTGATTAATCGCTTAAGCCGTATTGAAGGGCAGGTGCGTGGAATCAAGGGAATGGTAGAACGGGATGAATACTGTACCGATATTCTGGTCCAGGTGGCGGCAGTAAATGCAGCGCTGAACAGTTTTAATAAAGTCCTGTTGGCAAACCATATTAAAACCTGTGTAACGAATGACATTCGGGAGGGAAAAGAGGAGACAGTGGATGAATTGGTGGCGACACTGCAGAAATTGATGAAATAGGAGTGGAGGAATCAATGGAACAATATACTGTGACAGGAATGAGCTGCGCTGCCTGCAGTGCTAGAGTGGAAAAGGCAGTTTCCAAGGTGGCAGGAGTCACCTCTTGCTCGGTCAGCCTGCTGACAAATTCCATGGGAGTGGAAGGAAACGCCTCGGAGTCGGAGATTGTCCATGCTGTGGAACAAGCGGGATATGGTGCAGCAAAAAAAGGGAAGGAGGCAGCAGAGGCATCCGTTCCAGAAGCAGGAAAGGAGGCGCTGGAAGATAAGGAAACCCCCATATTGAAGCGGCGTCTGTTGTATTCCTTGGGGTTTCTTTTGGTATTGATGTACCTTTCCATGGGTCATATGATGTGGAATTGCCCATTGCCTGCTGTGCTTGCTGATAACCATGTGGCAATGGGGCTGGTACAGCTTTTACTTACCATCATTATTATGGTAATCAATCAAAAATTTTTTATCAGTGGTTGGAAAAGTTTTATCCATGGGGCGCCTAATATGGATACTTTGGTGGC
This sequence comes from uncultured Lachnospiraceae bacterium, assembly GCA_951801955.1. Lineage (GTDB taxonomy): Bacteria > Bacillota > Clostridia > Lachnospirales > Lachnospiraceae > Petralouisia. The sequence continues at coordinate 67,280 of CATOOV010000009.1, forward strand.
ACTGGGAGCAGGAGCTGCGTTTGTTTACAGTACCTATGCATTGTTTGCTATGACAGACGCGCAGGGAAGGGGCGATATGGCGCAGGTTATGTCCTACATGCATGAATTCTACTTTGAGTCTGCCGCAATGATTTTGACATTGATTACTGTCGGGAAAATGTTGGAAGCAAGATCCAAAGGGAAAACGACAGACGCCTTAAAAAGCCTGATGAAATTGGCGCCGCAGACGGCTGTAATTCTAAAAGACGGCACGGAGACGGAGGTTTCCATCCATCAGGTAAAAAAGGGAGATATTTTTGTGGTCCGTCCGGGAGAAAACATTCCGGTGGACGGCATAGTGCTTGAGGGGATGAGTGCAGTAAACGAAGCGGCGCTTACCGGGGAGAGTATTCCAGTGGATAAGGCAGCAGGGGATTTGGTGTCTGCGGCAACCACTAACCAATCTGGGTTTTTAAAATGTGAGGCGTCCAGGGTAGGGGAAGACACCACCTTATCCCAGATTATCCAGATGGTAAGTGATGCGGCCGCCACGAAGGCGCCAATTGCAAAAGTAGCAGATAAGGTATCTGGTATCTTTGTCCCAGCGGTTATTGGAATTGCACTCGTGACAACTGTTATCTGGCTGATTGTTGGAGCAGGGTTTGGCTTTGCCCTTGCCAGAGGGATTTCTGTCCTGGTAATCAGTTGTCCCTGCGCGTTAGGGCTTGCAACCCCTGTGGCAATTATGGTAGGCAATGGCATTGGCGCCAAAAATGGCATTCTGTTTAAAACAGCAGTTTCTTTGGAAGAAACTGGGAAAGTGGACATTGTGGCGTTAGATAAAACGGGAACTATTACCAAAGGGGAACCAAAAGTTACAGATGTGATTCCTATGGTGGGAATTTCCAAGGAGGAATTGCTGTTTACGGCTGCTTTGCTGGAACAAAAAAGTGAGCATCCCTTGGCAAAAGCAGTGCTGGCATATGCAAAGGAATATCAGGTGCCGGCAGGGGAAGTAACAGAGTTTGCAGCTTTACCGGGAAATGGGCTGTCAGGAACATATGAAGGCAAGCTGCTTTGTGGCGGAAACGCTTCCTTTATCCGTGCACATGCCCAGCTTCCAGAGGATATGGTACAACAGTCAGAACGTCTTGCTGGCGATGGAAAAACCCCACTGTTTTTTGCAAAGGATGGAAAATTTTCAGGTATGATTGCTGTGGCGGACGTGATGAAAGAGGACAGTCCAAATGCCGTTCAGCAGCTTAAAAACCTGGGAGTCCGTGTTGTAATGCTCACTGGCGACAATGAGCGTACCGCGAATGCCATAGGTAAGCAGGCTGGAGTGGATGAGGTGGTAGCGGGCGTCCTGCCCGAAGGGAAGGAGGAAGTGATTCGTTCCCTTCAGCAGAAAGGAAAGGTGGCAATGGTAGGGGATGGTATCAACGATGCGCCAGCTCTGACCAGAGCCGATATTGGGATTGCTATTGGCGCAGGGACAGACGTCGCCATTGACGCCGCAGATCTTGTGCTGATGAAAAGCAGACTCAGTGATGTGCCTGCTGCAATCCGTTTAAGCCGTGCAGCGTTAAAAAATATCCACGAGAATTTGTTCTGGGCGTTTATCTATAACATCATTGGAATTCCCCTGGCAGCGGGAATCTGGATTCCTATCTTTGGATGGCAGTTAAATCCTATGTTTGGCGCTGCGGCAATGAGCTTGTCCAGCTTTTGCGTCGTGACCAATGCATTACGGCTGAATATGCAGGATATTCACAACGCCAAAAAGGATAAGCCTCAAAAGAAACGGCGGACGGAGCATAGTACTGTCCAAGAAAATCAGCAAATACAGACAACACAAAGACAAACAATCATAAAGGAGGAACATGAAATGAAAAAAACAATGAAAATTGAAGGAATGATGTGTGGGCACTGTGAGGCAAATGTTAAGAAATGCTTAGAAGCTTTGCCAGAGGTAGAACAGGCAGAAGTCAGCCATGAGGCAGGCACTGCAGTTGTGACATTGAATGGGGATATTTCGGAGGATATTTTAAAGAAAGCAGTAGAAGATCAGGATTATAAGGTGGTGTCCATTTCCTAGATTCAGGAAACGAAGGAAATAGCCTCTTATTTGACATAGGAATTGGCTATTTTGCATTTTGTATTAAGATTAAGAAGGAACAGGAAATGGTGTCTGCAGAAAGTACTGTTTTCACACGCTGTAAGGATAAGATCCAGATGTGAAAAATGCATCTGTCACAAAATATTTCCTTTTTTCCTTGCATTTCCTTATATCAAGTGCTATCATATATATGATAACTAGATAAAGTCAGGCTTGAGAGTGGGCGGTCGTCCACTCTCAATTTTATGTATTTACGCAAATGTGGAGGGAAATTCAAAATTTTCTGTCCTGGGATTATGCATGCGAGCGGAAAAAGAGCAATCCCATACTTGATGGCTGAGATAATAGATAAGAAAGAGAGAAGGTGTTGCAATGTCAAAAAGAGAATTATATGAGCAAAAGACCGAGGAACTGCTGCTTCCCATCGTGGAAGAATATCAATTTGAGTTGGTAGATGTGGAATATGTAAAAGAGGGTGGAACTTGGTACCTGCGGGCATATATAGATAAAGAAGGCGGAATTACGATAGACGACTGTGAGCTTGTCAGCAGGAGAATGAGTGATTTGCTGGATGAGAAGGATTTTATAGAGGAAACATATATTTTTGAAGTAAGTTCCCCAGGATTGGGCAGACCCTTGAAGAAAGAAAAAGATTATGCAAGGAGCATGGGAAAACAACTTGAAATTCGTACTTACCGTGCGGTTAATCAGGAAAAGGTATTTTATGGAACCTTAAAATCCTACGATGAGAATACAGTAACTATAACAGTGGATGAGGGAACAGAGATGACTTTTGCAAAAACGGAGATTGCATTGATTCGTCTTGCGTTTGATTTTTAAAATGCGTCAAATAACAGAAAAACTATTCAGGAGGATAAAAAAATGAACAATGAGTTATTAGAAGCGTTAAATATATTGGAAAAAGAAAAGGACATCAGTAAAGACACCCTGTTAGAAGCCATTGAAAATTCACTAATTACAGCCTGTAAGAACCATTTTGGAAAATCAGATAACATCAAGGTAAATATGAATCCGCAGACCTGTGAGTTTCATGTGTACCAGGAAAAAACGGTTGTGGAGGAAGCAGAAGACCCAGTGACAGAAATCAGCCTGGGAAATGCAAAAATGATTGATTCCAAATACAATCTTGGGGATATTGTGAATATTGAGGTGAAATCCAAAGAGTTTGGACGGATTGCCACCCAGAATGCCAAGAACGTCATCTTACAAAAAATCCGGGAGGAAGAACGGAAAGTGTTGTTTGACCAGTATTATGGCAAGGAAAAGGATGTGGTGACAGGCATTGTCCAGCGGTATGTCGGAAAAAATATCAGTATCAATTTAGGCAAGGTAGATGCGATTTTAAGTGAAAATGAACAGGTAAAGGGCGAAGTATTCAAACCTACAGAGCGCATTAAACTCTATATTCTCGAAGTAAAATCTACTTCTAAGGGACCAAAGATTTTGGTGTCCAGAACACATCCTGAATTGGTAAAACGTCTCTTTGAATCCGAGGTCACAGAAGTAAAAGATGGAATCGTAGAGATCAAAAGTATTTCGAGGGAAGCGGGCAGCAGAACTAAAATTGCAGTATGGAGCAACGACCCAGATGTGGATCCGGTAGGAGCATGTGTGGGATTGAATGGGGCAAGGGTTAATGCCATTGTCAATGAGCTGCGGGGAGAAAAGATAGACATTATCAATTGGAGTGAAAATTCAGCGATGCTGATTGAAAATGCATTGAGTCCTGCAAAAGTTATTTCCGTAATTGCAGACGCAGAAGAAAAGACTGCTAAGGTGGTAGTCCCTGATTATCAGTTATCCCTTGCAATTGGCAAAGAAGGTCAAAATGCAAGGCTTGCTGCAAGGCTTACCGGGTTTAAGATTGATATTAAGAGTGAAACCCAGGCAAGAGAAGCTGGAGATTTTATGGATTATGAAAATGATTATGAAGAATATGAAGAGTTTGAGGAGGAAACATTTGCAGATGAAGCAGAGAAAGAGCCTCAAGAGGCAGTTTTGATAGATGAAAATGAAGAAGGGTTTTTGGAAGAGAATGTGCCTGACGAGGCAGAAGGAGCTACAGAGGAGTTTCTCGAAGAGGGCATAGAAGATGAATAAAAAAATTCCCATGCGCCAATGTGTCGGATGTAAAGAGATGAAAGGTAAGAAAGAACTGCTTCGGATAATTAAGACATCAGAAAATGAGATTCTTTTGGATACAACAGGAAAAAAGAATGGCAGGGGGGCGTATATATGTCCAAATGGAGAATGTCTGGCGCAGGCAATCAAGACCAAAGGGCTGGAACGGTCTTTAAAAACTGCCATACCAAAAGAAATCATTGAGAATTTGACAAAGGAGATGGAAAAAGTTGCAAAAGGATAGGATTTTATCTATGCTTGGGCTTGCAGCAAAAGCAGGAAGGGTTGTAAGCGGAGAGTTTTCTACAGAGAAAGCAGTCAAATCCCAAAAAGCATTTCTTGTGATTGTGTCAAAGGAAGCTTCGGAAAATACAAAAAAGATGTTTCGCAATATGTGTTCCTTTTATCAGGTTCCCATGTATTTATACGCTCCAAAGGAAGCTTTGGGAAATGCCATTGGTAAACAGTTTCGCGCGTCCGTGGCGGTACTGGATGAGGGATTTGCCAAAAGTCTTGAGGAGAAATTGAAATTAGCAGAGAAAACGGAGTAACGGAGGTAGTAAAAGTATGGCAAAAGTCAGAGTATATGAACTTGCAAATGAATTAAATATACAGTCCAAAGATGTAATCAAGTTTCTGGAGGAAAAGAAGATTACTGGCAAGATGGCAAGCAGTTCCATTGAAGATGATGTGATTGCGATGGTGAAAGGGAAATTTGCGGCAAGAAAGACAGAATCTTCAGCAAAAGGTACTTCAAACAAAGATTTTTTAGCAAAAGAGACTTCGAAAGAGACAAATAAAAAGGGTGCAGTGAGCAAAATGGTAAAAAATACAACAAATGAAGAGTCTGCAAAGACAGAGAATTCCAAAGCAGAGGGGGCAAAAGTGGAATCCACAGAGGGAAAAACACAAGAGCGTCCCAAGAAGAAATCTAGTATTACTGCAGTATTTAATCCGCAGAACAGTAAGACAGCAAAGAAACGTCCTGCAAGATCTTCTGGAGACAGAATGGGAAAAGGGCAAGGAGACAGAAATGGAAAGTCCCAGGAGGAGAAACCTGTAAAAATTCAGGGGGATAAAAATGCAAAGAACCAAGCAGACAGATCCCAAGGGGATAAAAATGTAAAGAAGCAGGCAGAGCGGAACTTAAGAGCCCAAGAAGAAAGACCGGCAAGAATTTCTGGAGAACGAAGCGCAAGACCGCAGGGAGAACGAAGCGCAAGACCACAGGGGGATCGAAATGGACGGTTCCAGGGAGACAGAAACGGAAGGCCGCAGGGAGACAGAAACGGAAGACCACAGGGAGACAGAAAC